>NZ_JBFUEO010000001.1:0-287600 GCF_056403935.1 Pedococcus sp. P2_E4 | reverse complement strand
CGGGCAGGCGGTGTCGGCGGCGGACCTCGCCGAGGCGCTGCGGTGGCGCCGGCCGCGGCGGGTCCCGGCGAGCCTCGACACCATCGTGCAGGCAGTGCTGCGCGAGGCCCAGTGGCTCGGGGTGGTCGGCCGCGGCGCCCTGTCGCAAGCAGGAGCTGCGCTCCTGGCGCACGACACCGGCGACGGCAGCGAGCTCTCCGCGGCCATGCAGCCGCACCTGCCCGAGCCGGTGGCCCACGTGCTGCTCCAGGCCGACCTCACGGCCATCGCGCCCGGCCCGCTCGAGGGTGGCCTCGCGACGTTCATGCGACTGGTCGCCGACATCGAGTCGCGTGGGGGCGCGACCGTCTACCGCTTCTCACCCGACACGGTGCGCCGCGCCCTCGACACCGGCTGGTCCGTCGACCAGGTGCTCTCGGCCCTCGGCGACGCGAGCCAGACGCCGATCCCGCAGCCGCTCGACTACCTCGTCCGCGACGTCGCCCGCCGCCACGGACAGGCCCGGGTCGGCTCCGCCCGGGCGTACATCCGCTGCGACGACGAGACGACGTTGGGCGCCATGGTCGCCGAGCGCGCCCTGGCACCGCTCCAGCTGCGCAGCATCGCACCCACCGTCCTCGTCTCGCCGGTGGCGGCCGAGACGGTCCTGGACTTCTTGCGCGAGAACGGTTTCGCACCGGTCGCCGAGACCGCTGACGGGGGCGTCATCGTCCCGTCAGCGGGCCGTCACCGCACTCCGCTCCAGCGGCGCAGTGCCCCCGTGACGTCCCGGGTGGTGGACGAGGAGCTGGTGACCACGCTGGTCGGTGCGCTGCGCGCGGGCGAGGAGGCCGCGGCATACCAGCGTGAGCAGCTGTCCACCCGCGCCGGGCCGTCGCTCGCGAGCACCGACCCGACCACCACCCTCGCCGTCCTGCGCGAGGCCGCGGCCGAGCGGCAGTCGGTGTGGCTCGGCTACTCCGACGCCGACGGGCGCGTGCAGCGGCTGCTGTTCCATCCCGACCGCGTCGAGGGCGGGCGCGTGCACGGCTCGGTCGACGGGACGGCGCGCACGTTGTCGATCCACCGGGTCACCGGCGCGGCGCCGGGCTGAGCGCGCCCGACCCTCAGTCGCCGCCCGCGAGGGCCTTGACCACCCGCGAGGGAGAGGGCCGCCCGAGGTGCCCGGCCATCCAGGTGCTCGTCTCGACGAGCGCGGCCAGGTCGACGCCGGTGTGCACGCCTGCTCCGTCGAGGGCCCACACGAGGTCCTCGGTGGCGAGGTTGCCGGTCGCGCTCTTGGCGTAGGGACATCCGCCCAGCCCACCGGTGGACGCGTCCACGACCGTGACGCCGTGCCGCAGGGCGGTCATGGTGTTGGCGAGCGCCTGGCCGTACGTGTCGTGGAAGTGGACGCCGATCCGGTCTGCGCCGATGCCCCGTGCGTCGAGTGCGTCGAGGAGCCGGGCGACGTGCCCGGTGGTGCCGACCCCGATGGTGTCGCCGAGCGAGAGCTGGTCGGCGCCGAGGTCCATGAGCCGGGCCGAGACGTCGACCACCTGCTCGACCGGCACCGGCCCCTCCCACGGGTCCCCGAAGCACATCGACACGTACGCCCGGACCCACAGCCCGGCGTCGCGGGCGCGTGCCACGACGGGGGAGAACATCTCGATGGACTCGTGGACGCTGCGGTTGAGGTTCTTGCGGGCGAAGGTCTCGGTCGCGCTGCCGAAGATGGCGACGGCGCCCACCCCGGCGGCCAGGGCGTCGTCGAGACCCCGCTCGTTCGGCACGAGGACGGGGCGGGTGCGCCCGAGCCCCTCGTCGCCGAGGTCCGCGAGCACCTCGCGGGCGTCGGCCAGCTGGGGCACCCAGTGCGGCGGCACGAACGACGTCGTCTCGATCGTCTCCAGCCCGGCGGCCGCGAGGCGCCGGATGAACTCGGCCTTCACCGCCGCGGGGACCACGGTCTTCTCGTTCTGCAGGCCGTCCCGCGGTCCGACCTCGTAGATGCTGACCCGGGCGGGGAGGTCGGGGTTCGGCTCACGCTGCGGCAGTCCGGTGCTCACCCCCCGATCCTGCCATCCGGTGCGCGTTCCGCCGACCAGCCACGTCACCACAGCCGGGCGGGTTAGATTGTCGCCCGAGACCGGCGCGCAGGCCGGCGGCGGCACGACGGCGAAGGACACCCCGATGAGCGACACTCCACGGTCCGACGAGAACCCCGAGTTCCGCGACCCCACCGCCCCGAGCGACCCCACCGCCCCGAGCGAGCCCACCGCCCCCAGCGACCCGGCCGACCACACCGCGCCCATCGACACCTCGGCGACCCAGGCTGTCCCGCCGGTGCCGCCGTCCGAGGGCCAGTCCGGTCCGGCGGCTCCCGCCGCGCCCCCGGCCGCGGGGTACGGCCCGCCGCAGGCGTCCGCACCGCAGAACCCCTACGCCACCCCGCCCCAGGCGCCCGGTGCCACCCCCTACCAGAGCCCGTATGGCGCGCCGCCGCCCGCGAGCCCCTACGGCCAGAGCCCCTACGGGCAGCAGCAGTACGGCCAGGCCCAGTACGGGCAGCAGCAGTACGGCCAGGCCCAGTACGGCCAGCCCGGCTACGGGCAGGCTCCGTACGGCGCTCCCCCGGCGGCCTACGCCCCCTCCACGCAGCTCTCCGGCAGCACCATCGCCCTGCTCATCGTCGCCGGCCTCTCGACGATCAGCTGCGGCTTCGGCATCGTGGGCCTCATCTTCGGCATCATCGCCGCGGCCAAGAAGGACGAGCCGGGTGAGTCGGCGAAGTACACCCGCTGGGGCTGGATCGCCGTGATCGTCGGGCTCGTGGTGGTCATCGTCGCGGCGATCGCCTTCTTCGGGCTGCTGGCGGTCGGCAGCAGCTCCTCGAGCTTCGACTCCTACGGGACGAGCTAACCGTCCATGCCTGATGGCGCCCTGATCGTCCAGAGCGACAAGACGTTGCTCCTGGAGGTCGACCACCCCCGGGCCGAGGAGGCCCGCCGGGCGATCGCCCCCTTCGCCGAGCTCGAGCGCGCGCCGGAGCACATCCACACCTACCGGGTCACCCCGCTGGGGCTGTGGAACGCCCGCGCCGCCGGCCACGACGCGGAGCAGGTCGTCAACGCCCTCATCACCCACAGCCGGTATGCCGTGCCGCACGCGCTGCTCGTGGACGTCGCCGACACGATGGACCGGTACGGCAGGCTGACCCTCGAGAAGGACGACGAGCACGGGCTCGTGCTGCGCACCACGGACCGCCCCGTCCTCGAAGAGGTGTTGCGGCACAAGAAGATCAAGCCGCTCATCGGTGAGCGCATCGACGCCGACCGGGTCATCGTGCACCCCTCGGAGCGGGGCCACCTGAAGCAGGAGCTGCTCAAGGTCGGCTGGCCGGCCGAGGACGAGGCGGGCTACGTCGACGGCGAGGCCCACCGCATCGACCTCGACAACACCGACTGGGCACTGCGGCCGTACCAGCAGCAGGCCGTCGACGGGTTCTGGCACGGCGGTTCGGGAGTCGTGGTGCTGCCCTGCGGTGCCGGCAAGACCCTCGTCGGCGCCGGTGCGATGGCCCAGGCCAAGGCCACCACGCTCATCCTCGTCACCAACACGGTCTCGGCCCGGCAGTGGCGCGACGAGCTGCTCAAGCGGACCAGCCTCACCGACGAGGAGATCGGCGAGTACTCCGGCGCCCGCAAGGAGATCCGGCCGGTCACCATCGCGACGTACCAGGTGCTCACGACGCGCCGCAAGGGTGTCTACACGCACCTCGACCTGCTCGACGCCCGCGACTGGGGCCTCATCGTCTACGACGAGGTGCACCTGCTGCCGGCGCCGATCTTCCGGATGACTGCCGACCTGCAGGCCCGGCGCCGGCTCGGGCTCACCGCGACCCTCGTGCGTGAGGACGGCCGCGAGGCCGACGTGTTCTCCCTGATCGGCCCCAAGCGCTATGACGCCCCGTGGAAGGACATCGAGGCGCAGGGCTACATCGCGCCGGCCGACTGCGTGGAGGTGCGGGTGACGCTGCCCGACGCCGAACGCCTCGCGTATGCCGTGGCGGAGCCCGAGGACCGCTACCGCCTGGCCTCGTGCAGCCCGGTCAAGGACCCCGTCGTCGAGCGGATCGTGCGCCAGCACCAGGGCGAGCCCACCCTCGTCATCGGCCAGTACCTCGACCAGCTCGCGGAGCTGTCGGAGCGACTCGGCGCCGACGTCATCACGGGCGAGACCCCGGTCTCGCAGCGACAGAAGCTCTTCCAGGCGTTCCGCGTGGGCGAGATCAGCCTGCTGGTGGTGTCGAAGGTCGCGAACTTCTCGATCGACCTCCCGGAGGCCAGCGTCGCGATCCAGGTGTCCGGCACGTTCGGCTCCCGCCAGGAGGAGGCCCAGCGCCTCGGCCGCGTCCTGCGCCCCAAGGGCGACGGCCGCACCGCCCACTTCTACACGGTGGTCTCGCGCGACACGGTCGACGCCGAGTTCGCGGCGCACCGCCAGCGGTTCCTCGCCGAGCAGGGCTACGCCTACCGCATCGTCGACGCCGACGACGTGGACGCGACCGCCTGACCCGCGGGGTCGGACGCACGTGACTCACCCAGACGACATACAGGCAACTCCCAGACTCTGCACGGACACTGAGGTGTGACCACTGTGCAACCCGAGGCCCGCCTCCTCGTCGTCGAGGACGAGCCGAACATCCGCGAGCTCCTCGCCACCTCCCTGCGCTTCGCGGGCTTCGAGGTCCACGTCGCCGGTGACGGCGCCACCGCCCTCCAGCTGGCCACCACGCACGAGCCCGACCTCGTCGTCCTCGACGTGATGCTCCCCGACATGGACGGGTTCACGGTCACGCGCAAGCTCCGCGACACCGGGCGACAGCTGCCCATCGTGTTCGTCACGGCCCGCGACTCGGTCGACGACAAGATCAAGGGCCTCACGGTCGGCGGCGACGACTACGTCACCAAGCCGTTCAGCCTCGAGGAGGTGGTGGCCCGCATCCGGGCCGTCCTGCGCCGCACGCGCGGGGAGCACGACGAGAGCGCGTCCCTGCGCTTCGAGGACCTCGAGCTCGACGAGGACTCCCACGAGGTGACCCGCGCCGGTCGCAGCATCGACGTCTCCCCGACCGAGTTCAAGCTGCTGCGCTACCTCATGCTCAACCCCAACCGGGTGCTGTCCAAGGCGCAGATCCTCGACCACGTGTGGGACTACGACTTCCGCGGCGAGAGCGGCATCGTCGAGTCCTACATCTCCTACCTGCGGCGCAAGATCGACGTCGACGGCGTGCCCGCGCTCATCCACACCAAACGCGGGGTCGGCTACGTCCTGCGCAAGCCGCCGGAGGCCTAGCAGTGAGGGTGACCCGGCCTGCTCCACGCGAGGCGGTCAGCCGCAGGCTCGAGGCGCTGCCGCTGCGGCTGCGCCTCATCGCGATCCTGCTGGTGCTGTTGCTCGCCGCGCTGACGCTGACCGCGGCCGCCACGGCAGTCCTCATGCGGCGCGACCTCGTGGGCCGGGTCGACGCGGACCTCGAGCGCGCCTACCCCAGCGTCGCCCAGCAGGCGCTCATCACCATCGTGCGACAGCAGGCCAACCGGCTGCCGAGCGGCTACGCCGTCATCTTCTACCCGTCCGACGGGTCCAACCCGGTCGAGCTCGACCCGACCAGCGAGTCCACGACGCCGGACATGCCCCGCGCCCTGCCCATCACCAGCCCCCACGTGCGCAGCAACGAGGCGTTCTACATCGGCTCGAAGTCGGGCGACCTGAAGTGGCGGGCCATCGCCGGCCGGACCCGGGACTTCGAGGCCACCTTCATCGTCGCCGTTCCCCTCACGACCGTGGACACCACCGTCCGCAAGCTGGTGCTCGTCGAGCTGCTCATCGGCCTCGCCGTGCTCTCGGCGTGTGCCGCCGTGGGCTGGTATGCCGTGCACCGCGCCTTCCGCCCGCTGCGCCAGATCGAGGACACCGCCGCCGCCATCGCCGACGGCGACCTCGGACGCCGCATCCCGACCCGCACCGCCGAGGACGAGGTGACGTCGCTGTCGCGCTCGCTCAACGTCATGCTGGCGCAGATCGAGCAGTCCTTCGCCGCCCGCGAGGCGTCCGAGGAGCGGATGCGGCAGTTCGTCGCGGATGCCTCCCACGAGCTTCGCACGCCGCTGGCCGCGGTGCGGGGCTACGCAGAGCTCTACCGCCAGGGCGCGGTCCGCGAACCCGCGGACGTCGCGAGCGCCATGTCACGGATCGAGGGCGAGGCCACCCGCATGGGAGGGCTCGTCGAGGACCTGCTCATGCTGGCCCGCCTCGACGACCAGCGACCGCTGGAGTTCGCCCCGGTCGACCTCACCGTGCTGGCCGCCGACGCCGTCCAGGACGCGCGCGCCATCGCCCCGGAACGCTCCATCTCCGTGACCGGCCTCGAGGGTCCACTCGAGCCCACGGTCGCCGCGGGCGACGAGTCGTCGCTGCGGCAGGTCCTCGCGAACCTGCTGTCCAACGGCCTCAACCACACGCCCGCCGACACACCGCTCGAGATCGCCGTCGGCACGAGGGACTCGGGCGAGACCGCCATCGTCGAGGTGCGCGACCACGGGCCGGGGATCGACCCTGACAAGGCACGCCGGGTCTTCGAGCGCTTCTACCGTGCCGACCCGTCGCGCGTGCGCGGCACCGGTGGGGGCAACGGTCTCGGCCTGGCCATCGCCGCCGCCCTCGTGAGCGCCCACCGCGGTCGCATCGGGGTCGCGCAGACCCCCGGTGGCGGGGCGACCTTCGTGCTGGAGCTGCCCACAGGAAACTCCCAGCCCAGCCCCAGCACCCCTTGACGTTGGCCGGGTTGACTCGGGGTCACCAAGCCACCCGAGGAGCGCGAACAGCCATGACCCAGATCCACCCCGAGACCCGTCCGGAGACCGCGGCACCCGCGACACCGGGGGCGTCGCAGGCAGCACCCGCTCCCTCCACCCCGGCATCCCCCGAGTCCCCCCGCGAGACCGGCGACCACACGGCACCGTTCTGGTACGGCCAGACCCAGGAGCTGCCGCGCACCGACCAGGGCCCCGCCCCGGCCGCCGAGCAGTCCCCGTGGGCTGCTCCCACCGGGCCACGTGCCGACGCGCCGGCCGGCGCCCACCCGGCATACCCCACCGCCTTCCAGCCTCCGGCTGGGCCGCCCCCTTCTTTCCCCACTGGGAACGGGGCAGAGCCTGCCCAGCCGGCCAAACCGCGCCGATGGACGGAACTCACCGCCGTCGCGGCGCTCGCCGCCGTCCTCGCGACCGGCGGCACCTACGCCGCGACCCAGCTCGGCGACTCGCAGTCCTCCTCCTCTGCGAGCTCGACGACGCTGGGTCGCGGCACGGACAACGGTCCGGTCGTCCAGGCCGACGCCACCGCCCCCAACTGGACCGCCACGGCGGCTGCGGTGGCCCCCAGCGTCGTCTCCATCACGGTGACGACCAGCCAGGGTGAGGGTCAGGGGTCGGGCGTCATCATCGACGGCAAGGGCCATATCCTCACGAACAACCACGTCGTGAGCGGTGCGGGGCAGGGCGCCACGATCAGCGTGGCCCTCAACGACGGACGCACCTACAAGGCGACCGTCGCCGGCACCGACCCGAGCACCGACCTGGCCGTCATCACGCTGACCGACCCGCCGTCCGACCTCAAGGCCGTGGCGCTGGGCAACTCCGACGACCTCAAGGTCGGCGACCCGGTCATGGCCATCGGCAACCCCCTGGGTCTGGCAGGCACCGTGACGACCGGGATCGTCAGCGCCCTGAACCGCCCTGTCACGACACAGGCCGAGAACGACAGCCAGTCGCAGCAGGACCCGTTCGGGCAGGGCCTGCCGGGACAGGGCCAGAGCGACCCGCAGACCGGCAGCGACTCCAGCCAGGTGGTCACGAACGCGATCCAGACGTCCGCCGCCATCAACCCGGGCAACTCCGGTGGCGCGCTCGTCAACTCCAGCGGGCAGCTCGTCGGGATCAACTCCTCGATCGCGTCCCTGGGCAGCTCGGGCAGCAGCCAGAGCGGCAGCATCGGCATCGGGTTCGCGATCCCGGTCAACGAGGCCAAGAGCATCGCCACGCAGCTGATCGACAAGGGCAAGGCCGAGCACGCCTTCCTCGGGGTCACCCTGCAGGACGGCACGGCCACCGACGGCTCCAGCCAGCGTGCCGGCGCCGAGGTGTCGTCGGTCAGCTCCGGCACCCCCGCCGCCAACGCCGGGCTGAAGAAGGGCGACGTCGTGATCGCCGTCGACAACGACCCGGTCGACTCGTCCCTGTCCCTCGTCGCCAACATCCGCGAACGGTCCGTCGGCGACAAGGTCTCGCTCACCGTCCTGCGCGACGGCAAGCGCGTCGACCTCACCACGACCCTCGTGGCCAAGGCTGCGGCGACGAGCTGACGTCCCATCGTCCGCGGAGGGCACCTCGCTCCTCCTGCGGCCAGCGCCGCCGACGTGCGGACAGCGGCGCGCACGCATCCCCCCGGACCCCTTCCCGGGGGGATGCGTCACGTCCGGGGAGGGACCCTCGGGGAGGGGTCGTCGGGGAGCCGAGCGGTGATATCCGTTCGACCGCGAACTGGTTCGGTGGCAAGGTGGACCCTTGTGCCTGCCGCCTCGGTCCCGCCATCGCTGACGCCAGAGCTCCAGCGCGAGCAGTCCTACCTCACCGCCGCCCGCGAGGCCCTCGCCAGGATGCGCGAGCAGACCCTCTCCCTGCAGGTCCAGGCACACGACCCGATCTCGGCCGAGCACCTGGCCCGGAACCTGCGGCTGCGAGCGGCCGCGCTCAAGGACGACCCGTCGTCCACCCTGTTCTTCGGGCGGATCGACACCGACGACACCAACGACTCGGGCCGTGCGGAGCGCTGGTACATCGGGCGTCGCCACGTCGCCGATGCCAAGGGCGACCCGCTGGTCATCGACTGGCGCGCCCGGATGTCGACGGCGTTCTACCGGGCATCGCACGCCGAGCCGATGGGGGTCGTCCTGCGGCGCCGGTTCGGTCTCGACCACGGGGCGATCACGGCCTACGAGGACGAGCACCTGCAGGACCGCTCCGAGCACGAGGTCCACAGCCGGATCCTCGCCGAGGAGATCGAGCGCCCCCGCGTCGGCCCGATGCGCGACATCGTCGCGACGATCCAGCCCGAGCAGGACGAGATCGTCCGCGCCGGCCCCGACGAGACGATCTGCGTCCAGGGTGCGCCCGGCACCGGCAAGACGGCCGTGGGGCTGCACCGGGCGGCCTGGCTGCTCTATGCCTTCCGCGACAAGCTGGCCCGTTCCGGGGTGCTGGTGATCGGCCCCAACCGCGCGTTCCTCGAGCACATCGGCGCCGTCCTCCCGGCACTCGGCGAGGTGTCGGTCGCCCACACCACGATCGAGGAGCTGGTCGCCTCGGTGCCGGTCCGTGGAGAGGACTCCACCGCCACCGCGCTGCTCAAGGGCGACGCCCGCCTCGCCGACGTGCTCCGGTATGCCGTGTGGTCGGCCGTGCAGCCCGCCACCGAGCCGCTCGTGGTGCCGCGCGGCGTGCGCAAGTGGCGGGTCCCGGCATACGAGGTCAACGAGATCCTGGACGAGCTCCGGTCGCGGGGGGTGCGCTACGACGCCGCCCGGCAGATGCTCCCCCAGCGGCTGGCCCACGCGGTCCTGGTCAAGCTCGAGGGATCCGGCGACTCGCCCGACGACCGCGTGCAGGACCAGGTGGCCCGTTCGGCGATCGTGAAGAAGTACGTCTCGGCGCTCTGGCCGCCCCTGGACGCCAAGGCGGTGCTGTTCGACCTGCTGTCGAACCCCGAGAGCCTGGCCAAGCACGCCGACGGTCTCTTGACCGAGGATGAGCAACGAGTCCTGTTGTGGGACAAGGGTCCTCGGAGCAAGGGGTCGGCGAAGTGGTCGCGCGCCGACACCGTCCTGCTCGACGAGCTGGGCGACCACATCGCGAGGACCCCCTCGCTCGGGCACGTCGTCCTCGACGAGGCACAGGACCTCTCGCCCATGCAGCTGCGGGCAGTCGGGCGCCGCTGCTCGACCGGGGCCGCGACGGTGCTCGGCGACATCGCCCAGGGCACGACCCCGTGGGCCACCGACTCATGGGAGTCGTCGCTGGCCCACCTCGGCAAGCCCGGCAGCCACGTCGAGGTGCTCGACCGCGGCTTCCGGGTGCCCGCCAGCGTGATCGAGTACGCCGCCCAGCTGTTGCCGCACATGGCTGCCGGGCTGGGGGCTCCGGTCTCGGTGCGTGACAACCCAGGCCGTCTCGACCTGGTCGCCGCCGACGCCTCGCGACTCGAGGACACCGTGGCCGAGATCGTGGCCACCGAGCTGCAGGAACCCGGCTCCATCGGCGTCATCGCCCCGGATGCGATGGTGGAGTCCCTGTCAGAGGCGTTGCGGCGCAATGGATTCGATCATGGTGTGCTCGGGCAGGACCACGGCGATATCGACCACCAGGTCGACATCGTTCCCGCCACCGTCGCCAAGGGACTGGAGTTCGACCGCGTCATCGTCGTCGAGCCGGCCGCGATCGCCGCAGCGGAGCCCGACGAGCGCACGGGACTGCGCCGCCTCTACGTCGTGCTCACCCGCGCCGTGTCCGCCCTGACCGTGGTCCACGCGCAGCCCCTCCCTGCCGAGCTCGGGCGGGCGGCATAAGGAGCTCGTCCGACCCCTGCGTCTGCAAGACTTCGACCGTGCCGGCCCTGCAGACCTGGTGGACCCTCGACATCGCCGAGCTCGCCCCGCGCGCTCACCACGACACCGTGGCCGCGATCGGCGCGGACCTGCGGCGGCGGCTCGAGGAACCGCACCGCAGCTACCACACGGCCCACCACCTGGTGGAGCTGTTCTGGGCGCTCGAGGACCTCGAGAACGCCCGCGAGCTCAACGCCAGGGAGGCGACGGTGGCCCGGGTGGCCGGGTGGTTCCACGACGCCGTCTACGACCCGGCATCTCCGGGTGACAACGAGATCCGCAGCGCCGAGCTCGCCGCGCGCGACCTGCAGGCGCTCGGTTTCGACACTGACGACGCCAAGACCGTCCGGGACCTCGTCCTCGCCACGCAGACCCACGACCTCACCACCGACAGACTCCGTGCCGCCTTCCACGACGCCGACCTGTGGATCCTCAGTGCACCGCCCGAGCGCTACGCCGAGTACACCCGTCAGGTGCGAGAGGAGTATGCCGCCGTGCCCGACGACGCGTTCCGCTCGGGGCGTGCCGCGATCCTCGGCCCGTTCCTCGCCCGGGAGACGATCTACGCGACCGAGCACGCCCGTGAGCACTGGGAGGACGCGGCCCGCGCCAACCTCGCCGCCGAGCTCAAGGACCTCACCCGGCCCTGATCGCCGCGGCGACCATGGGCCACCAGAACCGGTGACCGGCGCGCGACTCGAACTCCTCGACGGTCAGCCACTGCGGGTCGACCGCATCGTCGAACGCGGCTCGGAGCTCCGGCGTGCCGGCCACCGTGGCCCGGTAGAGCTGCATGGAACCACCACCGACGGGCCACCTCCCGACGTCGGAGGCGGGCGTGAACCGCTCGGACCCGCACGGCGTCAGCGCCGCCGCGTCGAGCTGCACCCCCGTCTCCTCGGCCACCTCGCGGACCGCACACTGCGCCACCGACTCACCTGGTTCGCGCACGCCACCCGGGATGCCCCACTCCTGCCGACGCGGCGACCAGGCGACGGCACACCGCCCCAGCTCGTCCCGGAGCACCACCATCGCGGCGAAGACCTCGCCCTCGGGCACGAGCTCGTCCGAGTGCCACAGCTCCACGTCGGCCACCGACCCGTCGGGGTAGTCCACCCTCGTCGTGGGCCCCAGCTGCCGCCTCACGGGTGGACTCCCGGGCCGTGGTCGAACAGGGGCCACCAGTGCCGGTCCCCCACGAGTCGGGCGGCCCGGGCGAGTTCGAACCACGTGCCGACGCTGGAGTCGTCCGACGGAAGGAGCTCACCCGAGTAGACCGCGAAGCACGCCTTGGGGACCGGCCACGGGTAGCCGGCGTCGGGGGCCGGGACGGTGTTGCGGACATAGCCGACCAGCCGAGGTGCGAGGGCCGCCGGCGTACCCAGGAGCCGCGCGACGAGGCCTGCCAGCGCGTCCGGCACCGCCTGTGCCCCGACCGCCTGCGAGGGCAGGTCCCACCCGCCGTCGCGCTCGACGAGCAGCAGGTCGCCGCCTCGACGCAGCGCCAGCCGGACGATCACCGTGTTGGCGGGCGGGTCGTCCTGGCGCGACAGGATGACGTCGGCGCGCGACCCGGGTGGGAGCCAGGACGCGCCCGGCACCGCCGCCACGACCCGCTCGTGCTTGCGCTTCTGGATGCGCAGGCCGCTGCGCTGGAGCATCCGCACCACGTCGCGTCCGTCTGCGGGCCTTGCCCCCGCCGCGACCAGCCCGCGATAGCTCTCCTCGGGCACGTCGTAGTGGTCTCCCTCGAAGCCGCGACGCGGAATCCCTTGCGCTGCAGCGAACTCGTGCAGCTCGTCATAGGACGAGTCGGAGATCATGTGCGACCAGAGCCGTCCGTGGGCGGGCCAGGCGGGCGGGTCGATCCAGATCGTCACGGCACCGACGCTACTGCCTGACCGTGACCCTGTGGACAACCGCCGGGGGCCGCGCGCCCACTCCCCTACGGTCGGAAGCCAGCCGCGGAGGTCATGGGGGCTCCGCCGACGACGAGGAGTCAGACATGTCCATGCAGTTCCAGGTCGACACCGAGCGCATCACCGCTGCCTCGGGCGACATCGCCCGCATCTCCGCCGAGATCGACAGCCAGGTCACCGCCATGATGAGCCGCCTGCACGGCCTCCAGGACGCGTGGACCGGCTCCGCCTCGGCCCGCTTCCAGTCGCTGGTGGCCGAGTGGCAGGGCACCCAGAGGCAGGTGCGCACCTCGCTGGAGTCGATCGGCACCGTCCTCGGGGCGGCGGGCGCGCAGTACGCCGAGACCGAGGCCCAGACGCTGCGGATGTTCACCTGACGTGGCGCCGCCCCGGCCCGGTGGTCGGGGCGGCGCCATGGCGGGTATGCCGGGTGCTCACCCCCGGCGCCGCCGTCAGCTACTCCGTGGTGATCGCCCGCAGGACGTCCAGCCGCGAGGCCCGCCGTCCGGGCCAGAGCGCGGCCAGCACGCCCACGACACCCGCCAGCAGCACGAAGATCGCCAGCTGGGCCACCGGGATGGACAGCACGTCGATGCCGTCGTCGGCCAGCGAGCGCTGCAGGCCCCAGCCGGCGGCCAGGCCGAGCACGACGCCGAGCACCGCACCGAGCAGCGCGATGGCGACGGACTCGAGACGCAGCATGGTCCGCAGCTGCCGGCGACTGAGCCCGACGGCCCGCAGCAGCCCGATCTCGCGGGTCCGCTCGATCACCGACAGCGCGAGGGTGTTGATGATGCCGAGGACGGCGATGACCACGGCCAGTCCGAGCAGCGCGTAGATCATGTAGAGCAGCTGGTCGATCGGCTTGCGCTGCTCGGCCGCGAAGGCGTCCTGGTCCTTGAGCGTGACCGTCGGCAGGTCCGCGATGACCTTGTCGATGCCGGACTCGATCGCCGCCTTGTCCGCACCCGGCTCCCGGACGACGAACGTGAGGCTGTCCTGCTGCGGCCGGCCGTTCGCGGTCGCCGTCGCGAGGGACGTCAGGACCGGGATGTCCATCGCCTCCATCGACCGGTAGATCGCGGCGACCCTGAAGGTGCCCTCCTTGCCGGCCGCGACCGAGGCCTTGACCGTGTCGCCCAGGCCGAGGCCGAGCTCCTTGGCGGACTTGTCGGTCAGCATGACGGTGTTGCCGGTCAGGTCCGAGATCTTGCCCTGCACGACCTCGACCGGGACGGCCCGGCCGAACGTCGCGGGGTCGATCGCGGCGGCGAACTTGGTGTCCCCGCCGGACTTGAAGACGGTGTACCGCAGCGGCGTCGCCACCTCCACGCCGGGCACCTTGGCCACGTCAGCCGTGATCGACGACGAGAACGGCTGGCCGATCGCGTTGGACACGACGTAGTCGGCCACGAAGTTCTCGTTGATCGACTTGTCGACGCTCGCCTTGGCCGACGCCCCGAACACCGACATCAGCGACACCAGCGTGAGGCCGATCATCAGCGCGGAGGCGGTGGCCGCCGTGCGGCGCGGGTTGCGGATGGCGTTCTGCTCGGCCATCACCCCGACCGTCCGGAACAGCCGCCGGTAGACGAACCCACACGCCGCGATGACCGGCCGGCCGATCACGGGGCTCGTCAGCGCCACCCCGAGCAGCAGCCCGAAGACACCGCCGCCGACGTAGTACGCGGAGTGGTCGATGTCGGTGAAGGCCCCGAGGTAGCCGGCCACCAGCCCACCGACCATCAGCACGGTGCCCACCAGCAACCGCCAGCGCAGGGCCGACTCGGGCAGGGCCACGTCGTCGCGCATCGCGGCGACCGGCGGCATCTTGCCCGCCCGGCGAGCGGGCAGGTAGGCCGCCACCATGGTCACGAGCAGCCCCACGGCATACGACCACATCGCGGTGGACCACTCGAAGACGAGGGGCGACCCGCTGAGGTCGAGGCCGAACGTCGCGAACAGGGCCTTGATCCCGAGGGCCAGGACGAACCCGAGCCCGAGCCCGAGGGTGGCGCCCACCAGGCCCACCACGAACGCCTCGAAGAGCACCGACCGCGTCACCTGCGTGCGGGCCGCCCCGAGGGCCCGGAACAACGCGAGCTCACGGCTGCGCTGGGCCACCAGGATCGAGAAGGTGTTGATGATGAGGAACGAGCCGACGAACAACGCGATGCCGGCGAAGATGAGCAGGAACGTGTTGATGAACGACAGCGCCTGGTTGATCGAGTTCTGCGACTCCTTGGCGACGGCGGTTCCCGTGACGGCCTCGTAGCCGGCGGGCAGCTTGGCCTGGACGGCCTTGGCGAGGTCCTCCTGGCTCACGCCGTCCTTGGCGGTCACCCACGCGTCGGTGTACTCGTCCTTGCCGCCGAGGTACATCTCCTGGGCGGTCTTGGTGTCGAAGAAGGTGAGGGTGGCGCCCACGAGCCCGGACTTGAACTCGGCGACGCCCACGAGGGTCGCGCGCACGATCGGCGTCGGGCTGCTGGTGGCCAGCGTGACCTCGTCGCCGATCCGGTAGCCGGCCCGCTCGGCGGTGAGCGTGTCGAGGACGACCTCACCCTTGCGGTCGGGCCACCGGCCCTGCTTGATGAAGGCCGGCGGCTCACCGGACGCGGTGGGCGCGTCGTTGTAGGACAGACCCAGACCGGGGGCCCCCTGACCGCCGATGAGCTTGCCCTTCTTGGACACGACGAAGGTGGTCGGGTCGGTGACGTTGCCGTCGGCCCGCGCCACCCCCGGCACCGACGCCAGGTCGCGCACCATCGAGCCAGGCAGCGTGGCCGACGACGGGGCGCTGTCGAAGTCGCCGCTCACGGTGTCGGGACGCACGACGACGTCGCCGACCGTGTCGACGATCCCGCTGAACGCCTTGCCCAGGGTGTCGGTGAAGATGAGCGACCCCGAGACGAACGAGACCCCGAGGATGATCGCGAAGGCGCTCATGAACAGCCGCAGCTTGCGGCCGAGGAGGCTCTTCCAGCTCGCGCGCAGCATGTCAGCCGTGCCCGGGGGTGAGGCTGCGCATCCGCTCGAGGATCGAGTCGGCAGTGGGCTCGCGCATCTCGTCGACGACCTTGCCGTCGGCGAGGAAGATGACGCGGTCGGTGTAGGCGGCTGCGTTGGCGTCGTGCGTCACCATGACGATGGTCTGGCCGAAGTCGTCCACGCTGCGCCGCAGGAAGCCGAGCACCTCGGCGCCCGAGGTGGAGTCGAGGTTGCCCGTCGGCTCGTCCGCGAAGACGATCTCCGGCTGGCTCACGAGGGCACGCGCACAGGCGACCCGCTGCTGTTGGCCGCCGGAGAGCTCGGCCGGGCGGTGGGTGAGGCGGTCGCGCAGGCCGACGGTCTCGATGACCGTGTCGAACCAGGCCTGGTCCGGCGTGCGGCCCGCGATGGCCAGCGGCAGGAGGATGTTCTCCTCGGCGCTGAGGGTCGGGATGAGGTTGAACGACTGGAAGACGAAGCCGATCCGGTCGCGGCGCAGCACCGTGAGGGCCTTGTCCTTGAGCCGCGTGAGGTCGACGTCGCCGATGTAGACCTGGCCGTCAGTGACCGAGTCGAGGCCGGCCGCGCAGTGCATCAGGGTGGACTTGCCCGAGCCCGAGGGGCCCATGATCGCCGTGAACTCCCCCTTCGAGAGGTCCAGGCTCACCCCGTCGAGGGCTCGTACCTGCGCCTCGCCCTTGCCGTAGACCTTGGCCAGGTCGACGACACGGGCAGCGGCCGCACGGGTTGGCGACGCCGCGGTGGCGTCGGTGGTCAGGGGTGTCGCAGTCATCTCAGGCTCCCGGCTCATGGTGGTTCCGCTCTCCTCACACAACGTAGGGACGCGTCCCCGCTCACGCATTCAGGTTCGACCCTGAACCCACCCTGAGTGAACCCCCAGTCCACCTACGCCCCGTCAACCAGACGGTGGACAGCGCGCGAACAGGGTCCAGCGGTCAGCTGACGGTGATCCGGGCGACCTCGCGCAGGTCCGGGGCGTCGTACCGGTCGCCGCGGACCTCGCCGGCCTCCCAGCGCATCAGGAGTCCGCGTCCGCGGACCTCGAGCGTGGCCAGGTTGTTGTCGAACCAGGGACCGTGGGTGACCTCCCACCGGTATGGCGCGCTGGGCACCTTGTCCGTGCGGCCCACGAGGAACTCGAGCGGTCGCGCAAGGCCCTTGCCGAGCAGGGCCTGGCCGATGCGCACCTGGCGCGGCAGTGGGTTGCGGATCGGTGAGCAGACGGCCTGCAGGATCGTGCTGCTGCCGCCGCCGAGCTGGTCCGGACCGATCTGGGTGACGTAGGAGTTGTGCACGTCACCGGACAGGAAGGTGATGGTCCCAGGGCGTCGCCCACGGTCCCCGCGCGCGACCGCCACGACCAGGTCGAGCACGGCGGAGAATCCCTCCTGGAACGCCGCCCAGTGCTCCAGGTCGAGCGCACGACGCATCTTCTCGCCGAACCTGGCGACCCGCGGACCCCAGGCACCGCTCGACATCGCCTCGTTGATGGCTTCGAGGTCGTGGATGCCCTGCGCGATGAAGAACGGCAGGGACGTGCCGATGAACAGGTGGTCGACGTCGCCGCGCAGCTGCCGGTCGAGCCACTCCATCTCGTCGTCGTCGAGGATCGAGCGCCGCGAGGGCTGCAGCACCCGCGCCGCCCGTGAGTCGACCACGACGAGCCGGGACTCACCCAGGTCACGGGCGAAGCTCCAGCGGTAGGTCTCGGGCTCCTTGTCCACCCGCTCGGCCAGGTCGTCGAGGACCTGGGTCAGGTCGAGCTCGTCAGCGGCGCCCGAGCGTCCCGACTCCGCGTGGGCCGAGATGAGGCGCCAGACCTCGTCGTCGGCCAGCTCCTGCGGCGACAGGTTGCCGACGTGCTGGTACACCCAGTACGACGCCAGCCCGCCGACGATGCGCTGGTGCCACCACGGCTTCGCGTTCATCTCGCGGTGCCAGCTCTGCGAGGTGTTCCAGTCGTCGCGGATGTCGTGGTCGTCGAAGATCATCGCGCTCGGCAGGGTCGACAGCAGCCAGCGGTTGAGCGGGTCGCTCCACGCCAGCCAGTACAGGTGGGAGTACTCCTCGAAGTCCTTGAGCTCCTCGCCCGGCGGCTCGTCGAGGCTGCGCCGGGTCGCGATGAACTCGCGCATCTCGTCGCTGGTCTCGTCGGCGTACACCTGGTCGCCCAGGAAGCACACCAGGTGCGGCCAGTCCCGCTCCTCGCGCTCGGGCCTGCTCAGGTGGTACGCGTAGGCCCGCAAGGCGTCGACACCGTTGCTCTTGTTGCCCTCGGCGTCGTGCGGGACGCTCGTGCGGCAGGACCCGAACGCCATCCGGGTGGGCTCGCTGTTGACCAAGGTCCTGATCCGGCTCGGCGGCAGGCCGGGGAAGTCCGGCTCCACGGGCGGCCACACCTGCTCGTCGTCGATGTCGACGTCGTAGTCGCTCGAGGTGCCCGGCTCCAGCCCGTCCAGGACCACCAGCGCGTAGTGCCGCCCGTGGGCGCCGAAGGTCGGCGCGCTCCACTCCCGGTCGAAGGCCCGCACGCGCACCCGCGAGGCGTCGCGGGTCTGCACCCACACGGTGGCCGACGTCTCCCCGACGTAGCGGAGCAGCGGCCCCAGGATCAGGGGGCCGTCGGGAGGGTGAGTCGACACGATGACCGTTCTACACGCCATACCCCCTGCTTGGGTAACGCCGGTGGGCGGTCGGTCCTTTCGGGGGATGGCCGAAGGGCGGCCCACCTCTCGGTGGACCGCCCTTCGGCGTCGTGGCGTATGCCGTGTGGCTAGCTTCGTCAGAAGCCCATGCCGCCCATCTCGTCGCCACCGGGAGCCATCGGCGCAGCCTTCTCGGGCTTGTCGGCGATGACGGCCTCGGTGGTGAGGAACAGCGCGGCGATCGACGCGGCGTTCTGCAGCGCGGAGCGCGTGACCTTCGCCGGGTCGATGATGCCGGCGGCGATCAGGTCGACGTACTCGCCGGTCGCGGCGTTGAGGCCCCAACCTGCGTCGAGCGTGCTGACCTTCTCGGTCACGACGCCGCCCTCGAGGCCGGCGTTGATCGCGATCTGCTTGAGCGGGGCAGAGGCGGCGACGCGAACGATGTTCGCACCGGTGGCCTCGTCACCCTCGAGCTCGAGCTTCTCGAACGCGGCCTTGGTCGCCTGGAGCAGGGCCACGCCACCACCGGCGACGATCCCCTCCTCGACAGCAGCCTTGGCGTTGCGCACGGCGTCCTCGATGCGGTGCTTGCGCTCCTTGAGCTCGACCTCGGTCGCGGCACCGGCCTTGATGACCGCAACACCGCCGGCCAGCTTGGCCAGACGCTCCTGCAGCTTCTCGCGGTCGTAGTCGCTGTCCGACTTCTCGATCTCGGCGCGGATCTGGTTGACGCGACCAGCGATCTGGTCGGCGTCGCCAGCACCCTCGACGATGGTCGTCTCGTCCTTGGTCACGACGACCTTGCGGGCGTGACCCAGCAGGTCGAGCTCCGCGGTGTCGAGCTTGAGGCCGACCTCCTCGGAGATGACCTGGCCACCGGTGAGGATGGCGATGTCGGCCAGCATGGCCTTGCGACGGTCACCGAAGCCGGGAGCCTTGACGGCGACCGACTTGAAGGTGCCACGGATCTTGTTGACGACCAGGGTCGACAGGGCCTCGCCCTCGACGTCCTCGGCGATGATGAGCAGCGGCTTGCCGGACTGCATGACCTTCTCGAGGAGGGGCAGCAGGTCCTTGATGCCGGAGATCTTGGAGTTCACGACGAGGACGTAGGGGTCCTCGAGCACGGACTCCATGCGCTCGGTGTCGGTGACGAAGTAGTGGCTGATGTAGCCCTTGTCGAAGCGCATGCCCTCGGTGAGCTCGAGCTCGAGGCCGAAGGTGTTGGACTCCTCGACGGTGATGACGCCCTCGTTGCCGACCTTGTCCATGGCCTCGGCGATCATCTCGCCGATCTCGGTGTCAGCGGCGGAGATCGAGGCGGTCGAAGCAATCTGCTCCTTGGTCTCGACGTCCTTGGCCATCTCGAGCAGCTGCGCGGAGACGGCCTCGACGGCCTTCTCGATGCCTCGCTTGAGGGCCATCGGGTTGGCGCCGGCGGCGACGTTGCGCAGGCCCTCCTTGACGAGAGCCTGGGCGAGGACGGTGGCGGTGGTCGTGCCGTCGCCAGCGACGTCGTCCGTCTTCTTGGCGACCTCCTTGACCAGCTCGGCGCCGATCTTCTCGTACGGGTCGTCGAGTTCGATCTCCTTGGCGATGGACACGCCATCGTTGGTGATCGTGGGGGCTCCCCACTTCTTCTCGAGGACGACGTTGCGGCCCTTCGGACCGAGGGTGACGCGGACGGCGTCGGCGAGGATGTTCATTCCCCGCTCGAGACCGCGGCGAGCCTCTTCATCGAATGCGATGATCTTGGCCATTCGGGTGGTTCCTCCCACGCGAAACGTAAGCGGTGGCCAGTGGGTGCCCGCGACGGACGGAACGGCTTGCGCGGCTCACGTCGCCGCGTTCCCCGGACCTCACCTGGACTGGCCTGGATTGTCACTCTCAGGGTGAGAGTGCTAACGCCATTATTGGCACTCTCCCCGGGAGAGTGCAAACGCCGTCCGTGCTCCCGGACGAGCTCCCGCGTGATCTCCCGGACGGGCTCGGCTTCCGGGCCAGGGGAGCCGGGGGCTTCCGCGCACCCTGCCGGGGTGGGACGCTCGGCGCATGGCTGCGCACCCCGACCCATTCGAGGGCTCGAACTTCGTCGTCGACCTCGGGGCGGGCAACGACACCTCGATCGCCCGCGTGGACCTCCCGGTGGCGGTCCTCGACGAGGTGGCCTACCGCTCGGGCAACGACAAGACCGCCGAACCGCGCAAGCAGCCCGGGCTGGCGAGCTACTCGCACCTCGCGCTGCACCGCGGCCTCACCACCAACCTCGACCTGTGGAACTGGTGGGAGCAGGCGAGGAACGGCGACCCGGCGGTGGACCGCGACGTGCGGGTCAAGCTCCTCGACGCCACCCACAAGCCGGTCCTCACCTGGCGGTTCCGCAACGCCTTCCCGGCGGTCTACCGGCTCAGCCCCCTCGACGCCTCGTCCAGTGACACCGTCATCGAGACGGTCGAGCTCACCTTCGACTCCATGGACGTCGAGGCGTAGAGCCCGCCGGAGGCGGGCCGACCGGGCCCCGGTCAGAGGAGGGTGCGCAGCGTCGCGTCCGCCTCGGACTCCACCGGATCGTCGAGGTCCCCGACGAAGACCGCGTATGCCGTGCGCGCCGGGTTCGACTCGAGCTCACCGAGGACGGTGCGCCAGGCCGCGAGGTTCGGGTGGTCCACGCTGGTGCACGCCTGCGCCGGTGCGAGGGTCTCGACGGCCGCCTCCAGCTGGGGCCGCGACAGCTCGTAGGTCTGCGTCCCACTGGCGTGGCCGAGCAGCTTCGCGAGCACCACGCCGGGCAGTCCGTGGGCGGACCCGGGCGGGTTGATGTGGGGGAACTCCAGCTCGGGTGAGCTGGACGCAGAGCTGATGCCCACGGCATACGCGGCCGGCTCCTGCCAACCCTCGATCGTGGAGGCCAGCGCCTGCGTGATCGCGGCGATGCCTTCGGGCGTGCTCCAGTCGGGATCCATCAGCCCATCCTGACAGCCGAGGGGAAGGCCTCGCGGTAGGACCGCAGGTCCACGGTCCCGTTGCTGACCGACTCCGCGGCGAGGACCCCGTGGCCCACCGCCCGGGTCACGCACTCGCTCGCTGCCACCATGAGCGCGTGCAGGGCCTCCAGCTCGGGGGGTGGCCGGTGACCCGTTGCCAGGGTGAACAGGGTGTCCCCGTCGAGCAGCGTGTGCACCGGGTCGACCGCCCGCGCCAAGCCGTCGTGCCCGAGCCCGCTGACCTTCTGGCACTGGGCCTTGGTCAGGGTGGCGTCGGTCGCGACGACCCCGATGACGGTGGCGGTGCCGGGGCGCAGGGGCTGGTCGGCGTAGACCACGGCCGCACGCTCCCGGGCGACAGCCAGCTCGCTCGCGGTCGGCAGACCGACGTGGGCGAACTCGCCTGCCAGCCCGTGCCGCCGTGCCAGCAGCTCGCCGGTCTCCTCGTCCCACGCGGGGCCGAAGGCGTTGACCACCACGAGCGCGGCGACCGTCGTGCCGTCCTCGAGGACAGCGCTGGCCGATCCCACCCCGCCCCTGAGCCCGCCCGTGCGCGCACCGGTCCCGGCGCCGACCGCGCCCTGGTCCACCGCGCCGCCGCGGGCTGCGTCGAAGGCGGCCGCACCGTCCAGCGCGTCCGGTGCATGTCCGAAGTCGCCACCACGGCCCAGGTCGAACAGCACGGCGGCGGGCACGATCGGGACCACCTCGCCGCGCCCACCCGTGGGCCAGCCCCGCCCCGCGGCATACAGGCGCTGCATCACCCCGTCGGCGGCGGCGAGGCCGAAGGCACTCCCACCGGTGAGCACGACGGCGTCGACCCGGTCGACAAGGTTGCGCGGGTCGAGCAGGTCGGTCTCGCGGGTGCCCGGCGCACCACCGCGGACGTCGACGCCACCGACCGCGCCACCCTCGGGGGCGAGCACGACGGTCGTGCCGGTCAGCCAGCCCGGCTCGGCACGCGTCCGGTGGCCAACCCGCAGGCCCCGGACGTCGGTGAGCGTGTTGGTCGGGCCCGGCCGCAGCATCAGTCGGTGCTCGCGTCGATGACGCAGAAGCGGTTGCCGTCCGGGTCCTCGAGGACCACGAAGTCGTGCTCCTCGTCGGGATAGGGCCAGTCGTCGACGCGACGGGCCCCGAGGGCGAGCAGCCGGTCGACCTCGGCCGCCTGGTCGGCGGCGTAGAGGTCGAGGTGGACGTGGGGGAAGGGCTCGGGGCGTGACTCACCCTGGTTCAGCGACAGGTTGGGCCCGACGCCGTCGCGGGGCTCGAGGATCACCCAGTCCGGCTCGGGGTCGTAGCGGGGCCGGTAGTCCAACGCCGGCGCCCAGAACGCCATAGCCGTCGGCACGTCGCTGACATTGACGACGATCGAGCCGATGCGGAACTTCGCGGTCACGGCAGCTCCTTGCGGTACGCACCCTCGTCGGCGACGAAGCCGACCCGTTCGACCATGACCCGGGTGTGGGGGCCGGCGGTCATCCTGACCTCCGCGAAGCCCCCGTCGCCGGCCCAGGCGGCGGTCCCCCGCAGCAGCAGCTCACCGACGCCCAGCCCCCGGTGCGACGGCCTCACGAAGAAGGTGTCGACCAGCAGCAGCGGGGCCACCGGGCGCGACGGGGTCGGCAGCGGCTCGACCACGGTGGCCTGGAGGAACCCGGCGTGCTCGTCGCCTGCCTCGGCCAGCCAGACGGGTCGCTGCCGCTGCGTGGCCAGCCAGGTGCGGGCGTAGCGGTCGAGGAACCCCGGCTCGCCCGAGCCGCCCCGGTGCAGGGCGCACTGCAGCGCCAGCGCCGCGACGACGAGGGCGTCGTCGGGACCGGCCAGCCGGGTTCGCACCTCGCCCACGTGCGCAGTCAAGCACGCGGGACTCGTCGCGCGCAGGCATACGCCCGGCGCACGACCTGCGCCGGGGGACGCGGCAGACGCCCTGGGACGCAACAACGCCCGCACAGTCGATTCTGCGCGGGCGTTGGTGACTTGGGGGGACCGGGTCAGAGCTGGATGCCCAGTCGACGGGCGCTGCGGGCGCGCTGGCGCGACGCGCGCAGTCGGCGCAGCCGCTTGATGAGCATCGGGTCGGCCTCGAGGGCTGCCGGCGAGTCGATGAGCGCGTTGAGCACCTGGTAGTAGCGGGTGGCGCTCATGTCGAACAGCTCGCGGATGGCCTGCTCCTTGGCGCCGGCGTACTTCCACCACTGGCGCTCGAAGGAGATGATCTCGCGGTCTCGCTCGCTGAGCTGCCCAGCGGCGGCGACGCGATCGGGCTCGTGTGCGACGTTCACTCTCGGTTCTCGTCCTTCAAGGCTCTGGGTTCCGTGCTTGCATCGCCAACTATACGGAGCGAATCACACGGTTGTCATTCCAATCCCGGACACTCGAACCGGATGTCTGGGCCGCCGCGCCACACCAGTCACAAGGGACGCAACAGCCCCGCGGGAGGTCAGCCGGATCCCAGCCCCGTGCCCCAGCGGGCCGGGGCGCTCAGGCCATGGTGTCGAGGATCGCGGAGATGTCGTCCTCGGAGGTGCGCGGGTTGACGATGGCGAACCGCGTCAGCGTCTCCCCGAGGTGTGACGTCGGCACCACGAACGCGAACTGGTCCTCGAGCAGGCGGTCGGACCACTCCTGGTACTGCGCCGCCGTCCACCCGACGCGGCGGAACACCACGACCGACAGGTCCGGCTCGCGGACGACCTCCACGTAGTCGCGCCGACCGATCTCGTCGGCGGCGAAGCGGGTCACCTCGAGGGTGCGCTCGACCGCGGCGCGGTAGGCATCGGTGCCGTGGGTGGCCAGAGAGAACCAGAACGGCAGGCCCCGCGCGCGACGGGTGAGCCCCACCGAGTAGTCGGTGGGGTTCCAGTCGGGCGCGTCGTTGAGGACGTCGAGGTATGACGCGTGCTGGGTGTGCGCGGCGCGCGCCAGGGCCGGCTCCCGGTAGATCAGGGCACAGCAGTCGAACGGCGCGAACAGCCACTTGTGCGGGTCGACGATGAACGAGTCGCAGTGCTCGATCCCGGCGTAGAGGTGACGCACGGAGGGCGCAGCGAGCCCCGCGCCGCCATACGCACCGTCGACGTGGAACCAGATGCCGAACTCCCGGCACACCTCGGCGACCGAGGCGAGGTCGTCGACGATCCCGAAGTTCGTCGTGCCGCTGGTGGCCACGACCGCGAAGAAGGTCTCGGGGCCGTTGGCCTCGAGCACCGCGCGGAGGTTGGCCCCCGTGAGCCGGCTGCGCCCATCGACCTCGACGCCGACGAACTCGGCGTCCATCACGTCGCAGGCCGACTGGATCGAGGAGTGCGCGCCATGGGTGGCGGCGACCCGCCACGGTCGGGCGCCCTGGCCCGTCACCCCGGCGTGGGCGGCCTTGCTGCGCGCGGTGTGCCGCGCGGCGACGAGAGCCGAGAGGTTGCCGATGGTGCCGCCGGGCACGAACACGCCGCCGGCCTCGGGGGGCAGGCCCACGAGGTCGGCGATCCAGCGCAGCGCCTGGTTCTCCGCGTAGACCGCCCCCGCGCCCTCGAGCCAGGAGCCGCCGTAGATGGACGACGCACCGACGACGAGGTCGAACATGGCCGCGGCCTCGGTGGGCGCGCACGGGATGAAGGACAGGTAGCGCGGGTGGTCGGTCGAGATGCAGGCCGGCGCGAGGTCCTCCTCGAACAGCTTCAGCGCCTCGACCCCGCCGATGCCGTCGGCCGTGATCGTCTGGCCCGCCTTGGCGTCGAGCTCTGCCAGGGTCCGAGGACCGTCGAGCGGGACCGGTTCGAGCCTCAGCCGGTCGGCGGAGTAGGCGAGGATCGCGTCGCCGAGGACTTCGAGCTGCTTGTCGCTGTAGCCGTGCACGGCGCGAGTCTAGGCCCGGG
Organism: Pedococcus sp. P2_E4; assembly: GCF_056403935.1. Taxonomy (NCBI): domain Bacteria; kingdom Bacillati; phylum Actinomycetota; class Actinomycetes; order Micrococcales; family Intrasporangiaceae; genus Pedococcus; species Pedococcus sp. P2_E4. Next base: position 262,457 of record NZ_JBFUEO010000001.1, on the reverse strand, counting down.
TCTGCGGCAGGAGGACGGCCTTCAGGGAGGCCACGTCCGCGACGACCGCGTCCGGGGCGGTGGCCCGCAGCGCCCCGGGTTCGCCCGCGCCCCACAGGACCGCGACAGCACCCATCCCGGCGGCCCGCGCCGCCTCGACGTCCACCGTCGCGTCGCCGACGTACACGCAGTCGAGAGGGTCCACGCCCAGGGCCGACGCGGCATGGAGCAGGGGCTCGGGGTGCGGCTTGTGGCGGGTGGTCTCCTCCTGGCCGGCCACCACGTCGACCAGGTCGGCCAGGCCCACGGCACGCAGCCCCAGCCGGACCGTGTCGGTCTTCTTCGACGAGACCAGGCCGGTCCGCGCACCCGCGTCGTGCAGGGCGGCGAGCAGCTCGGGGATCCCGTCGACCGCCCGGATCAGCTCGTCGTGGTGGGCGAGGTTCCAGGTGCGGTAGACGTCGGTGAGGTGCGCGCCGCGACCTGGGTAGCGCTCCTCGAGCACGGGCTGCAGCGGGCGCCCGATCCACGACCTGACCTCCGCGTCCTCGGCCCGTTCGCCCAGGGTGCCGATCGCGTGGTGATAGCTCGCGACGATCAGGGGGATGGTGTCGGCGAGGGTGCCGTCGAAGTCGAAGAGGACGACGGGCCAGCGGGGAGTCACGGTCACCGAGGCTAGCGCCGAGGGCTAGTTTTCTGGGTATGCCGCCCACTGCCCTCACCGAGCTCGTGCACCCCTCGTGGGCGGCGGCGCTGGAACCTGTGGCCGGCACGGTCGCGTCGCTGGGCGACTTCCTGCGCGAGGAGGTGGCCGCGGGTCGCGGCTACCTGCCTGCCGGCGATCACGTGCTGCGGGCCTTCGAGCGACCTCTCGAGGACGTCCGCGTGCTCATCGTCGGACAGGATCCCTACCCGACGCCGGGGCACGCCGTCGGTCTGTCCTTCTCCGTGGCCCCTGACGTCCGGCCGATCCCACGGTCGCTGGTCAATATCTTCAGCGAGCTGGAGAGCGACCTGGGCCTGCCGCGGCCCACGTCGGGCGACCTGTCACCGTGGGCCGACCAGGGCGTCCTGCTGCTCAACCGCGTCCTGACAGTGGCACCCGGGAAGCCGGCCAGCCACCGGGGCAAGGGCTGGGAGTCCGTCACGGCGGCCGCCATCGCCGCCCTCGTGCAGCGCGGCGGACCACTCGTGGCGATCCTGTGGGGCAGGGACGCGAGGAACCTCGTGCCGCACCTGCCCGGCATACCGGCCATCGAGAGCGCACACCCCTCACCGCTGTCGGCGCACTCCGGGTTCTTCGGGAGCAAGCCGTTCAGCCGGGCCAACGAACTCCTCGCCCAGCAGGGCGCCGCACCGATCGACTGGAGCCTGACGTGACCGACCCCGCCGTCTCCCCCGCCTCCCCGGACGACAACCAGACCCACCTGCCCCAGCCGGGCAAGGTCTGGCACCGCTACGTCGCGATCGGCGACTCGTTCACCGAGGGCATGTCCGACCCCGACCCCGTGCTCGAGAACTCCTACGTCGGGTGGGCCGACCGCCTCGCCGGGCACCTGGCAGGCATCGCGCACGCTGCCGGCGGGGACTTCGCCTACGCCAACCTCGCGGTCCGCGGCCGGCTGATGGCCGACGTCATCGGGCCACAGCTCGACGCGGCGATCGCCCTCGGACCCGACCTCGTCTCGATGGTCGGGGGCGGCAACGACATCCTGCGCCCGAAGGCCGACCTCGACGCCATCGCCGGCCGGCTCGAGGCCGCGGTGGTTCGGCTGCGCGAGGCGGGTGCCGACGTCCTGCTCGCGACACCGACGGACCCGGCCGGGGCGCCCGTGCTCAAGCACCTGCGGGGCCGGCACGCCATCCACACCGCCAACATCTTCAGCATCGCCCAGCAGCACGGCGCCTACGTCATCAACCAGTGGGGTATGAAGGCGCTCCAGGACTTCCGGCTGTGGGCCGACGACCGGATCCACATGACGAGCGAAGGCCACCGCAGGGTCGCCCTCAACGCACTCTCGGCGCTGGGCCATGACACCGACCGGGCCGACTGGTCGACCCCGCTCCCCCCGCAACCGCCGCTGGCTCGCCGCGAGTCCGCCGCCGCCAACGCCGAGTGGGCCAGGACGCACCTGGCTCCGTGGGTGCAGCGACGGCTGCGCGGTGAGTCCTCCGGTGACACCGTGACCGCCAAGCGCCCCGAGCTGACGCCCGTCGACCCGGTCCGCGACTGACCGCTCAGGCGACGGGGACCAGCAGCTGGCGCGAGACGAGGCCCACGCTGCCGGCGAGCGAGTCGAGGTAGGTGCGGGTCAGCGTCGGGCTGTCCTGCAGCTCCCAGAGGACCAGCGCCTGCTGCCAGGCCGCGTCGCGGGCCCGGCTGACGCTCCACGAGCCGACCAGGTTGAGCACCGGTGACACCTCGTGGTCGACCAGGCGCTCCGCCTCGTCGAGCAGCGACTGGCGCGCCTCCTCGTGCACGTCGGCGAGCACCGCGTTGACCGTCAGGAAGTCGGCCCGGACCCCGGGAGTGGAGGGCGAGAGGCCGAGCTGGCGACAGGCTCGGACCGTGGCGATGGCGAGGTCGTGGTTGATGTGGGCGTTCATGCCCGCCAGGGCGAACTGCAGCGGCACGACCCCGGCCGCGGCACGACTCTCGAACAGTGGCGTCCACGCCTTGCTGCGCTGGTCGTCCCGCGCATCGACCGCCTCGAGATAGAGCCCCGCGAAGATCGCGTCGAGGCGCTCGAGGAAGGCCGGGTTCACGAAGGCGTGCGCGGCCAGGCGATCGCCGACCCGTTCCGTGACCAGCAGGTACAGCGCGTTGAAGCGGCCCACCCCGTCGGCGGGCGCGAGGCCGGCACCCACCCTGCGCAGTCGCTCGACCACCTCCGCGACGCTGGTCGGCTGGCCGGGCGGCACGGCGACGGGCCGGCGCGGTGCGAGGACCTGGCGCACCTGTCGGCGGAGCGAGCTGAACCACCCCACGCCCTGACGGTAGGGGCCTGACCTGCGCGATTCAAGTAGTAGGACGTCCTACTACTACCATCGGCGCATGCCTGCGACCCGTCTGATGCCCACCGAGGAGGGCCAGGACCTCATCGACCTCACGCGTGAGATCTGCGCCAAGGAGCTGCGTCCGCGCGTCGACGAGGCCGAGCGCCGGGCCGCCATGACGCCCGAACTGCCGCGCGACGCGTTCCGCACCCTCGGCCGGGCCGGGCTGCTCTCCCTGCCCTACCCGGAGGAGTTCGGTGGCGGCGGCCAGCCCTACGAGGTCTACCTGCAGGTGGTCGAGGAGATCGCGTCCGCCTGGATGAGCATCGCCGTGGGCGTCTCCGTGCACTCGCTCACCTGCTACCCGGTTGCCCAGTTCGGCACCACCGCCCAGCGCGAGGCGCTGCTGCCGGCCATGCTGTCCGGCGACCAGCTCGGCGCCTACTGCCTGTCCGAGCGCGGCTCCGGCTCCGACGTGGCCTCGATGAGCGCCCGCGCGACGGCCGACGACGACGCCAACCCCACGGCATACACGCTCAAGGGCACCAAGGCGTGGATCAGCCACGCGGGCCACGCGGACTTCTACACCTCGTTCGTCCGCACCTCCGACGACGGCGGCCGCGGGCTGTCGTGCATCGTCGTGCCGGGTGACGCCCCGGGCCTCGCCTTCGGCTCCCCCGAGAAGAAGATGGGCCTGCACTGCGACACCGTCAGCGAGGTGCACTTCGAGGGGGTCGAGGTCTCCGCCGACCGGCTCGTCGGCGAGCGCGGCCAGGGCATGGCCATCGCGCTCTCGGCGCTCGACTCGGGTCGCCTCGGGATCGCCGCCGCCGCCACGGGTCTCGCGCAGTCCGCCCTCGACGCGGCGGTCGACTACGCCAAGGAGCGAGAGCAGTTCGGGCGCCCGATCGGTGACCACCAGGGCCTCGGGTTCATGCTCGCCGACATGGAGGCTGCCGTGACCAGCGCGCGCGCCTCGTACCTCCACGCCGCCCGACTGCGCGACGCCGGCCGGCCGTTCAGCAAGGAGGCCGCGGTCGCCAAGCTGGTCAGCACCGACAACGCCATGCGGGTCACCACCGACGCCGTCCAGGTGCTCGGCGGTGCCGGGTACACGCAGGACTTCCCGCTGGAGCGCTACATGCGCGAGGCCAAGGTCACCCAGATCTTCGAAGGCACCAACCAGATCCAGCGGCTGGTCATCAGCCGACAGCTCCTGAAAGGCTGAGATCCCTTGCAGATCAACGACTCCACCGTCGCCCTCGTCACCGGAGGGGCCTCCGGCCTCGGCGGCGCCACCGTCCGCCGACTCCACGCCGATGGTGCTGCGGTCGTCATCGTCGACCTCCCCTCGTCGTCCGGCGCGGAGCTGGCCGAGGAGCTCGGCGAGCACGCGCGCTTCGTCGCCGCCGACGTCCGTGACGAGGCCCAGGTGCAGGCCGCCATCGACGCGGCCGCCGAGCTCGGCACCCTGCGGGTCGTCGTCAACTGCGCCGGGGTCGGCACGCCCGGCCGGGTCGTCGGCAAGCGCGGGCCGCTGCCGCTCGAGGACTTCGCGAACGTCGTCAGCATCAACCTCGTGGGCACCTTCAACGTCCTGCGCCTCGCTGCCGCGGCGATGCTCGCCAACGAGCCGGTCGACGGCGACCGCGGCGTGGTGGTCATGACGGCGTCCATCGCCGCCTACGACGGCCAGGTCGGCCAGGCCGCGTATGCCGCGAGCAAGGGTGGCGTCGTCGGCCTCACCCTGAGTGCCGCCCGAGACCTCGCGGACAAGGGCATCCGCGTGATGACGGTCGCCCCCGGGACGTTCATGACCCCGATGCTCGCGGGACTGCCGCCCGAGGCCACCGCAGCCCTCGAGGCACAGGTGCCGCACCCCTCGCGGCTGGGCAACCCCGACGAGTACGCGGGCCTGGTCCGCCACATCGTCGACAACGGCATGCTCAACGGCGAGGTCATCCGTCTCGACGGCGCGCTTCGGATGCCCCCGCGCTAGTCGCGGCGCCACGCCATACGAGAAATCCCCACCGGCCTCTTGCGCGAGGGGCGGGGATGGGTGAAGATCAGCGAACCTCCTTCGGGAGGCCAGTCCCCCTCGGGGGACACGAGACCCGGCCAACTCATACTTGGCCGGGTCTCATCTTTTGTAACAGGCGTTGGGGGTGCGACCGGTAACCGACACGCGTCGGTCACGTAAACAGTGATCGATCTCTCGTCAGCTCGTCGGCACCCAGAACCGCAGCATCCCGCGGCGCTCGTCGTCCAGCACGCCCCCGCACGCCTCGATGACCTTGCGCGATGCGACGTTGTCGGCGTCGCAGGTCACGAGCGCCTGGGCGATGCCGTGGTCGCGCGACGCCAGGCGGAGCACCTGTCGCAGCATGGCAGTGGCATGCCCCTGCCGGCGGTGGGCCGGGGCGACGTCGTAGCCGATGTGCCCGCCCGTGTCGCGCAACCGCTCGTTGAGCCGTTGCCGCAGCTGGATCCGCCCGAGCCACTCGTCGTCCTCGCCCCACCACCAGGTCGTGGACGGCACCAGGTGGGCCGGGCGCGGCGTGTCCGGCAGTGCCTGGGCGCGCAGGCCCGCGACGTAGGCCGCGAACGCGGCGGGGTGCTCCCAGCGCTGTCCCCACTCGCGCAGGTCGCGTCCGATCATCGAGTTGTCGCCCACAGCGCCTCGACCCTCGGCCGCGAACCCGGACATGGCCCGCAGGAACGATGTGTGGAACCGCACGTGGGGTTCGTGGAGCGCGGGCACGGCGACGACGGGTCGGCCAGGTGGATGTCGGACCGGTCGTCCCGGTCAGACGGACTCGGCGAAGGCGTTCTCGAGCAGGTCGAGCCCCTCGGACAACAGCTCGGGCGACGCCGACAGCGGTGGCAGGAAGCGGAACACGTTGCCGAAGGTGCCGCAGGTCAGTGTCACGAGGCCCTGCGCGTGGCAGGCCTTGTTGATCCTCGAGGTGAGGTCGGCGTCGGGGGTCTTGCGCTCGAGGTCGCTGACCAGCTCGACCGCCAGCATCGCGCCCCGACCGCGGATGTCGCCGATGACTCCGTACTTGTCCGCGAGCGCCTCGAGCCGAGGCCGGAACTGCGCCTCGACTGCCTTGGCCCGGCCGCACAGGTCGTCCTCGCGCATGGTCTCGATCGAGGCGAGCGCCGCGGCGCAGGCCACGGGGTTGCCGCCGTAGGTGCCGCCGAGGCCGCCGGTGTGGATCTCGTCCATGACGTCGGCGCGGCCGGTGAGGGCGGCGAGCGGCATGCCGCCGGCAATGCCCTTGGCCGTGGTGACGAGATCCGGCACGACGCCCTCGTGGTCGGAGGCGAACCAGTCGCCGGTGCGGCAGAAGCCGGTCTGGACCTCGTCGGCGATGAACAGGATCCCCTGCTCTGAGCACCAGTCCGCGACCTTCTTCATGAACCCCGGAGCGGGCACGATGAAGCCGCCCTCGCCCTGGATGGGCTCGAGGATGACCGCGGCCGTGTTGTCCTCGCCGACCTGGGCGTGCACGAGGTCGACGAACTCGGCGAAGGCCTCGTCCGCGCACTGCTCGGGCCCGGTGGGCCAGCGGTACGGGTAGGCCATCGGCACGCGGTAGATCTCGCTCGCGAACGGGCCGAACCGGTGCTTGTAGGGCATGTTCTTGGCGGTCAGGCCCATCGTGAGGTTCGTGCGCCCGTGGTAGGCGTGGTCGAACGCGACGACCCCCTGCCGGCCCGTGAAGTGACGGGCGACCTTGACGGCGTTCTCGACGGCCTCGGAGCCGGAGTTGAACAACGCAGACCGCTTCTCGTGGTCGCCGGGCGTGACCTCGGCGAGCGCCTCCGCCACGAGGATGTACTCCTCGTAGGGGGTCACCATGAAGCAGGTGTGCGTGAAGTCGTTGACCTGCTTCGTCACGGCGTCGATCACGCGCTGGTTGCCGTTCCCGACCGTGGTCACGGCGATGCCCGCGCCGAAGTCGATCAGCTGGTTGCCGTCGACGTCACGCAGGATCCCGCCGGACGCCTGCTCGATGTAGACCGGCAGTCCGGTGCCGACACCGGCGGAGACCGCGGCGAGCTTGCGTTGCTGGAGGGCCTGGCTCTTGGGGCCGGGGATGCTGGTGGCGAGGACGCGCTTCTGCTCGAGCATGGGCCGAGCATAGGGCGGTGGAGGGAGCCCCGAGAAGGGTGGCTGGCTGACCCCCGGGAAGGTGCAGTCGGACCGGTCCGTGGCACACCGGCACACCCGCCCGTAGCGTGGGGGCATGGCACCCAAGGCGACCTCACCCGCGGTCGAGGTCGAGGTCGGCGAGCGCGACGTGCGGATCTCGAACCCGGACCGCGTCTACTTCCCGGCCAGGGGCGAGACCAAGCTCGACCTCGTCAACTACTACCTGTCGGTGGGCGACGGGATCGTCAATGCGTTGCGCGAACGGCCGTGCATGCTGCACCGGTTCCCCGAAGGCGTCGCGGGCGAGAAGGTCCACCAGAAGCGCGTCCCCCACGGGGCGCCTCCGTGGCTCGAGACCGTGCGGGTGACCTTCCCGCGCTGGAACCGCACGGCCGACGAGCTGTGCGTCACCGAGCTCGCCCAGGTCATCTGGGCCGTGCAGATGTCGACCGTGGAGTTCCACCCGTGGAACAGCCGGCGGGCCGACGTCGAGAAGCCCGACGAGTGGCGCATCGACCTCGACCCAGGGCCGGACTGCCCCTGGGACCGCGTCCAGCGCGTCGCCCACGTCGCCCACGAGGTCCTCGACGAGCTCGGCGCCGTCGGGTGGCCCAAGACCAGTGGCGGGTCAGGGATGCACGTCTACGTGCGGATCGCCCCCGAGTGGGGCTTCAAGGACGTGCGTCGCGCGGCTCTCGCGTTCGCGCGCGAGGTCGAGAGGCGTATGCCGGACGACGTCACCACGACGTGGTGGCGCAAGGACCGCGACCCCGCCGACCTCTTCGTCGACTACAACCAGAACGCCCGCGACCACACCATCGCGGCGGCGTACTCGGTGCGCGGCAACCCGATCGGCACCGTGTCGGCTCCGATCCGCTGGGACGAGGTGGACGACGTCCACCCGGACGACTTCACCATCGCGACGATGCCGGCGCGCTATGCGGAGCTGGGCGATCTGCACGCGGGGATCGACGACGCGGTGTTCCAGATCGACCCGCTCATCGAGTGGGCGGACCGGGACGAGCGCAACGGGGTCGACGAACCACCGGACCCGGAGTCCGCAGAGACGGACTGAAAGCCCTCCCCTCTCCGCACCTGCGGAGGTAGTGTCACTCCTGTGCCGCTGATGAGGATCAAGGATGCTGCGTCGTTCCTCGGCGTCAGCGACGACACGGTGCGACGCTGGGTGGACAGCGGCGCCCTCGAACCGAGCACCGACGAGGCCGGGCGCAAGGTCGTCGACGGCTACCAGGTCGCGCTGCTCGCCCGAGACCAGGCACACGCCGTCGCCGACCCGAGCGGCGTGGGGCGCTCGGCCCGCAACCGGTTCGTCGGGCTCGTCACGGACATCAAGCGCGACACCGTGATGGCGCAGGTCGAGATGCAGTGCGGTCCGTTCCGGGTCGTGTCGCTGATGAGCTCCGAGGCCGTGGACGACCTCCGGCTCGAGCTCGGCTCCGTCGCCATCGCCGTCGTCAAGTCCACCACCGTCATCGTCGAGACCCCTCAGGGAGCGTCATGATCCGACCCCTCGCCACCCTGGCCGCCGCCGCACTCGTCCTCGCGACGGCCGCCTGCGGGTCGGACGCCGGCGACCCGGCGAGCTCCAACGCGTCCTCCTCCTCCTCGTCCTCCTCGTCCCCCGCCCTGTCCGGTGAGATCACCGTCTTCGCGGCCGCGTCGCTGAAGAAGACGTTCACGGCCATCGGCGCCGAGTTCGAGAAGGCCCACCCCGGGGCGAAGGTCACCTTCAACTTCGCCGGTTCGTCCGATCTCGTCGCCCAGCTCCAGCAGGGCGCCCCGGCGGACGTCTTCGCCTCGGCCGACACCAAGAACATGGACAAGGCGACCGGCGACTCGCTCACTGCGGCCAGCCCGGTCAACTTCGCGTCGAACACGCTCGAGATCGCCGTGCCCCCGGGCAACCCGGCCGAGGTCGCGAGCCTCGCCGACCTCGCCGAGCCCGGGGTCAAGGTCGTCCTGTGTGCCCCCGCCGTTCCGTGCGGCTCGGCCGCCGCCAAGGTCGAGACCGCCGCGAAGGTCGACATCAAGCCGGTCAGCGAGGAGCAGTCCGTGACCGACGTCCTCGGCAAGGTGACCTCCGGTGAGGCCGACGCCGGACTCGTCTACGTGACCGACGTCAAGGGCGCCGGCGACAAGGTCGAGGGTGTCGAGTTCGCCGAGTCCTCGGCCGCGGTCAACACCTACCCGATCGCCACGCTCAAGAGCAGCAGGAACGCTGCGCTGGCCGACGCGTTCCTCCAGGCCGTCACCGGTGAGCCGGGTCAGGGCATCCTCGCCGCCGCCGGGTTCGCGAAGGCGCCGTGACCGGAACGCGCCCCCCGCGCCTCGGACTGCCCGCCTGGGTCTTCGTCCCCGCAGCGGTCGGCGGGTTGTTCGTCGTCCTCCCCCTGGTGGCCATGCTCACCCGGATCGAGTGGGGCAGCTTCGGCACGCTCATCACGTCCGACTCCTCCCGCGCCGCCCTGTCGCTGAGCCTGCGCACGTCGGTCGCCAGCACGCTGCTGTGCATCGTGTTCGGCGTGCCGATGGCGCTCGTGCTCGCGCGCACTGAGTTCCGTGGCCAGTCGGTCGCCCGGTCCCTCGTCCTGCTCCCCCTCGTGCTCCCGCCGGTCGTCGGTGGCATCGCACTGCTCTACACGTTCGGCCGCCGAGGGCTGCTCGGCCACACGATCGAGGTCCTCGGGTTGCAGGTCGCGTTCTCCACGACGGCGGTCGTGATGGCGCAGACGTTCGTCGCGCTGCCGTTCCTCGTGGTCAGCCTCGAGGGTGCCCTGCGTACCGGCGGCCAGCGGTTCGAGGAGGTGGCCGCGACCCTGGGCGCCCGGCCGACGACGGTGTTCCTGCGGGTGACCCTGCCGCTGGTCCTGCCGGGCCTCGCGTCGGGAGCCGTCCTCGCCTTCGCCCGGGCACTGGGTGAGTTCGGCGCGACGATCACCTTCGCGGGCAGCCTGCAGGGAGTCACCCGCACCCTCCCGCTCGAGATCTACCTCCAGCGGGAGACCGACCCCCAGGCCGCGGTCGCCCTGTCCCTGGTCCTCGTCGTCGTCGCGACCGTCGTGATCGCCCTGACCCGCCGCTCGAGGACCGCGCTGTGAAGCTGCACGCCCAGGTCCGCCTACCGCAGCGCGGCGTCGACCTCACCGTAGCCGTGGAGGCCGGCCGCACCCTGGCCCTCCTCGGGCCGAACGGCGCCGGCAAGTCCACGGCTCTCGCCTCCATCGCCGGCCTCCTGCGTCCTGCTGCTGGACGCATCACCCTCGAAGACCGGATCCTGTTCTCCGGCAACGACATCGGCAACCTCGAGGCGCGCGTTGGCGCCGATGGCGTTGCCGGCGGTGACGCCCACCGCGGCCAGTGGATCCCTCCGCATGCGCGCGGGGTGGCGCTGCTCGCCCAGGAACCGCGGCTCTTCCCGCACCTGTCGGTGCTCGACAACGTCGCCTTCGGCCCACGCAGTGCCGGTATGGCGCGCGGTGCCGCCCGCTCGGTGGCGCGGGAGTGGCTGGCCAAGGTCGATGCCGAGGCCTTCGCGGACCGCCGCCCGGCGGCGCTGTCCGGCGGCCAGGCCCAGCGGGTGGCCATCGCCCGGGCGCTGGCCACCGAGCCGCACCTGCTGCTGCTGGACGAACCACTCTCCGCCCTCGACGTCGAGTCCGCCCCCGCGATCCGCCAGCTGCTTCGCCGGGTCCTGCGTGACCGCACCACCATCCTGGTCACCCACGACATCCTCGACGCGGTCCTGCTGGCCGACGACGTGGCCGTCGTCGAGGGCGGACGCATCGTCGAGCAGGGGCCAACGGCGCGGGTGCTCACCCGACCCACGAGCGGCTTCGCGGCCCGCATCGCCGGGCTCAACCTGGTCCGCGGAACCGCGCGCGGGGCGGCCGTCACGACACCTGGCGGGCTGCGCGTCGAAGGGCTGTCGGAGGACGTGCTGCACGACGGGCAGGCCGCGGTCGCGGTGTTCAGCCCGAACGCGGTCGGCGTCTACCTCCAGGCCCCCGCCGGCAGCCCCCGCAACGTGGTCCGGGGGACGGTGACGGACCTCGAACCCCACGGACACCAGGTACGGGTGCACACGGCATACCTGGCGGCGGACATCACCCCCGCGGCGCTGGCCGAGCTCGACCTCGCACCCGGCTCCGACGTGGTCTTCACGATCAAGGCTAGCGAGGTCGCGGTCTACGCCGCGTGAGCGAACCGGTACTAGGACATTTGCCCCATGACCGTCCCGACTGGACCGGGGACTGTTGGTCGGTGGGCCCACCCGCGCCCGCAGACCAGGGAGGAATACTCATCATGCGCAGACTGCCGTTCATCACCACCGGAGCACTCGTCCTGACCCTCGGACTCGCCTCGGGAGCCTCAGCCCAGGGCGAGCCCGACCCGTGCCTGCTCATCTTCGGGGTGGAGCAGGCGACGATCGTCGGCACGTCGGGGCCCGACCGCATCGTCGGCACGTCAGGGCCCGACGTCATCCTGGCCGGCGCGGGTGACGACATCGTCAACGGCGGTGGGGGCGACGATCTGATCTGTGGTGGGCCCGGCAACGACAGGGTCGACGGAGGAGACGGGAACGACTTCATCCTCGGCGACACCGGCGAGACCTTCCTGCTCGGCAACCCGGCAGGGATGAACGTGCCCGGCGGCGCCGACCAGCTGACCGGCGGGGCTGGCGACGACCAGTTGGCCGGCGAAGGTGGCGACGACCTGCTTCGCGCCGGTGACGGCAACGACTTCGCCACTGGCCAGATGGGCGCCGACGTCGTCATGGGCGAGGCGGGCGACGACGAGCTGTTCGGAGGCCCGGCCGACGACGTGGTCAACGGTGGCGACGGCAAGGACACCGTGGTCGGCAACTTCGGCAACGACGTGCTTCTCGGCGGCAGGGGTGACGACCTGATGACGGGCGACAACCCCATCCCGGTCACGCAGGGTCCGTCGTTCGACGTCTGCAACGGCCAGCAGGGCGCCGACTTCGCGGTCGAGGGGTCCTGCGAGCAGCTGAACCAGGTGGAGACGACCGGCCCCTTGCCCGAGTGAGCCAGCGGCGACGCCGAGGGTGCCTGCCGCCCTCGGCGTCGCAGTGAGAGGCGGGGCTCGCGCTACGCCTGGGAGGCGCCGCTCCCCCCGCCAGCGGCCGCCGCCTCGCGCGCAGCCAAGCCGGCTGCGTAGTCGGGCAGCTCCTGGAGCGCGAAGTGGTTGCCGTCGGGGTCCTCGAAGTGGGTGAACCGGCCCCAGGGCAGGTCCTCGACCTCGGTCACCTCGACACCCCGGCCCTTGAGCTCTGCATGGGCCGCGTCGGCATCGGCGACCACGACCTGGATGTACTGCTTCATGCCTTCGCCCAACATGTCCATGCCCTTGACGAAGCAGAAGGAGCAGGCGGACCCCGGTGGCGTGATCTGGACGAAGCGCAGGCCTGCCTCCTCCACGACCTGGTCCTGGTCCGCCGGCCAGCCGACGACGTCCTCGTAGAACGCCTTCGTGCGGTCGATGTCCGTGACGGAGATGGGGATGAGCTCGATCTTGTAGTCCATGGCCGGTCCTTCCGTGGCAGCCTCTCCCTCGGAGGTTCTACCACCAGCGTAGGAAGGATTCCGGTCAGTTCCTGACCGCTGGCCCACCCGACCTAGGAGGCCCGGGGCCCGTCGGGGCGACGGTGGAGCTCGTCGATGATCTCCTGCTCGCGGGCCAGGGCGGCGAGCAGGTCGGTCGTGCCGACGCCCCCGCCCGGGGCTCCGGGACCGCGCATCGCGTCCTCCAGCGCCGCCAGCTCGGTCAGCAGCTCACGCACCGAGGGCTGGCCCGTCGGCGGTTCGGCCGCCGTGGCCCGCGCCCACTCGTCGGAGGGGTGCTCTGCCGTGGTCGACTCGGTCATCTGCGGCCTCCCGAGGCACGTGGTGGTGACGCCCCGGCTGCTTGAAGCCTTGCGATCATCATCCGAATTGTCGCTTTCTGTCAATGGTCACGGGACCCCGGTGACACTTTTCCGGGCCCCAGACGTCTCGTTAGGCGTTGGTCCATCCCGGGCTGGTCCGCCGGGTCGGACCAGCACCACGAGCCCCGCCCCCACCGCCTGACCGAGCCCACACGGCGGTGGGGGTGGGTCGTCCTACAGGGGAGACAGGAGGGTGGGCGGTTGTCTGCACCAGGAACCGCAGCCGACGACGACGAAAGGGACTGGGCGGAGGCCCTGGAGTACGCGGCCATCCTGACCCGCAAGCTGGCGCTGCCCGTCGTGGAGGACCCGCGGATCACCCTTGCCCGCGGCGAGGAGGCCTGCCTGACCACCGTGGCGAGCTACCTGCGCGGCTACCGCGTGGGCTCACGTCTGAGCTGGGGCGACCGGCAGGGGGCCGCGGTCCTCGGCACCACCCAGCGGATCGTCGTCAACCACCGCCTGCAGGGGTGGACGTCGTTCTGGCTGAGGGACCTGCGCGAGAGCACCCCGAGCCTCGAGGAACCGCCGTGGAGCGTCGAGCTCACCTGGCACAGCAACCTCGCACCACTGCGCTTCACGGGACCGAGCGCTCCCCTCATCGCGATCCACGTTGCCGCGTTCACCGACCCGTCGGGCTGGACCTCTCACCCGGGGATCCAGCCCATCGTGCGCGCCATGCCGCAGACCCGCTCGGCGGTCCGGCTCGGGTCCTTCCACCGCTTGCACCCAGGGGTGGTCGTCGTGGTCAACCGCGACATCCAGTCGGCCACCGCCCACACCCGCATCCCCGCCGGCACGCAGGGCATCATCGTCCGGCGCGAGGTGCCGTGGGCGCGGGTGCAGTTCGACAACGGCCGTGCGGTCCTGGTCGACCCCTCGTGCCTGGACACCGTCAGTTGAGGGCGGCCCGGAGGCTGGCCCGCTGGGTCCTCGGCATGCTCGGGGACGTGTTCCTCACCACCGGACTCGGACTCCTGCTCTTCGTCGGCTGGCAGCTGTGGTGGACCGACGTCACGGCCAACCGGGCCCAGGACGCCGCCGTGGTGAGGCTCGACCGCGACTTCGGTGCCGACCCGGCCCCAGGCTCCACGACCGCCACCACCGACCCCGACGCCCCGGCCCTCGGCAAGGGCTTCGCCATCCTGCGCATCCCACGGTTCGGTGCCGACTACGCCCGCCCCCTGCTCGAGGGGACGGGCCGGGACATCCTCATGAAGGGGGTCGGCCACTATCAAGGCACCGCTGCCCCGGGGGCCGTGGGCAACTTCGCCATCGCCGGTCACCGGACGACCTACGGTCGTCCCTTTCACGACATCGACACCTTGCGCACCGGGGACCGCATCGTCGTCGAGACCAGGACCGCCTTCCACGTGTATGCCGTGCAGCGGCACACGATCGTCACCCCGGACGACGTCGACGTGGTCGCGCCGGTCCCGGAGCACCCGGGTGCGCGGCCCACCCAGCGGTGGCTCACGATGACCGCCTGCCACCCCAAGTACAGCGCGGCGCAACGGTATGTCGTCTTCGCCGAGCTGGTGAGGTCCTACCCCCGAGCCGAGGGCCTCCCCGCGGGCGTCCTCGAGCTGCCTTCGTCGTCTCAGCACGGGAGCTGACCACGCCACCGCGTCACCCTTCGGTCCCTGCCCTCTCTCTTAATTGCGTGGCGGGAACCTCCGCCGCGATTTCCAGGGGGGACGACAGACGTGATCAAGGCAGTGGCGGGAGCTCGGACGACGATGGGGAGGACACGGAGGACACCGGGGCAAGGAGTCGTACTGGTCAGGGGTTCGGCTGTGTGGATCGTGACGTCTTGCCTGGTGGCGCTGTTGGCGATGGTCGCCTTGCTGGCGACGGCCGGACCTTCGCGAGCCGACGTCATCCCCGACGCGATCACCTCCATCAGCACCACGGCAACCCACGTCGACGAGGGTGACCAGGTCACCTTCACGTGCGAGTGGGCGGTTCCCGACGGGTCGAGCCCGGGCGACACCTTCGACCTGACCCTGCCGGAGCAGCTCAAGTGGGTCGGCTCGAGGACGTTCGACCTGCGGGCGCCCGACCGCTCGGTCGTGGCCACCGCCGTGGTCGATGACAGCGGCCACGTGATCTTCACGCTGGGGGACTACGTCGCCTCACACACCCGCGACGTCCACGGCACCTGCACGTTCGTCACCCTCTACAGCACCGAGGGCACCGGCGAGCAGGTCGACCTCGAGTTCCAGACGGGCTCCGAGGTGATCCGGGTGCCCGTGGGCACTGACGAGCCGTGCACCTCCAACTGCACGGGCACGCGTGACGACGCAGGCAAGGACATGTGGTGGCTCGATGCCGCTCAGACCACCACCCGGTCAGTCGTCTGGACCCCGGCCACCACCGCCGACTCCACCACCGTGACCATCACGGACATCCCCGCGCCCGGGCTGGCGCTGGACTGCGACACCGTCGAGCCGCACATCGGTCGCCAGCTCAGCGCCCAGGGCAAGCTGACCGCCCCCTACGACGACGACGCCCTCCCGGCGACGGTCACCTGCACGCCCGATCGCCTGGTGGTGCAGTGGAGCTCGGCCCCGGCAGGTGAGTACGCCGAGGTTCGGGTGAACGCCGTGGTCACGCGCGCCGCCCAGGACACCTACGCCAACGCAGCGGTGGTCTCGTTCGACGGGATCGACACCGCCGTTAACTCCACCGTGATCCGGACCGACGCGAGCGGCACGGGGAGCGGTCAGGTCCCGCCGAGCACCACGACCTCGACGACTTCGACGAGCTCCACGAGCTCCACGAGCTCCACGACCTCCACGAGCCCGACGAGCTCCACGACGTCGACGACCTCGAGCCCCACCCCGACCAGCCCCACCCCGACCCGGCACGTCGTCACCGACTACGCCGCGCCCACGCAGGGCCCCAGCCTGACCGCATCGCCCACCGTCGCCACGGGAGGCGGCGACGCCGGGGCCTTGGCCTACACCGGGTCCGACCTGCTCGGCATCGCCGCCGTCGCGGTGCTCTTCCTGACCTTCGGTGCCGGGCTCCTCGTGGCGGCCCGACCACGCGGCAGCCACCAGGGTCGGTGATCTGGGGTCCATGTCTCGGCACGATGTGTGGGTTCGACCGCTGGAGGTAGCCGCGCGCGAGCGGGCCCGGCGCAGCTTCGCCACCCGTCGCGTGCCGCCCGAGGCGATGCAGACCCTGGTCGGTGGCGCCGTCCGTCCTCGCTCGGGGGACGTCGTCCTGGCCAAGGTCGAGCGGCTCGGGCAGCACCGCCGCATCGAACAGCCCAACGGCAGGCGCAGTGCGCTGCACCTCGACGACACCGTGGTGGTCGCGTATGCGGACCGCTACGCCACCGACCAGTTCGAGTCGCACGTCCCCCGCTCGCTCGGGCGGGCGCAGCTGGTCGCCTCGGGGGGGATCGCGTCCGAGTCGCTGTCGCAGAGCCGGGCCGTGCGGCGCGCCACCGACATCATTCCCCTGGGCCTCGTGGGCGACGAGCTCGGTCGCCCCCTGAACGTGTGGGACTTCCGCCTCCCCGAGGTGGAGCTGCCGCGCGAGCGACCCCGGACGATCGCGGTGCTGGGCACGTCGATGAACGCCGGCAAGACGACGACGATGCACTACCTGCTGCACGGCCTGAGCAAGGTGGGCGCGGACCCGGGGTCGGTCAAGGTCACGGGCACCGGTTCGGGCAACGACTACTGGGTGATGCTCGACGCGGGCGCCCACCGCATGCACGACTTCACGGACGCCGGGCTCGCCTCGACCTTCCGCCAGCCGATCCCCGTCCTCGAGTCGGCCATGAGCCAGCTCGTCGCCCAGCTCACCGTCGCTGGCTGCGGGGTCAACTTCGTCGAGATCGCCGACGGGGTCTTCCAGCAGGAGAACCGCATGCTGCTGACGTCGCCGGTCGTCCACGACCTGCTCGACGTCGTCGTGCTGGCTGCGTCCGATGCGATGGGTGCGGCGCACGGGGTCGCCCACCTGCGTGAGCGCGGGTTCGAGGTGGCGGCCGTCTCCGGCATGCTCACGCGCTCGCCCCTCGCGATCCGCGAGACGCAAGAAGCCACCGGTCTGCCCGTGTGGGGCATTCCCGAGCTCCAGTCACCGGACCTGGTCATGCCGACCCTCGGGATCGACCTGTCGCTGGCCAAGCAGCCCGAGCCATCGCCGCCGGCGGCCTGGCCCATCGAGCTCGAGGGGCTCCAACCCGACCTCGCGGACCCCGTTGCCGAGCCCGGTGGCATGGACCTGTCGGGCGCCGCGTCAGGCCCTGACCTCGCGTCGAGCGACAGCCTGCGCGGCGGACCCCTGGGTGGGGCTCGCCTGGTCCCTCAGGTGGGCTGACCGTGGACGGACACCTTCCCGTCTACCCGTCCCGGGCCAGTCGCCGCGCCCTGCGCAGACGCGCCACCCTCCCCGACGCCACACCCGGCGACCGCTCGCTGTTCCGCGTCTCCCGGGTGGCCATCGCCGCCGTGGTCGGCCTGGGCCTGGCACAGGGTGCCTGCCTCCTGGCGTTCATCCTGCTGTTGTCCCACGTCGTCGAGCTGCTCGAGCCGACCAGCGTGGGGTTCGCGGCGGAACGCCAGTACCGCGACTCGCTGATGGCGTGCGCCGTCCTCGCCGCGCTCGGGGTGGCGCTGGGGATCCTGCGCGCGGTCGAGTTCACCGTGACCGAGAAGGCCGGCTACGAGGTGGTCCGCCGCCTGCGGATGGAGATGTACGCCCACCTGCAGCGGATGTTGCCGGCACACCTGCTGCACCGCGCCCGCGGGGGTCTCCTGCTGCGACTGACCGGCGACCTGTCGATGCTGCGCATGTGGCTCAGCCGTGGCCAGCTGCAGGGCTCCTCAGCCGCCATCACGCTGACGGCCGGTCTGGCTGGCGCCTTCGTCCTGGACCGGCCCATGGCCTGCGCGCTCCTGGCCGTGCTCGGTGTGGGTGCCATCGCCTCCCTCCACAGCGGCCGGGCCATGCGGACGGCAACCCGCACGATGCGGCGCCGCCGTTCGCTGGTGATCGGCAACATCGCCGAGCAGATCAACGCCCTCGCCGTCACCCAGGTGGCCGGGAGGGCGGCCGGCGAGTTCGCCAGGCTCTCGCGGCAGAACGACTCCCTCAACCGCGCCCTGGGGCGCGTGGCCGCCCTCCGGGGTCGGCTGCGCGGCCTGGCCACCGGCACGAGCATGGTGGCCACCGCAGCCGTGGTCGCCGTCGGGGTCGTCGAGGCTCGGGGTGGAGCCGTGCTCCCCACCACGGTGCTGCTCGAGGTCCTGATCGCGCGCTTCCTCACGAGGTCGGTCAGGACGCTCGGGCTCATGCACGACTACTGGCACCGCGGGCTGGTCTCGCGCCAGAAGATCCTCGACTTCCTCGCGAGCTCGAGCCGGGGCGTCGAGGCCTCCCTCCTGCCGCCGCTGCGGGTCCGGCGTGGCGAGATCCGCTTCGACGGCGTCACCGTGCCGGGGGCGCTGCAGGAGCTCACGGCGGTTGCTGGGCCGCGCACGATCGTCGCCATCGCCGGCGGTGCGGGTTCGGGAGCCTCGGCCGTCCTCGATGTCGTGGCACGGCTCGTGGATCCCACGGCCGGCACCGTCACCGTCGACGACCAGGTCCTCTCGGACACCGACCCCGCCTCTGTCGGGCGCGTGGTCGGCATGGTCGGACCCGACCTCCCTCTCCTGCGGGGCACCGTCACCCGCAACCTGAAGTACGCCGCCCGGGAGGCCTCCGCCCAGGAGGTCCAGCGTGTGGCATTCGGGCTGGGCCTCCCACAGACCCTGGGCCGGCTCGGCGACTCAGGCGTCGGGGAGTGGCTCGTCGAAGGCGGCCACAACATCTCGCCGGCCGACCGACAGCTCATCGCACTCGGACGCGCCCTGATGGGCAGCCCACCGATCCTCCTGCTCGACCGTCCCCTCGAGGGCCTGGACCCCGCCAGTCGCACCTTGGCCCGAGCCATGCTGCTTCGCCACCGGGGCACCGTCCTGTGGTGCACCGACGAGCCGGACGACCTGGCCGAGGCCGACCTCATCTGGGTGATGGAGCACGGCCGCCTCGTCGAGGTGAAGGCCAGCAGCACGTACCGCGCGGAGCTGTGGACCAGTCGCACCCACCAGGAGCAGAGATGGCCCGCCCCCACAACCTGAAACGCGACCGACGGTTGATGGCGGGGTTCGCGGCCATCACGACCCTGTGTGTGGGCGCCGTGGGCTGGCAGCTCGCCGGCGCGGCGCCTGCGGCACCGGACGTGGTCACCCGCACGGTCGACCCCGGCCCGGACGGTGTCATCGACCTCACCTTCGGTG
This sequence comes from Pedococcus sp. P2_E4, assembly GCF_056403935.1. Taxonomy (NCBI): domain Bacteria; kingdom Bacillati; phylum Actinomycetota; class Actinomycetes; order Micrococcales; family Intrasporangiaceae; genus Pedococcus; species Pedococcus sp. P2_E4. The sequence continues at coordinate 243,052 of NZ_JBFUEO010000001.1, read as the reverse complement.
GCGACACGATGCTCGGCGACGGCGCTCAGTCGCTCATCGACGCCAAGGGGCACGACGCCGTGCTCGCCGGCGTCGCGCCCATGCTGGGCGGCGACACCACCATCGTCAACGCCGAGGGTCCGATCACCACGGTGACCGATCCGGCCAACCCGGGTGCGAAGTACTCCTATGCGGTCGACCCCCTGGGCGCTGGCGCCCTCGCACGTGCAGGCGTCGACGTCCTGGGCCTGGGCAACAACCACGCCATGGACCGCGGTGCCATCGGGCTCACCCAGACCCAACAGGTCGCGTCGGCGCAGGGGTTGTCGACGTTCGGGGCGGGTGCCAACCGTGCCGAGGCCATGCGCCCGCTCATCCTGCGGTCGCCCGACGAGACCATCGCCGTCCTGGCCTTCGGCGAGAACTTCGGGCCGGCCCACCGGAGCACACCGACCACAGCCGGGATGGTGCCGCTCAGCCCCGAGCGGATCGAGCGTGGCGTTCTCACTGCCAAGCGGGCCGGCGCCTCCAAGATCGTGGCGTTCGTCCACTGGGGTGACAACTACGCCGATGTCAACGCCCAGCAGCGCTACTGGGCGGGCCTGTTCGTGGACGCAGGCTACGACGCCGTCATCGGCACCGGTCCGCACGTGCTCCAGCCGGTCGAGGTCCTGCGAGGCACCCCGATCGCCTACAGCCTCGGCAACCTCGCGTTCGGTGCACCCGGACGGTTCGCCGGCTACGGCAAGGTCGGGATCGGCGCCGTGGCCCACCTGCGCTGGGACGCGTCCGGACTCGGGACGCTGAGGCTCGACTGCATCCGGACCGACAACCTCCTCAACGGCTACGTCGCCAAGGCGTGCCCCGCGGAGCCGCTCGCAGCAGCCCGACAGGTGCTCGGAGCAGGCATGAGCTGGCAGCAAGCCCAGGCATCAGTCACCTTCTGATGCGACTTCGACGACTGACCTGGATGGTGCTCCTCGTGACGATCCTGGCTGGACCAGCCTGCAGCAGCTCAGCAGACGACCCGACCGCACCCCTGACGGGCACCGGCTCGTTCGCCTTCGCCCCACCGGGACGCAAACCCATCACGGTGTTCTATGCGGTGGGGTCCGGCGACCTGCGCGACGGCCGTGTCGTCGTCGTCATGCACGGGACCAACCGGAACGCCCGTGACTACCGCGACTCGTGGGCCGCCCTGGTCGAGCACCGTCCGTGGGTCGTCATCGCACCGGAGTTCGACCGCGAGGACTTCCCTGGGGTGTCCGGTTACAACCTCGGTGGGGTCGTCGACGAGTCCGACGACCCGGTCCCCCAGTCCGAATGGACCTTCTCCTACATCAAGCCGCTCGTCGACCAGGTCCGGTCGCGGACCGGGGTCGCCGAGCGGACCTTCGACCTGTTCGGGCACTCGGCCGGCGCCCAGTTCGTGCACCGCTACCTGGAGTTCGTCCCGGACGCACCCGTACGACGGGCGGTGGCGGCCAATGCCGGCTGGTACACCATCCCCGACCCGGACGTCGACTATCCATACGGCCTGGACAACGCGCCGCGACCCGTCGACCTGCCGGCGTTCCTCGCCCAGCACCTCACGGTCCTGCTGGGCAGCGACGACGTCGAGGACGACAACCTCCGCCAGGACGACGGAGCGAGCCAACAGGGCTCCACCCGCATCGAGCGCGGGGAGCAGTTCTACCGCGTGGGCAGCGAGCAGGCGCGCCGCCGCGGCCTGCCGTTCCGCTGGACCCTGGCCGTCGTCCCCGGGGTGGCGCACGACCACGCCCTCATGGCGACGGCGGCCGCCGACGTCCTCGCGGGGTGACCGGCCAGGTCGGCTCCGGTGACGGCTCCACGATCGTCAGGTGACGGCTCACGTTGGGCGCAGGCGTCGCGACGTAGAAGCCCTGCACGAAGTCGAACCCGAGGGCTCGCACCCCGGCCAGCTGCCTCTGGTCCTCGATGCCCTCGGCCAGGCACTTGATCCCCAGCGCGTCGGCGATCTCGACGGCCGACCTCATGATCGCCAGCGCGACCTCGGCGGCGCGCGAGTCCGCCTGGCTCAGCGCCGCCGAGAAGGTGCGGTCGACCTTCAGCATGTCGACAGGCATCCGCTGCAGGCTGCCGAGCGACGAGAAGCCGGTGCCGAAGTCGTCGATGGCCACGCGCACCCCGAGGTGGCGCAGCTCGCGCAGGAAGGCGATCGACTCGTCGGAGATCGCCGACGACTCCGTGACCTCGAGCTCGAGCCGGTCGGGCTCGACGGCGTACTCCGCCAGCGTCGCCTCGACGTGGTCCATGAACCCTGCGGCAGCAAGCTCGACGCCTGACACGTTGACGGCAAGGCGCACTCCGCGCCCGACGGCAGACAGCTGCTGGCAGGCTCGCCGCAGCATGAGCCGCCCTATGGGGACGATCAGGCCGGACGTCTCAGCCAGCTCCAGGAACTCCGACGGCAGCAGGAGTCCACGGGTGGGGTGCTGCCAGCGCAGCAGCGCCTCGTGCCCGACGACCCGCCCGGTGCGGACGTCGTGCTGGGGCTGGTAGTGGAAGACGAACTCCGCGTGGTCGATCGCCAGCCCCAGCTCGGCGAGCAGCGATGCCCGGTGGACCGCGCGAACGCTCATCGAGGTCGTGAAGGTGCTCATCCGGCCCGACCCCCGGCCCTTGGCGTCGTAGAGCGCCAGGTCGGCGGTCCGCACCACCTCATCGGCTGCCGTACGCACCACCTCGTCAGTGCTGGCGCCAAGTGGCATCGCGTGGGAGCACCCCACGCTCGCCGAGACCTCGATCCTGTTGCCGCGGACGGTGAACGGGTCGGCGAAGGCGCCCTGGTACCGGGCGAACAGCACCTGGGGAAAGGCCGGGGGACTCTCTGGTTGGGCGATCACGGCGAACTCGTCGCCGCCGAGCCTCGCGACGAAATCCCCCCGGCTCTGGGCCAAGAGGCGCAGCGCGACGTGCTGCAGCAGCTCGTCGCCGATCCCGTGACCCAACGTGTCGTTGACGGACTTGAAGTTGTCCAGGTCGAAGATCGCCAGGTGGCTGGTCCCCGGCCCGTCCTGGCCGCTCAGGCACCGCTGGAGCTTCTCCTGGAAGCTGCGACGGTTGGCCAGGCCGGTGAGGGGGTCGGTGTGGGCGAGCCGGACCAGCTCCTTCTCGTGGCTGAACTCCTCGGTGATGTCGACACCGACACCTCGCCAGCCGACCACGCTGCCGTCCTGCGCGAGCTGTGGCTTGGCCGACAGCGACCACCACCGCTCGGCGCCCGCGACCACGACGGCCAGGACGTGGTCACGGATCCCGTCGGCGCGACCCATCGCCGCAGCCAGCTCCCGCAGCGAGGCGCAGCCCTCGGGCGAGTCCCTGGTCAGCCGGCCGAGCAGGCCCTCGAGGGTCAACCGGCGGAGCTCGTCGGCAGAGTACCCAGACACCTCCGCCAGTCGCTCGGACGATCGGGTGAAGGTGCCGTCCGGGCCGGTCTCCCAGAGCCAGTCGCGTGACCCGTCCTCGAAGTCGTCGAGCAGGAGCTCGACGACCTGCTGGGCGCGCAGGGCGGCGACCTCTGCCAGCGACCTCCGTTCGAAGGAGTTGGCCAGGTGGAAGACCCCCACCACGAGGACCGCCCCATAGAGCACGAGCTGCCCGGCCAGCACTGAGTAGGCCGTCTGGCCCATGGCGAGGAACGTCACGGCCATGCCCACGGTGTGGATCGCGATCCACAGGATGCCGATGGAGCGCAGCGGCGACAAGGCGATCGCACCCGCGCCCATGATGCCGGCACCCGTCGCCACCAGGACGATCTGGCGACCGGTGTCGACCCTCGGCAGGAGGTAGACGACCAGCGTCGTCGTGAGGGAGGCCTGCGCGGCCACCTCGATGATGGTGACCCGGTAGTACCGTCGGTTCGCCTGCTGCTCCTGCCGGGTCACGTCGCGCTCACCCACCCACCAGGCAACCACGCGCAACGCCGCAGCCGGCAGGGCCAGGCTGATCCACGCGACGGCGAACGCCACGTGGTCGTGGGGGATGACGTAGACCGCCAGCACCACCACGCTGAAGGCGTTGGCCAGGTTGGCCCTCGGCGCCACCTGCATGGCTGCGCGCACCTGACGCCGGAACACCTCGGCCTCGTCAAGGGTCCGTTCAGGTCTCTGCGGCAGGAGCCGGACCCTCTTCACGTGATGCCCCACCACGTTCCACCCATGTCACAGCCTCTCCACGAGGGCAGGCTCGCCCCTGCGAGCCGTCGTTCGGAAGACGCGCACGGGGCCTTCGCCGTGACGCTTGGCCAGCGCAGGGGGCCTGTTTGTCCGAGGGCTGAGCCGATCTCGGTCGGCCGAAAGTCGAGGTCATCGCCCCGTAATACGCGACGCAGGCCCGCCGTCTTGTCCGTGTTGGTCCATCAGCATCCGCTGACCGACCAGGTGGCCGCCGCGGCGCGGCCGGGGCCCCGCGGTTGATCCTCCCCTCCGATCCCGCGGGGCCCAACCGGGTTCCACGGCATACCCGCCCTCTGACGGCTACGCAGGACGTCCAGCAAGGAGGTTCAGCACGTGGGGTCGCACGCCGCCCCGGCACCCGCCGCGGACGACATACCGCAGGACGAGGGTCGCGCCGCAGTCCGCGGCACGCTCCATACCGTTGACCGAGCCGAAGACCCTGATGGAGTGGGCGAAGCCGCCGTAGCGGATCTGCCGGACGTGGAGCGCTTCGTGCGCCATCACCATCTTGGTCTTGGACCACGTCATGCCCGGCTGGATGTAGACGGTTGAGGGGCCGGGACCCCTCCCCCTGAACACCGTGAGGCCACGGGTGCTGCCCCGGGCGTAGGCCCTCGCGTGGTCCAGCTTCCACTGCGCGTTGCCGGTCGGGTCGACCACGCGCACCCAGGCCCTGAACGCGCTGTCGGCACCTCGTGCGGCGGAGGCTGTCGCCCCACCCGCGACGGCACACGTGACGGTGACCGAGATCCACCGGCCCTTCCGGAGCTTGATCCACCCCCGCGTGACCGGACCGGTCACGCGCGCCCCGCGGCCCAGGGTCGTGACGACGCGGTACGAGAGCCCTGGGCCCCTGCGGACGTTCGCCCGCGAGACACAGACCCGCCGCGCCTGCGCGTTCGGCCCGGAGGAGGACGAGGACGCGAGGGCCAGCGGCTGCTGGCCTGTCTCCGCGACCCCGACGAGGTGGGTATGACGGGTGTCGAGGGCCATGACGCGCAGCCGGTCCCCCGCTCCCGTGGTGCCCGCGCCGACCGCCGCCGTACGCACATCGGACACCTCGGTGAAGCCGAGCGAGGGCGCCAGGATCGGTGACGCCGCAAGGACCGTCGCCGCCAGCGCCACCGCGCACCGAGATGCGCAGAGGTGCCGGTGCAGGTCCAGGGGCGGCGCCGTCGTGCAGGAGCGAGCTGCTGCGCCCGGCCGGTTCGTTCGTGCGAGTCTCATCTGAAGCCACACCTCCACGCGTTGATGATTCCCCGCACCTGGTCGCCCGGGGAAGGCCTTGCTCAGGTCCGCCCGTCCACGGGTCCGTCGCGGTGTCCACGAGGTGGTGGATCGCCTCCGGCGGCGACTCGAGGGAGAGCGCCTTCACCCCCATAGACCGCCGCGACCAACCGGACATTACGGAGATGTCGCGCCGTAAGGGACCGGCTCTCCGTTTCGTCCCTGCAGTGACGCCCGTTCCGGACGTCCACCTCGGAGATTCACGAATCTCACAGCGGCGCAACGTAATCCGGCTCGCGACCCGTTGTCTCGACACGGTCGGCCATCGCCGCGTTCCTTCTCGGTGCCTGAGCGCCGAGACCCGATCGAGCATGCCCTGAAAGCAGGCGATCACATGAAGTCGACCCTTGGACCCGACGCGCTGCAGCCGACAGCGGTGCGGCTGTGCTGTGCCGTCGGGACGCTCTCCCTCATCATGGCCACCGGCCTGCCCGCCGACCGTGCCGACGCGGGCACCGTCCCGGCTCCCTCCACCCGGTCGTTCCCCATCGGCACGAAGCTGCTCGACTACTGCGGCAACGGATCCCTGACGGTCAAGACTGCCGGCATCCGCAGGGTCGTGTTCGTCGTCCACGGGAGCTCGGCCAACCACTGCGACTACGCGCGGTACGCCATGGAGTCCGCGGAGGACGCCGGCGCGCTCGCCTCGACCCTCGTGGTCGCCCCGCTCTTCACGGATGCTGCGACGGCCGGCGACAGACGCCTGACGTGGGGCTCGGGATGGCGCGAGGGCAGCACCAGCACCAACCCCGACGGCACGAGGGTGTCGAGCTTTGCGGCGATGGACCTGCTCGCGGCCGCGGCCCGGCAGACCTTCGGGGGCGGTGTCCCGCTCCTGCTCGTGGGGCACTCCGCGGGCGGCCAGTTCGTCCAGCGGTATGCCGAGGGGAGCGACGCGCCCTTCGACGCCTTCGTGCCCATGAACCCCTCCAGCTACGCCTACCTCAGCGCGCAGCGGTGGCCGGGTGGTGCGACGGTCGACGGGGTGCCGGGTTGCCCCGGCTACAACACGTGGAAGTACGGGCTGCACGACCTGAACCGGTACATGGGTGACGCGGGAGACCTTCGGGCGCGGTATGCCGCCCGGCGGGTCGCCCTCGTGCTCGGCGGGTCGGACGTCGACCGTGACGAGGCGCTGGACGTGGGCTGCGAGGCGGACAGCCAGGGTCGCAACCGCCTGGAACGCGGGCGGCTGTTCTTCGGCCACCTCGCAGACCAGCTCGGGGTCCATCCCTCGGGTCACACCCTGGCCGTCGTGCCCCAGGTCGGTCACGACGGGCGCTCCATGATCCGGTCGGCAGCGGCCAGAGCGGTCCTCTTCCGCTGACCTGCCGGCGGCCCGGCTGACCACTCGCGCTGGCGGCGTCATCACAGGCAGCACTGGGCCGTCTCTTCCTATGGGCAACCATCGAGCCAGGGGAGAGTCCGGATGTCATCGGCATCACCAGTACCCGGCGACGGGTGCGAGACGGACTCGGTGCTCATCCAGGCCGTCCGTTCCGGGGACATGGACGCTGCATCGACCCTGTACGTGCGCCACTACGCGGCCGCCCTGCGGGCGGCCAGGGGCATCGGCGGCCAGGGCATCGCCGAGGACCTGGTGGCCGAGGCCTTCACCAAGGTCCTGGCCTCGCTGATCCGTGGCCATGGTCCGGACCTCGCACTGCGCCCCTACCTCGTCACGACCATTCGCCACCTCTACGTCGACGGCATCCGCAAGAACGCACGGGAGTTCCCCGTCGGTGACTCGGAGGTGCTCGACGGCGTCCAGCCCGACGACAGCGAGGCACTGCTCGAGCACAGCGTCATGCTCGAGGTGCTCACGACGCTGCCGACTCGATGGCGCGAGATCCTCTGGCGGACCATCGTGGTCGGTGAGCCGCTGTCCGTCGTGGCCGCGACGATGGGGCTCAAGCCCAACGCGGCTGCGGCCCTGAGCTTCCGTGCACGACGCGGGCTCAGCAAGGCCTACCAGGACCGGCTCTCGGGCCCCGTCGAGCATCTGGACGTCCCCGCAGACGGGTCCGCGGTCCAGGGCGCTTGACCGCGACGCGACCGTGCACGATCCGGGCTTGCCGCGCGCGTCACGGAACCACGGTTGCTGAGTCTTGGTTGGTGTTGGGCTTTCTCTTGGCGATCGAGGATGTGTGTGAGGGTGAGCGAGTTTCCGCAGGGATCCGGTGACATGGAGCACGTCGCACGAATCATGCTCTCCATGGAGGTCGTCGAGATCGACATGCCCCATGTCGTCGTGACGACCGTCGCGGGGTGCGCCTCGGCCAGCTACTCGGGCCCCTACGCCAACGGCCTGGCCGCACTGGCGGTCGCCGAGGCCGAGCACCAGGCCGAGCTTGCCGCAGGCGGGACGGGGGAGATCCGCTTCAGCGTGGCAGCCCTCTACCCGGGCGCTGAGCTCCACGAGCTGCGCGAGCCCGCGGCGGCCTACGCCGATCCCGACACGAGTGCGGACTGTGGATGACCTCGAGGACCAGGCACCCGACGTAGACCTGGTCGAACGCGTCCGTGCCGGGGACCGCGACGCCGCGGTCGACCTGTGGACCAGGCACTACCCGTCGGTGCTGCTCGCGGCGCGACGCGTCACGCGACAGCAGCGCGACGCCGAGGAGATCGCCTCCGATGCCTTCTCCGGCATGCTCGCGGCGCTGTCCACCGGCGCTGGCCCGACGACCTCGGTCCGCGCCTACCTCGTGACCTCGGTGCGCAACCTCGCCGCCAGCCGGGCGAGGCGGCCCTCGTCCGGTGACGTGATCACCGACGACGTGGCGGTGTTCGACAGGGCTACCCCTGACACCACCGTGCACATGTCCGAGCTCGAGCTGGTCCGGGTCGCCTTCGCCGACCTGCCGCGACGCTGGCAGATCGTGCTGTGGCGCACGGCGGTCGACCGCGACAGCAACATCGAGGTCGGGCGGGCCATGGGTCTGTCGCCCAACGGTGTGGCTGCCCTCGCCAAACGAGCGCGCCGGGGGTTCCGCCTGTCCTACTTGAGAGCACACCTCTCCGACCGGGGCGTCAACGCCGAGTGCAAGCCGTTCATCGATGGTCTCGCCGACCTGTCGATCTCCGAGGCAGGTGCAGCGCCTGAGCTCGTGGACCACGTGGCCACCTGTGACCTGTGCACGCGCCGGGTCGAGGAGCTCCGGGCCGTCAACCTGAACTTCGCCGGGGTCCTGGGGCCGGCCGTCTTCGGGCTGCTGCCCTCCACGATGTTCGCCGGCGCCTCCGTGGGGGGCGCGGGCGCAGCAGGCGCGTCTGGCGCCTCCGGCCCTGGCGCGGGTGCTTCGCCGGGCTCGGGCACTGGCGTCGCGCAGGAGCCCTCTTCGACCGTCATGGTCACCCGCCCCGGCGTCACCCGCTGGGCGTTGGGTTCCGCGGCCGTTGCGGGCACCGCGGTCGCGATCCTGATGGCGTCGCGGCCCGACGTCATGATGACCCCGCCGGTCGAGGACACGTTCACGACGGCGCCAGCGGTCGCTGCCCCCACCACGTCGGCGCCCCCCACCGTCACACCACCCCGCACCGTCACACCACCCCGCAGCTCGGCCCCAACGACCCAGCCGACGACTCCCAGCTCCAGCAGCACCACCCCTCGACCCAAGGCGACCGCACCCCCCAGGCCCGGAGTCGTGACACCCCCGAGGACCAGCTCTCCCCCGACCACCACACCGCGCATGACGCCGGTGACGGTCGACCTGGCCATCGCCGGCTCGCGGGCAGACACCACCCTCGACGTCACGGCCGCGGCGCAGGGGATCAGGGGTCCCGTTCGGCTGACGATCCAGGTGCCCGACGGTGTGACGCTCTCGGGTGCCACGGGCGACTGGAGCAACTGCACCCAAGGCAATGGGCTCATCTCGTGCACCGTCAACGATGGCGCTGCGGGCCGCTGGGTTGGGGCGATTCACACCGTGTGGGCTGACACCGCGCGAGGGCGCGTTCGCGCGACCGTGGCGGGCACGTACGCGAATGGCTCGCCCGCGACGGGATACGTGGGCACTACCTGGCCCCCGTGAGGCCACACGGGGCCGATCGCAATAGAAGCGGCTTGCGTTGAGCATGTGAACCACCCACGAAGGAGCCCATCATGGATCGGCCGGACCGGACATCGGTGTCGTCTCGCGGTCTCGACGAGCTGACGCAAGCCGTCGAGCGGGCCAACTTCCTCAATACCGACTCCTCGCGGTCGTACCTGCTGGACCCGTGCTGCATGCTCGAGGCCCTGTCGGACGTCTATGACGCATCCCGGCGCCTGATCGTGGAGAGCTGCACGTTCACGGACAGTGTGGCCTCCGGCTCAGCACCCTGACCCCGCCCCTCCCCTCTCCCGCGACACGCCACGGGCCTATGGCAGACACAGCAAAGGGTGGCCGGTTCTCGTGGAACCGGCCACCCTTTCGCATGCCCTTCTCCTAGGTCAGCCGACCTGCCTCGTCACGTGCGCGGAGCACTTGAGGTCCTTGCCGTCGGCCTTCCCGAAGTCGGAGGCGTCGAGGTCGGCGGAGCCGCCGGGGTCGACGGTCACCTTCTTCGTCGCCTCGGCCACGACATGGGAGTCCTTCCCCGCCACCGAGACGATGACGACGTAGGTCGCCTTGCCCTTGTCCGCGTTGTTCAGCTGTCCGCTCGCGGACCATGTGCCCGCACCATCTGCCTTGCAGGCGAATCCTGTGAGGGCGGCACGCGCTCCCACCACCTCGTCGGCTGAGGCGGTGGAGCTCGCGGACTTCCCGTCGGTCGCCCGGGAGGTTCCACCGTCATCGGTACAGCCGGTGAGGAGGGACAGCATCCCCACCACCACCAGTCCGTGCTGTCGGATCGTTCTCTTCTTGCTCACTGCGTGCTTGCCTTTCATCGATGTCATAGCGGGCTTGGCCGCCGTCAGGCGGCTTGGGGATCGCGTCGCCGACGAGCCACGAGCACCATGGCGAGGCCCACCATGAGGAGCAGGAGGCCCGCCGCGACGTAGGGCAGCGTGTTCGAGCCCGTGAAGGCCAGGAACCCAGGCGGCTCTTCCTCGGCAGTGGGAACATCGACGACCGATGGCGGGGTCTTGACCGTGGGCGGGTTGCCCCCTCCCGGCGGAGGCGGCGTCTTGCCCTCGGCCGTGGCGATGTTGCGAACGTAGCCAGCGTCGATGTCCGCCTGGTTCGCCACGTAGACGTCCGATACACACTGCATCTCCTGGCCGGGGGCCAGCGTCGTGGAGGGGCACGTCACCGACAGGTCGAACTCGGCGAGCAGCTCGTCATCGACAGTCACGTCCTTGAGCGTGACGTTGCCCGTGTTGGCGAGATCGAAGTAGTACGTGATCTCGTCACCGACACCGGCCAGGCCGTCGTCGTTGGCGTCCTTGGTGAGCGCCGCGGACTTGACCAGCGACAGACCAGGCGCCGGGTCCGGCGTCGGGGTCGTCGTCTTCGACGGCGGTGTGACCACGGGCGGACCGCTGGGCGGGGTGCCCTTGGCCGTGGCCGCGTTCTTCACCGAACCSGCRTCGACATCGGCCTGGSTGACCACGTACRCCGAGCTGGTGCAGTCCATCTCGGCACCCGGRGCSAGCGTCGTSGACGGRCASGTSACSGACACSTCCGGACCAGCCGGCGCGACGAGCACGTCGTCCACSGTGATGTCCTTCATGGTCACGGTCCCGGTGTTCTTGACGTGGAAGGTGAAGGTGATCTCGTCACCGACACCGGCCTTGCCGTCGTGGTTSGCRTCCTTGGTGAKCGMSGCGGACTTSACCARSGWCAGGCCSGRRGTSRYCGGSGTCGGCGTCGTCGTCKWCGACGGCGGCGTCACCACCGGCGGACCGCTGGGCGGGGTGCCCTTKGCCGTGGCCGCGTTCTTCACCGAACCGGCGTCGACATCGGCCTGGGTGACCACGTACGGAGTCGACGTGCACTCCATCTGTGCTCCAGGAGCGAGCGTCGTGGACGGGCAGGTGACGGACACCTCCGGACCAGCCGGCGCGACGAGCACGTCGTCCACCGTGATGTCCTTCATGGTCACGGTCCCGGTGTTCTTCACCGCGAACGTGAACGTGATCTCGTCACCGACACCGGCCTTGCCGTCGTGGTTGGCGTCCTTGGTGATCGAGGCGGACTTCACCAGCGACAGACCCGACGTGTTGGGCGTCGGCGTCGTCGTCTTCGACGGCGGCGTGACCACGGGCGGACCGCTGGGCGGGGTGCCGTGTGCGGTCGCCGCATTCGCGACCGAACCGGCATCCACATCGGCCTGGGTGACCACATAGCTGCTCGAGGCGCAGTACATCTCGGCACCCGGAGCCAGCGTGGTGGCAGGACACGTGACCGAGACCTCCGGACCGGCCGGAGCGACCAGGACGTCGGTCACGCCGACGTTCTTCATCGTCACGGTGCCGGTGTTCTTGACGTGGAAGGTGAAGGTGATCTCGTCACCSACACCGGCCTTGCCGTCGTGGTTGGCATCCTTGGTGATCGAGGCGGACTTCACCAGCGACAGASCCGGAGTGGTCGGCGTCGGMGTYGTCGTCTWCGACGGCGGCGTCACCACCGGCGGACCGSTGGGCGGGGTGCCGTGCGCGGTCGCCGCGTTCGCCACCGAACCGGCGTCCACGTCGGCCTGCGTCACGACGTACACCGAGCTGGTGCAGTCCATCTCGGCACCGGGAGCCAGCGTCGTGGACGGGCACGTCACCGACACCTCCGGACCAGCCGGAGCCACCAGGACGTCGGTCACGCCGACGTTGGTGACGGTCACCGTGCCGGTGTTCTTGACATGGAAGGTGAACGTGATCTCGTCACCGACACCGGCCTTGCCGTCGTTGTTGGCGTCCTTGGTGATCGAGGCGGACTTCACCAGCGACAGGCCCGAAGTCGTCGGCGTCGGAGTCGTCGTCCTCGACGGCGGCGTCACCACCGGCGGCCCGCTGGGCGGAGTCCCCGTCGCCGTCGCCGCGTTCTTGATCGAACCGGCGTCCACATCGGCCTGGGTGACCACATAGGCACTCGAGGTGCAGGTCATCTCGGCGCCAGGAGCCAGCGTCGTCGACGGACACGTCACCGACACCTCCGGACCGGCCGGAGCGACCAGCACGTCGGTCACCGTGATGTTCTTCAGGGTGACGCTCCCGGTGTTCTTCACCGCAAACGAGAAGGTGATCTCGTCACCCACACCTGCAAGGTTGTCGTTGTTGACGTCCTTGGTGATCGCCGCGGACTTGACCAGGGTCAGGCCCGGGGTGACCGGGGTCGGCGTCGTCGTCGACGACGGCGGCGTCACCACCGGCGGACCGCTGGGCGGGGTGCCCTGGGCGGTCGCCGAGTTCTTGATCGAACCCGTGTCGACATCGGCCTGGGTGACCACATACGCACTCGAGGTGCAGGTCATCTGCTCGCCGGGAGCCAGCGTCGTCGACGGACACGTCACCGTGACCTCCGGACCAGCAGGAGCGACCAGAACATCGGTCACCGTGATGTTCTTCAGGGTGACGTTCCCGGTGTTCTTGACCGCAAACGAGAAGGTGATCTCATCACCGACACCGGCCTTGCCGTCGTTGTTGGCGTCCTTGGTGATCGAGGCCGTCTTGAGCAGCGTCAGGCCCGGGGTGACCGGGGTCGGGGTCGTCGTGCCGGACGGCGGCGTCACCACCGGCGGACCGGTGGGCGGGGTGCCCTGGGCGGTCGCCGAGTTCTTGATCGAACCGGTGTCGACATCGGCCTGGGTGACCACATAGACGCTCGAGGTGCACACCACTGTGGCACCCGGAGCGAGGTCACCAGGCGGACAGGTCACCGAGACCTCCGGCCCGGCAGGCGCGACCAGCACGTCGGTCACCGTGATGTTCTTCAGGGTGACGTTCCCGGTGTTCTTGACCGCAAACGAGAAGGTGATCTCATCACCGACACCGGCCTTGCCGTCGTTGTTGGCGTCCTTGGTGATCGAGGCCGTCTTGAGCAGCGTCAGGCCGGTCGACGGGACCGGGGTCGGCGTCGTCGTCGACGACGGCGGGGTCACCACCGGCGGACCGCTGGGCGGGGTGCCATGCGCGGTCGCCGCGTTCTTGATCGAACCGGTGTCGACATCGGCCTGGGTCACGACGTACACCGAGCTGGTGCAGTCCATCTCGGCACCCGGAGCCAGCGTCGTCGACGGGCACGTCACCGACACCTCCGGACCCGCCGGAGCGACCAGCACGTCCGTCACGCCGATGTTCGTGAGCGTCACGTTGCCGGTGTTCTTGACGTGGAAGGTGAAGGTGATCTCGTCACCGACACCGGCCTTGCCGTCGTTGTTGGCGTCCTTGGTGATGGCAGCCGACTTCACGAGCGTCAGGCCGGTCGCCTGCGTCTGGACGGGCTGGGTGGCGGTGTCGCTGGCCGTGACATTCGGGCCGTCGGGCGGTGTGCCCGTGGCCGTCGCGGTGTTGTCGACGGCGCCCTTCTGGGCGTCCGCGGCCGTGATCACGTAATCGGCGGTGCAGGTGATCGTGGCGCCGGGCGCCAGCGTCGCCGGCGTGGTCGGCGTGCACGACAGGGACAGAGCCGGCCCCGCGGGCGCAGCCAGGACATCGGTCACCGTGACCCCCGTGAGGGTGGACTGTCCGGTGTTGGTGGTGACGATCGTGTAGTGGATCACGTCGCCGGCGTCGTCCAGGTTGTTGTTGTTGGTGTCGGTGACCGAGCTGATCGACTTGACGATGCCGATCGCGCTGCCGGGCGTGGTGACCGTGGCCGAACACCCGGCTCCGGGAGCGGGCGGGCAGTCCGGGTCGACAGTCGGGACCGTCGCGGTCGAGCCGGGAGTCGGGTTGGGGCCACCACCAGGCATCACCGGGATCGTCGTCTGCGCGGCGGGCTTGACGGTCGCCGTGTTGACGATGTTGCCGGTGGTGCCTGCGGCAACCGTGCCGGTGACGGTGTAGGTGAGCGTGCCACCGACGTTGATGCGCACGGTGTCGGCGATGTCACCGGAACCGCTGGCAGCACACGTGGTGGGCCCCGCCGGTGGGAGGTTTGCACTGCCCGCGGCGGTCACGGCGCAGGTCCAGGTGGCACCCGTGATCGACGCCGGGATCGGGTCGGTGAAGGTCGCGTCGATGGCGTCACTGGGCCCGTCGTTGTGCACCGTCACCGTGTAGGTGACCGGCTGACCGGGGGTGTACGAGTCGAGGTCGGCGCTCTTGGTGATCGACAGGTCGACCTTCGGGAGAACGGTCAGCGGGGTCGAGCCGGGCGGGTAGAGCCCGACGATCCTCGAGATGTTGTTGGTGCAGTTGGGGATGGCGGCGCCCGTGGTGTCGGTGCACCCGGAGTTGTTGTAGACGCCCGGGGTGTTGCTGGTGACCTGGACCGTGATCGTGCAGGAGGCCTGGCCCTGGGCGAGGTTGCCGGTGGCGCTGATGCTGCCGCTGGTCACGTTGCTGGCGGTCAGGTCACAGGTGCCGCCGACCGGCCCGGAGGCGACGAGGCCCGCAGGTAGGTCGTCGGTGAACGACCAGCCGTTCTTGGCCATCAGGTCGGTCGTGTTGGTCACCGTGAAGGTGAGGGTCGAGGAGTCGCCCTGCGTGATCGTGGCAGGCGAGAACTCCTTGTCGAGCTGCGGGGTCACGTCGACGATCTGCGGGAGGTCGAAGCCGACGTCGTTGCCGGTGCCCGTGGCCCTGAGGTTCCTAACGCGGATGCCCAAGGTGGGGGTCGCCCCCGTGAGCGGCACCTGCAGGGCGCCGGACTGCAGCTTGGCCACGCTGTAGTTCACGTTGTTGACGTTGATGACCTGCCTGCTGGGGTCACTGCACGGATCCAAACCGGTGCCGACGACCGTGGGAACGCCGTTGACCATGAGGGCGAACTCCTGGCTCGCGTGGTTGGAGAAGCAGTTGGTCTCGGCGAAGATCGCCGAGACGGCGTAGAAGTGGCCGGCGATGGTAGGGATCGAGTTCTTGGTGGTCTGGAGCTGGATGCCAGCTGCCTGGACACCGTCGGGGCGGTTCGTGTACTCGCTGAGGATCTGGTTCTGAGCGGCCTGGGCGGCAGTCATGCCCTGGTACTGCCCCATGGCGGTGGCCATGGCGCCGAGGATGTTCCACCCGCCGTTCCGTGCGCACTGGTCGTCGGCCGCCGGCGTGACACCGGAGGGCAACGGGCTCCCCTGGCGCATCACCCAGCCGTTGCAGGCGCTGGCTCCGGGGCTCCAGGCAGCATCAGCCGTGTAGGTCTCGCCGGCAGCAGCGGCGCCGCCGGTGTAGCTGCCGATCCTCACCGGCGCCGCACTCGCGTCGATGTTGGAGAAGTCCTCGCTGTAGAGCAGGGTCCCCGCCTGCGGTACCCCCGGATTGCCGGGGACGGCGAGAGCCGGCGTCACAGCCAGCGCGGTCCCCATCGCCGCCACCAGCGCGAACACGACTGTCAAGGCAGCAGGACGTCGCCATCGTGCCCTTTCCCCCATAAGGCCTGAAAAACGACGCACTGAAACCACACTCTCCTTAGTCACATGGGTTGCTTCGTCCCCCGTAAGACCTCGAAGCCGGCAAGTCGTGACGCTTCAGGCCGAAGAATCTTTACGGCCGCCTGACCAAACACGGGCAAGTCGCGTGTGGCCCCGCCGCGGGGCGGCCTGTAACGGGCCGGCCATAACCGGACAAAACCGCGCGACCCGTGCCGTGGACCGGCACAGGGACGGCGCCTGTCGGACGCCCATCGCACGGAGGTGGGAGCGCACGCATGGCTGTGGACGGCACGATCTCCCCCTGCGGGACCGCGCCGCCCACACCCATGAGAGGCCCGAGAGCCGATGTCGTGACGCGGGTCTCAAGCCCCGGGACGACGCCCGTCAGCTGCCGGTCAGCGTGCCGCCGAGGAGGAACACGACGGCACCGTCGCGGAGGAAGCGGAGCTCGCAACCGCCGTCGCCGACACCCCCCTGAACTGGGTGCCCAACACGACATCCACGTCCCGACCCACGCGGACCGTGCTCACCTGCACAGCACCGGGGATGTGGTCAGCTACCAGCTGCGCCGCGCCCCGCCCGTCCGGGCCGAACGTGATGACAGCCGCTGCGTCGGTCCACCGGCCCTCCGCAGCCGTCCCCACGCGTGCGACCCTGAAGCCGGCCTTCGTCAGCTGCCCTGCACCTTTCCTGGCCTGGCCAGAGATCCCGGACCCGTTGAACACCGCGACCTCGAAGCTGGCCAGGTCGGCCTGCTGCTGGTGGCACGACGCCTGGACGGTCTGGGGGGCAGGGTCGAAAGCCCCGAGCGCGGACGCCGTCGCCAAGGTCGACGCCCCGAGGACGAGCCCCGGCGTGCACACGAACAGCAGCACCCGACCGAGCTGGCGGCGGCCGGCCGAGGTCCAAGGCCCCGCAGGAGCGGACTCCGGCCGCCCCGAGGTCTCCCGTCCTGACGCTGGCACGGGGGTCGATGGGCTCGTGGGCATGGCGTGTCAGTCCTCCGGTCGCACGCCTCAGGTCCTCGAGACGGCCATCGTGGTGGCGACCGCCGGGCTGCGCGTTCGAGGATGAGAGCAGGGCCACCGCGGATGGTGACGCGCCCATGCCCGAGAACGGGACGAAGGTCGACAAACTGCGCTGAGCCGACGGGGGGACTCGAACCCCCAACCCCCTGTTTACAAGACAGGTGCGCTGCCAATTGCGCCACGCCGGCATGCCTGCCCGAGCAGACGGCGTCGATGGTACCGGCGCGGTGGTGACGGGCGAGAACCCTGCGCCAGACGGCATACCCCGCTCATGGCTGCGGCCTCCCACCCGCCGGGGTGGGAGGCCGCACGGAGGACGTCGTCAGCGAGCGTTCAGGTAGCTCTGGAGCGTCCGGACCGTGGCGCGGTCGAGGGTGCGCGACCCATTGTGGCGAGCGCCGATCTTGGTCTGGAGGGCGCGGATGGTCTTGGGGCCGATGACACCGTCCGGTGCCGATCCGACCTTGCGCTGCAACGCCTTCACGTCGGTGCGCGACAGGCTCCCGTTGACCGACCCACCGACCCAGCGCTCGATGGCCGCGTTGGTCTTCGGGCCACGGATGCCGTCGACGACCAGCCGGCCGGCGGGGGCGGTGCGCGCCGAGGAGCGGGAGGCGACCGGGGTGCTGCGGACCGCGGACGCGGTCGCAGTCGCGGACGACGCCCCTCCGTTCGCGCGCGTCAGGCCGGCGCGGGCCCCGCAGGTCGGCCACGCACCGGGGCCTTGCACCTTGAGGACCTTCTGGGCGACCGCGATCTGCTCCGACTTGCTGGCCTGGTGGGCGTACGCGGCGTAGGCGCCGCCACCGAAGCCGCTCCAGGTGGACCGGCTGAACTGCAGCCCGCCGTAGAAGCCGTTGCCGGTGTTGATGGACCAATTGCCGCCCGACTCGCAGGCCGCGACCCGGTCCCAGACGGTGCCGGCCGCGTTGGCCGAGGAGGCGGTCGCCAGGCCGCCCGCGACGGTCGCGACACCGGCCACGGCGACTCCGGTGACACGACGCTTGACGGGGTTGGGCTTCCGGGCAGAGTGCTTCGGCGCGTAGAACATGGGGAAGGGGTCCTCTCCTGACGTGCGCCTGCGAGGTGAGCTGTCGGGTTCGGGCTGTCAGGTGCCCGGCCGGCGGACCGGCTTCACCCCAAGGCCGCGTTGCGGCCGCGTTGGGTCCCCCGTCCTCGTCTGCCCGGAACCGTTCCGGCTGGTCACCCGCCTGACGAGGCTCGGCGCTGCGGGTGTGCATTGGGTGTGCCGTGTTCACTTGTGGGATGCCGGCGGCATCGGTCAACCACCGTAGGCCCGTGGGCGGGATCGGACAACCAGTTCGCCGGATGTCGTAGTCCCTTCGGTCAGAACTGGGCGGTAGGGGTCGACATCGCGACGCCACGACCGGGCCCGACAGGCGGGCGGCCGGGCGGCCGGGCGCCCGAGCGGGGGCGGTCCGGGTCAGCGACGCCGAGCGCGACGCTTCTGCACCGCACTGCGGTCGAAGGGCGCCGCCAGGAACTCACCGAGCACGCTGCCGGCCGCGATCGCGAGCAGCACGGCCATCGCCCCCAAGAGGGTGGTGATGCCACCCTGGAGCGACAACGTCCCCGCGCCCTCGGAGGAGCCGTTGACCATCTCGTACAGGCCCCGGAAGATCGCCAGACCGGGGAGCAGGCCGTACGACGCGGGCACGACGAGCACCATGGGCGGGGCCCCGAGCCGCAGCGCGACCAGCCGCCCGGCGAACCCGAGCACGATCGCGGCGCAGCCCGCAGCGGCCAGCGGACCCAGCCCGTCGATCCGCGCCACGGCCAGCGAGACGCCCACGCTGGCGGCGCACAGCAGACCGGCCGGCAGGACGAGCCGGCGCATGCTGCGAAGCCCGACCGCCCCCGCCAGGCCGACGAGGAACGCGCCCACCACCGCGAGGAGCACGGGTGCGCTCAAGGCCCGGGTGGCCACGATGGACGGCGACGCGACGTCGAGGTCGAACATCTCCGTGAGGGACAGCGTGAGGGACAGGCCCGTGGCGACGCCGAGGATGATGCCCGCGGTCGTGAGGAAGACGGCGAACATCCGGCCCGCTCCGGTGACGGAGTAGCCGGAGATGGCATCCTCGAACGCCGAGGCGACCGTGCGTCCGGGCAGCAGCACCGTGATGCCGCCGGCGACGATGAACGCGAAGTCCGACGACGAGACCGGCAGCCAGCCCTGCGCGCCCAGGCTGAACGCACCCCAGGCGCAGACGGTGGCGAAGAACCCACCGATGGCGCACTGGTAGAAGTCCGGCAGCCCGCGCCGCCCCAGGGACCGGGCGGCATACCCGACGAACAGCGCCGACAACCCCGACACGAGCGCGGCGACCGCACCGGCACCCAGCATCGTCGCGATGGCGGCGGCCAGCACACCCAGCGAGCCACGGACCGCCCACCGCGGCCAGAAGCGTGGGGCGCGGCGGATCTCGCGCAGCCGGGCCGATGCGGCCTCGCGGTCGTAGCCCTCGCTGACGAGGCTCTCGACGAACTCGTGCACCGCGGTCAGCCGGGCGAAGTCACGGCTGGCCGAGCGCACGACGCGCAGCATGGTGATCGGGAGGCCGGAGGTCGTCGTGCACTGGATGAGCAGTGACTGCAAGGTGATGTCGACCTCGAGGTTGTCGAGCCCACCGGCCGCGGCGACCGCGATGACCGACGACTCGACCTGCGGCGCCCCCGCCCCGCACCGCAGCATCAGCTCGCCGACCCGCAGGGCCAGGTCGAGGGCCGCCCGCGCCTCGCGCTCCTCCGCCGCCGCCTGCCGGATCTTCACGTTGCGATAGGGCGAGTGCCTCAGCGACTCCAGCATCGGCATCGTCTCGGTGAGCTCTTCGCCGCGCCAGATGCGGCTGCTGCGCAGGACGGGGCGGCGTGGCCGGTGCGGCGGGCCCGGGTCGGGGCGCGGGCTCGGGTCTGGGGTGCCTTCGGCCATCAGCCGAGCCCGGGGAGCACCGCGCTCGGTGCCTGGGTGGGCCACCAGTCCGGGGAGCCGGCTTCCTGGAGGGCCAGGCCCGCGAGGGCGAGAGCCAGCAGCAGGAGGAGCCCGACCGCGATCTGGGAGGCGCGCGCACCGGGCACGACACCGCGCACCAGGCTCCGGGTGCCTCGGCGCAGGCCGGAGCCCCCGGGCCCCCACCACGCCATGAGGGCGGCTACCAGCCCGCCGACCGCGAGGTGGGGAGCCGAGTTGGGTTCGGGAGACCCACCCGTGACCGCCACGGTGGCCAGCGCGGAACTGAACACCGCGCAGATGCCCACGACCGCCGGCAGCAGGGCGCTGACGACGGTGGCGAGCGCGCCGATGACCAGGTGCCAGGGGCTCGCGGCGACCGCGAACGGCACGTCGCTGCGCCGACGGCCCTTGTTGTAGCGGCGCAGCACGAGCGAGGTCACCGAGCGGTCGGCGGTCCGCGCCGCCCACGACAGGACGATGGCCAGCGTCACCGCGACCACCGGGAAGGTCGCGACGGCAGCGACGAGCACGACCAGCAGGGCCACGAGGGTGCCTGTGCGCGTCGGCCGCCCGATCCGCGGGTCGGGTTCACCGGGGCCGCCCTGCCACGCGGCCTGCCAGTCGGAGACCTCGTCGCCCTCGGGCTGGTAGTCCTCGTCCCACGGCACGAGCTCGCCGGTGTCGGGCGGGAGCGCGACGGGTCCGAGCGGGGGCCGCTCGACCTGGGGGACCACCGCGGGACGGTCCCACTCGCGCGTGCTCGGCTGCGCGAGCGGCTGGGTATGACGGGTGGGCAGGGCCAGCGCCGCGGTCACCGGGCGCCCGGTGGCGTAGCGCTCCAGCGCCTCGACCACCTCGTCGGCGTCGGGCCGCTGACGGGGCTCGGGTGACAGCGCGGCATACAGCAGGGGGGCGAGCCTCGGGTCGACCGAGGCCAGGTCGGCCTCGCCGCGGCTGACGCGGTTGAGGACGAGGTCCATGGGTCCGCGACCGAAGGGCGGGGCCCCGCTCGCCGCGAACGCCAAGGTCGCGGCCCAGCCCCACCAGTCCGTGGCCTCGGTGACCGGCGCCCCCTCGACCACCTCGGGCGACAGGTAGCCGGGGGTGCCCATGACGAGTCCCGTCATGGTGATCCGCACGTCGTCGGCGACATGGGCGATCCCAAAGTCGATGAGGACCGGGTCGTCGTCGAGCATGAGGACGTTGCCGGGCTTGAGGTCGCGGTGGATCACGTCGGCCGCGTGGATCGCGTGCAGGGCCTCGGCCAGCCCACGACCGAGGCGGAGCAGCTGGTCGCCCCCCAGGGCGCCGTGCTCGCGGACCACGTCGTCGAGGGCCGGGCCCGGGACGTAGCGGGTGACCAGGTAGGGGCGGTCGCCGTCGAGGTCGGCGTCGATGACCGCAGCCACCCGGGGGTCCTTGATGCGCCCGAGCACATCGACCTCGCGGCCCAGTCGGATGCGTGCGTCGCGGTCGTGGGCCACGTGCGGCCGCAGCAGCTTGAGGGCCACCGCGCGTCCGTGCGGGTCGAGGGCCAGGTGGACCACTCCCATACCGCCCTCACCGAGCTGCTGGATGAGCCGGTAGGGGCCGATCCGGGTCTCCGGACGCGGCGCGCCGGGCAGGACGGCGTGACCGTCGCTGCCTTCGATCGCCTCCGTGGTCATGCCCCTACGGTAAGCGAGACGGCTGGGGGAATCCGGGAGGGTTACTGCTGGATGTAGCCCACGAGCTGGTCCCGCTCGGACTGCAGCTCGTCGATCCGGTGCTTGACGATGTCACCGATGCTGACGATGGCCCGCAGCTTGCCGTCGACCACCACGGGCACGTGGCGGATCCGCGCGTCGGTCATGGTGCGGGCGAGCTCCTCGATCGGGACGTCGAGGTCACAGGTGCGCACGTCGGCGGTCATGATCTGCGAGATCGGCGCCAGGAGCACCGCCGCCCCGTCCTTGTGGAGGTGACGCACGACGTCGCGCTCGCTCACGATCCCCACCACGGTCTCGCCGTCCTCACTCACGACGAGGGCACCGATCCTGTGCTCCTCGAGCAGCGCGAGCAGCCGCTCCACGGTCTCGTCCGGCCGCACCGTCACCACCAGGTCGCCCTTGCGCCGCACCACATCCGAGATCCTCATGCTCAGACGTTAGACCGGCCCGCGGGCCGACGCTAGGGGAAGCGCCCTAGGGTGGACGGTGCAGCCACCTCTGGAGATGATCGACAGTGCCGCGCAGTTCCACGTCCTCGCCCACCCGCCGACCACCGACCTTCGACCTCGTCATCGCCGCCAACCGGCTTCCCGTCGACCGCGTCGTGGGCCCCGACGGCGAGGCCAGCTGGCGCACCAGCCCGGGTGGCCTGGTCACGGCGATGGAGTCCGTCATGCGCGGGCGCGACGGGGCCTGGGTCGGCTGGGCGGGAGAGCCCGGGGACGCCCCCGAGCCCTTCGTCAGCGACGACGGGATGTACCTGAGCCCGGTGGCGCTCTCGGAGGACGAGGTCGCCCAGTACTACGAGGGCTTCAGCAACGACACCCTCTGGCCGATCTACCACGACGTCATCGTCCCGGCGACGTTCCACCGGCAGTGGTTCACGGCATACCAGGCGGTGAACCGGCGGTTCGCCGAGGCGATCTGTGACGTCGCCGCCAGGGGCGCCACGGTCTGGGTGCACGACTACCAGCTACAGCTGGTGCCGGCGATGGTGCGCGAGCTGCGTCCGGACGTGCGGATCGGCTGGTTCAACCACATCCCGTTCCCGCCGGTCGAGCTGTTCGCCCAGCTGCCGTGGCGCCGGGCTGTGCTCGAGGGGCTGCTCGGCGCGGACTACCTCGGGTTCCAGCGGGTCGCGGACGCCCAGAACTTCATCCGCGCGTGTCGGCAGCTGCTCGGGCTCCCGACCAAGGGAGACACGGTCTCGGTCTCCCGTGGAGACGACGCCCGGCGCGTGCGCGCCAGCGCGGTGCCGATCTCGATCGACTTCGCCGGCCTCGAGGCGCTGGCCAACCTGCCCGAGACCAAGCAGCGGGCGATCGAGATCCGCGAGTCCCTCGGCAACCCCCACACCCTGCTGCTCGGCGTGGACCGGCTCGACTACACCAAGGGCATCGGTCACCGCATCAAGGCGTACGGCGAGCTGTTGAACGAGGACCGCGTGTCACCCCCGCGAGAGATCTTCGTMCAGGTCGCGACGCCGAGCCGGGAGCGCGTCGCCGCGTACCGCGACCTGCGTCACGAGATCGAGGGAGAGGTCGGCCGGCTCAACGGCGAGCACTCCCGCATCGGGGCTCCGGCCGTCCAGTACCTCCACCACTCCTATCCCCGTCAGGAGATGGCAGCACTGTTCCTCGCTGCCGACGTGCTGCTCGTGACGCCCCTGCGCGACGGCATGAACCTCGTGGCCAAGGAGTACGTCACCTGTCGCTCCGACGAGGGCGGCGCGCTGGTGCTGTCCGAGTTCACAGGAGCCTTCCACGAGCTGCACCAGGCCTTCGTCTGCAACCCGCACGACATCGAGGGCCTCAAGCAGACGATCATGCGGGCCATCGAGACGCCCGACAAGGACAAGCGCCGGCTGATGCGGGCCATGCGGCGCCGGGTCGCGGACCACGACGTGCAGCGCTGGGCGTCCCGGTTCCTCGAGGCCCTCGCCGTCGCACCCGACCGGCCCCAACGGACGTCACGGGAGCAGAACGCCGACGACGAGCTCGCCACCGCCGACCGGCGGGCGCGCGAGCGGCACCACGCGGGGAAGGGCAAGGACCCGGCCTGATGCCAGGGCTCTCCGCACTGCTGACCAGCGCCCTGGCCGAGCTCGCCGACCAGCCGCGCATCCTGGTGGCCACCGACTTCGACGGCGTCCTGGCCCCCCTGGTGCTCGATCCGATGTCGTCCCGCGCCCTGCCCGGCACCATCGAGGCGCTCGAGTCCTTGGCCGCCATGCCCGGCACCCACGCGGCCGTGGTGTCCGGTCGTGACCTCGAGACGCTGACGGAGCTCACCGGGCTCGAGGGGTCACCGGTCACCCGCATCGGCAGCCACGGCGCCCAGACGAGCGCCACGGCGACGACGGCCCTCGACCACGACCAGCGATCGGCGCTGGAGGCCGTGGTCCGAGACCTCGAGTCCCTGCTGCCTGCCCACCCCGGTGCGGGGCTGGAGCACAAGCCGACGGCGGTGGTCCTGCACACCCGGCGGATGAGCGACATCTCCGCTGCCGGGGCCGCCGAGGAGGCCGCGCTCGAGGTGACCACCCGGCATACCGGCCTGCACGTCCTGCACGGGAAGCACGTCGTCGAGGTCAGCGTGGTGCCGGCCGACAAGGGCACCGCCCTCGTGGCGCTGCGCGACGAGGTGGGGGCCACGGCGGTCGCGTACTTCGGGGACGACGTGACCGACGAGCACGCGTTCGAGCGGCTGGATGAGCGCGACCTGACGGTCAAGGTCGGCACCGGCGAGACGGCGGCCCGCTACCGGGTGGACTCCCCCGAGGACGTCGCGGCTGCCCTGACGCTGCTGGTCGAGCGGCGCAGCCAGCGCTGATTTCGCCAACCTCTGCTAGCAGGGATTAGCGAAATCCGGACAGGTTGCAACCCGTCCACATTTCGCCAAGTCCTGCTAGCAGAGGGTAGGAAAGCTCAGCGGTGTCGGACCGCTCCGGTCGAGCCACGCACCACGAGCTCGGGCCGGAACACGAACTCGGCCCGCGGCGCCGGCTCGCCGGCGATCTCGTCGAGCAACGCGTTGACTGCGGCCTCCGACATGGCTGCCACGCTCTGGCGCACGGTGGTCAGCGGCGGGTCCGTGAAGGCGATGAGCGGCGAGTCGTCATAACCGACCACCGAGAAGTCGTCGGGGACCCGCAGCCCTGCCCGCCGAGCTGCCCGGATCGCCCCGAGCGCCATCAGGTCCGAGCCACAGACCACCGCGGTGCAGCCCTTGTCGATCAGCCGGGCGCCTGCGGTGTCGCCGCCCTCGACCGAGAACAGCGTGCGCTCGATCAGCGACTCGACGTCGTCGCGGCCGAGCAGCCGCTGCATCGACTCGCGGAAGCCCCGCAGCTTGCGGATCACGGGGATGAACCGGTCGGGACCGATGGCCAGGCCGATCTGGGTGTGGCCGAGCTGCACGAGGTGGGTGAGCGACAGCTCCATCGAGGCGACGTCGTCGTTGGAGATGAACGGGGCGTCGATGCCCTCGAGGTAACCGTTGACGAGGACGATCGGCAGTCCGCGCTCCCGGAGCCGGACATAGCGGTCGGCGTCGGTCGTCGTGTCGGCGTGCTGGCCCGAGACGTAGATGATGCCGGCGACGCCGCGGTCCAGCAGCATCTGGACGTAGTCGTCCTCGTGCACGCCGCCGGGGGTCTGCGTGCACAGCACCGGGGTGAACTGGTGTCGGGCGAGGGAGGTCTCGATGACCTGCGCGAAGGCGGGGAAGATCGGGTTGGTCAGCTCGGGGACGATGAGCCCGACGAGGGCGGCTGACCGGCGGCGCAGCCGGCTGGGCCGGTCGTAGCCGAGCACGTCGAGCGAGGTGAGCACCGCCTCGCGGGTCGACTCCGCGACCCCGGGCTTGTCGTTGAGGACCCGGCTCACGGTCGCCTCGCTGACGTCGGCGTGCGCCGCGATGTCAGCCAGTCTCGCCTTCACACCCGCGAACCTAGCAAGAAATTGCAAGAACTTTCAGTCGCCTCGCGGCACCCGAGGGCCTGTAAACGTTTCCACCGTGCTCCACCCCGTGCTTCCACGCCTCGACACGGCAGTGGCGCAAACGGCCCGGGTGGGCGAGACTGACCTCACCTGAGGACACCGACGTCCACAGGTGCTCCACCTTTACAACGGATCGTCCGGCACGTTCCTGCCGGTGAAGGAAAGGCAAAGACGCCCATGGCAACCGTGAAGTTCGACGAGGCCACCCGCCTCTACCCCGGCAACGACAAGCCCTCTGTCAACAAGCTCAACATCGACATCGAGGACGGCGAGTTCCTCGTCCTGGTCGGCCCCTCCGGGTGTGGCAAGTCCACCTCCCTGCGCATGCTCGCAGGCCTCGAAGAGGTCAACGCGGGCAAGATCTGGATCGGTGACCGCGACGTCACCAACCTGTCCCCCAAGGACCGCGACGTCGCCATGGTCTTCCAGAACTACGCGCTCTACCCCCACATGACCGTCGCCGACAACATGGGCTTCGCGCTCAAGATCGCGGGCGTCGACAAGGGCGAGATCCGCAAGCGCGTCGAGGAGGCAGCCAAGATCCTCGACCTCGAGCAGTACCTCGAGCGCAAGCCGAAGGCCCTCTCCGGTGGCCAGCGCCAGCGCGTCGCCATGGGTCGCGCGATCGTGCGCTCCCCCCAGGTGTTCCTCATGGACGAGCCGCTGTCGAACCTCGATGCCAAGCTCCGCGTGCAGACGCGCACCCAGATCGCGTCGCTGCAGCGCCGCCTCGGGGTCACGACCGTCTACGTCACCCACGACCAGGTCGAGGCCATGACGATGGGCGACCGCGTCGCGGTGCTCAAGGACGGCCTGCTCATGCAGTGCGACACCCCGCGCCGGATGTACGACCACCCCGACAACGTGTTCGTCGCCGGGTTCATCGGCTCGCCTGCCATGAACCTGCTCGACGTCGACGTGGCCGATGGCGGGATCAAGGTCGCGGGCAGTGTCATGCCGGTCGACCGTGACGTGCTCGCGGCCGCACACGGCAAGTCCATCACCCTGGGCGTCCGGCCCGAGGACCTCGAGCTGACCACCGAGGGCGGCGGCATCCCCGTCGTGGTCGACGTCGTCGAGGAGCTCGGCGCGGACGCCTACATCTACGGCACCGCGAAGGTCCACCAGCACATGGAGGCCGACGAGGACTCCGACGCGCCGGAGAAGCCGTTCATCGCCCGCGTCGACGGCCGGCGCCCCCCGAAGAAGGGTGAGACCGTCCACCTCGCCCCCAAGCAGGGTCACGTTCACCTGTTCGACGAGCAGACCGGCCTGCGCCTGGCTGACTGACCGCCGCAGTTCGTATGCCGGGTGGCCGGCACCCCTTCGCGGGGTGCCGGCCGCTCGCGTGTCAGGACCGGAATCCGTCGCCCGGGCCGTCGAGACGCCGATTCCGGCCACCGTTCGGGCAGTTGGTTTTCACCGTGGGTCGCGTCCCGCGGTAGACACTGGGAGCATGGGCGGGTGGCCCTCCAGATCACCGCAGCCCGCCCCGACCCGGCCATGCTCGACCTGCCGTGGGAGCTGCCACTGGAGACCTGGCCGGAGGAGGTCCTCGCGGCTCTGCCCCGAGGCATCTCGCGGCACGTCGTGCGGTTCGTCAAGCTGTCCGGCCGGGTCCTCGCGGTCAAGGAGATCAAGGCCGACATCGCTGCCCGCGAGTACCAGATGCTCCGGATGCTCAACCGCTTCGACCTCCCCTGCGTGGAGCCCTTCGGGGTGGTGAGCGGCCGGGTGGGACGCGACGGCACCGAGCTGGACGCGTGCCTCATCACGCGGCACCTGCAGTTCTCGCTCCCCTACCGCGCCCTGTTCAGCCAGTCGCTGCGGCCTGACACCTCGACGCGGCTGATCGACGCCCTGGCAGTCCTGCTCGTGCGCCTCCACCTCGTCGGCTTCTGGTGGGGTGACGTCTCGCTGTCCAACACCCTCTTCCGGCGTGACGCCGGTGCGTTCGCGGCATACCTCGTCGACGCCGAGACCGGCGAGCTGCACCAGAAGCTCACCGACGGCCAACGCGAGCACGACCTCGACATCGCGCGGGTCAACATCGCCGGGGAGCTGATGGACCTCGAGGCCGGTGGCTTCCTCGAGGCCGGGGTGGACCCCGTGGACACCTCCAACCGGATCGTCACGCGCTACACGGAGCTGTGGGGCGAGCTCACCGGTCTCGAGCGGTTCGAGGGAGGCGACCGCTGGCGCGTCGACGAGCGGATCCGGCGCCTCAACGAGCTCGGCTTCGACGTCGACGAGCTGTCCATCTCGACCGACTTCGACGGCACGACGATCCAGATCCAGCCCAAGGTCGTCGACGCGGGTCACCACTCACGGCGGCTGCTGCGCCTCACCGGGCTCGACGTCGAGGAGAACCAGGCTCGCCGCCTGCTCAACGACCTCGACGCCTTCCGGGCGGGCACCGACCGGCAGAACGACGACGAGGAGCTCGTCGCGCACGACTGGCTGTCCAGGATCTACGAGCCCATCACGCGCGCCGTCCCCCGCGAGCTCGCCGGCAAGCTCGAGCCGGCCGAGCTGTTCCACGAGGTCCTCGAGCACCGCTGGTACCTCTCCGAGCGCGCCGGTCACGACATGCCCATCGAGGACGCGATCCGCGACTACGTGTCCACCGTCCTGCCGAGCAAGCCGGACGAGGCGACGGTGGTGGGCGTCGACACGGTCGAGATGCCAGTCGTGGCGATGTTCGACGACCGCTGAGGGACGGGGTGCGCCGACGGCGCCCGGTCGGCGCACCTGCCCGCTAGGGTGACCGGCGACGACCGAGCGACCTGGGGGGACCCTCACGATGACCGACCAACCACCGTACGACCAGCACGGACAGCAGTGGCAGCCGCCGGCCCCGGGTAGCCCCGCCCAGCCGCCCGCCCAAGGCCAGGGCCAGGGCCAGGGCCAGGGCCACCCTTATGCCGGTCCGCCGGCCCACGCGGCGGACGGGCCATGGGGACCGCTCGCCAGCTGGGGGACCCGAGTCGGGGCCATGCTCATCGACAGCCTGCTGCAGCTCATCGGCATGGTGCCGTACGTCGTCGGGTTCGTGCTCATCATCGCGGGGTCGCCCGACACGTCGTCCTACGAGGTGTCGGGCGGGTCGTCCCCCGACGAGACCAACACGGGCATGGTCGTCGCGGGGGTCGCGCTCGTCGGGGTCGGCGTGCTGCTGATGATCGGCATCCAGGTCTGGAACCGCGTGTTCAGGATGGGCCGCACCGGGCAGAGCATCGGCAAGAAGGCCATGGGCATCAAGCTCGTCGAGGAGCGCACGGGCCAGCCGATGGGTCCGGGCATGTGCTTCGTCCGCGAGCTGGCCCACTTCCTCGACGGGATCGCCTACATCGGCTACCTCTGGCCGCTGTGGGACGCCAAGCGACAGACCTTCGCCGACATGGTGATGAGCACCGTCGTGGTGCGGGCGCCCACGAGGTAGCCGCGCGCGCCCACGAGGGGCCGCAGGCTCGGGTCAGGCGGGCGACAGCCAGGTCCAGCCCGGCATGTTGCGCAGCGCCCAGAACGCCAGGATGACACCGAGCAGGCCGTACAGCACCCAGGGCGGGGCGACCCAGGTGCGAGGTGCGCCGCGCCAGAGCCGGCGCGACCAGAGGGCGAACGCCGCTGCCAGGACCACGAGGGCAGCCACCGTGAGCGGATTGCGTTGCAGCGCAAGGCCTGCATCACCGTGCAGCAACGCGTGCAGGGCACGCGTGGTGCCACAACCGGGGCAGTACCAGCCCGTGAGGGCGAGGAACGGGCAGGTCGGGTAGTGCCCCGGCGTCTCGGGGTCCACCGCGAAGACCACCCCACCAGCGACGGCACACCCCGCTGCCACGAGCGAGGGGAACAGCATGCGGCGCCCCCGACCCGGCTGGGTCGAGGGCGCCGCACGTGGAGCGATGAGGGTCATCACATGCCAGTGGCGCTGTCCGAGCTGAGGACACCTGCGGCGATGAGGATGCCGTAGAGGATCGAGCCGACGATGCCGAGCACGAGGGCGATGATCGCGAACTTCTTGGCCTTGGCCGAGTCGTCGTTGGCGCCGGCGACGTCACCCTGGGCGTACTTGCCGTTCACGCGAGCGGCGAAGACCACGGCCGGGATACCGATCGGCCAGCAGCACAGGAGGCTGACGATCGCCAGGACCAGGTAGTTGGGCGGCGGGGTCCCACCGACGGCCGGGGCGTTGTAGCCCGGCGCGGGCGGCGGCGGAGGAGGCGGGTTGCCGTAGTCAGACATGCGGTGGATCCCTTCGGAAAGTGTGGGCGACGCTCCCCCTTGGGCGCGACGGTGCAGAACCTACCGGATTCGTCCCCGTTTGGGGCTCAGAGCGCGCGACGTCGTGCGACTTCGTACAACGCCACACCCGTGGCCACACCGGCATTGAGCGACTCGACAGCCGACGACATCGGGATCGACACGATCTGGTCGCAGGTCTCGCGCACCAACCGCGACAGCCCCTTGCCCTCGGACCCCGTGACGATGACGATCGGCTCGGTCGCGAGGGTGAGGTCGGTCAGCGAGACGTCACCCTCCATGTCGAGACCCAGGATGAAGAACCCCGCCTTGCGGTACTCCTCGAGAGCCCGCGTGAGGTTGGCCGCCCTCGCCACCGGGACCCGCGTGGCAGCCCCGGCCGAGGTCTTCCACGCCGAGGCGGTCATGCCGACCGAACGACGCTCCGGCACGACGACCCCGTGGCCACCGAACGCGGCCACCGAACGCACGATGGCCCCGAGGTTGCGCGGGTCGGTGATCCCGTCGAGGGCCACCACGAGCGGGATGCCGGGCGCCTGGGGGTCGACGAGGTCGCTGGGGTGGGCGTACTCGTAGGGGGGCACCTGGAGGGCCAGGCCCTGGTGGACGGCACCGTCGGTGAGGCGGTCCAGCTCACCACGCGGGGTCTCGAGGATCGCCAGGCCCCGCTCGGTCGCGATCTTGAGGGCCTCGCGGACCCGGTCGTCGGAGTCGATCCGGCCCGCGACGTACATCGTGGTGACCGGGACGTCGGCGCGCAGCGCCTCGACGACCGAGTTGCGACCCGCGACGATCTCGCTGGACGCCTTGCCACGGCGGGAGGCACCGCGACCGGCGCTGGGACGAGAGCCCGGCCTGGAACCGCCAGAGCGCTTCTCGGCCGCGGCAGCCATGCGGTTGGCCTTGTGCTTGGGCCGGTCCTCGGCCTTCGGGGTCGGCCCCTTGCCCTCGAGGCTGCGACGGCGCTGGCCGCCCGAGCCGACCTGCGGGCCCTTCTTCGACGCGCCCTTGCGGACTGCCCCGCGACGCTGGGAGTTGCCTGCCATCAGATGCCTCTCAGCTCTCGCGGCGGGCGAGCGACCAGTTCGCTCCCGACGCCGTGTCTTCGATGACGATGCCTGCGGCACCGAGTTGGTCGCGGATCGCGTCCGCGGTCGTGAAGTCCCGTGCCGCCCGCGCGGCGGCGCGGGCGTCCAGCTGCACCCGGACGAGGGCGTCCAGCGCCTCGGCGGCGTCGCCGGCGCCCGCGTCCGGCCCGCCGTCCCAGTGCGGGTCGAGGGGGTTGACCCCCAGGAGGTCAGTCATGGCCACGACCGCCGAGAAGGCCGTCGCGAGTCCCTCGGAGTCGCCGTCGTCGAGGGCCGTGTTGCCGGCACGCACGGTGTCGTGGACCACCGCCAGCGCCCCCGAGACGTTGAGGTCGTCGTCCATCGCCGCGGCATACGCCTCGGGGACGTGGGCCGGGTCGGGGGTCGTGGACGTGCCGTCGGGCAGCGCCCGGAGGGCGCGGGTGAGGAAGCCCTCGATGCGGGCGACGGTGGCCTCGGCCTCCTGCAGCGACCCCTCGTGGTACTCGATGGTCGAGCGGTAGTGCGCGGCCGTGAGGTAGTAGCGCAGCGCCAGGGGGCGGGCGATCTTGGTGACCTCGCCGACCAGGAGCGAGTTGCCCAGCGACTTGCTCATCTTCTCGCCGCTGACGGTCACCCACGCGTTGTGCAGCCAGTACGTCGCGAAGCCGAGACCCGCCGCCTGCGACTGCGCCTGCTCGTTCTCGTGGTGCGGGAACCGCAGGTCGACGCCGCCGCCGTGGATGTCGAACGAGTCCCCGAGGTACTTGCGCGCCATCGCGGAGCACTCGAGGTGCCACCCCGGCCGACCCTCACCGAACGGCGTGGGCCACGAGGCGCTGGCCGGCTCGTGCGGCTTGCGCCCCTTCCACAGGGCGAAGTCGCGGGGGTCGCGCTTGCCCCGCGGGTCGGCGTCCTGGGCCGCCTCCATGTCGTCGATGCGCTGGTGGGTCAGCGAGCCGTAGGCGGGGTAGCTCTGGACGTCGAAGTAGACGTCACCGCTGTCGTCGGTCGCGGCGTAGGCGTGTCCCTTGTCGACGAGGGTCTCCATGAGGGTGACCATCTCGGGGATGTGACCGGTGGCGCGCGGCTCGTAGGTCGGGGGCAGCACGCCGAGGCTGTCGAGGGCAGCAGCGGTGGCGACCTCGTTGCGGTAGGAGAGCGCGAACCACGGCTCACCCGCATCGGCCGCCTTGGCGAGGATCTTGTCGTCGATGTCCGTGACGTTGCGCACCAGTGACACGTCGTAGCCGTAACGGCCGACCAGCCAGCGGCGCAGCACGTCGAACGCCACCGCGAACCGGACGTGACCGATGTGCGGGGCTGCCTGGGTGGTGAGTCCGCAGATGTAGATGCCCACCCGGCCCGGCGCGAGGGGGGTGAAGTCGCGCAGCTCACGCGCGGCGGTGTCGTACAGGCGAAGACTCACGCGCGCAAGGCTACCTGCGCAGGGCGGTCAGCCCGAACCGTCGACGGCGGGCCGGGCTCAGTGGCCGCGGTCGACCCACTCGCGCAGGTGCGGTGCCTCAGCGCCGATGACCGTGGCGTCGCCGTGACCGGTGAGCACCACGGTCTCGTCCGGCAGGGTGAGGAGGCGGTCGCGGATCGAGTCGATGATCGTCGGGAAGTCGCTCCAGGACCGGCCGGTGGCACCCGGACCACCGTTGAACAGCGTGTCGCCGGTGAAGACGACGTCCAGCGCGGGGGCATAGAGGCAGCAGGCGCCGGGGCTGTGGCCGGGTGTGTGCACCACGTGGAGCTCGACGTCCCCCACGGTGAGGACCTGGCCGTGGGCCAGGTCGTGGTCGGGGGCCGCGTCGACCACGACGTCCCAGAGCATCCGGTCCTCGGGGTGGAGGTATGCCGGTGCGCCCGTGGCGGCGCGAACGTTGCCGACGGCGTTGACGTGGTCGTTGTGCCCGTGGGTCGAGATGACGGCGGTCACGGTGCGACCGCCCACCCCCGCCATGATGGCCTCGGCGTCGTGGGACGCGTCGATCACGACGCACTCACGGTCGTCGCCGACGACCCACACGTTGTTGTCGACGTCCCAGCTGCCGCCGTCGAGCTCGAAGGTGCCGGAGGTGACCACCCGGTCGACCCGCACCCCGCCCGCGGACCGTGCGATGGACGGCATACCGGGGTCGTGGTCGTGCTCCGCCATCACAGCACCACCACCGAACGCAGGACCTCGCCGCGTTCCATCTTGGCGAAGGCAGCCTCGACGTCGGCCAGCCCGATCCGCTCGGACACGAAGGCGTCGAGGTCGAAGCGGCCCTGCCGGTAGAGGTCGACGAGCATCGGGAAGTCGCGGCTCGGCAGGCAGTCGCCGTACCAGCTGGACTTGAGCGCGCCGCCGCGCCCGAAGACCTCCATCATGGGCAGGGTGAGCTGCAGGTCGGGGGTGGGGACACCGACGAGGACCACGGTGCCGGCGAGGTCGCGCGCGTAGAACGCCTGCTCGTAGGTCTCGGGGCGACCGACGGCCTCGACGACCACGTCCGCGCCGAAGCCGCCGGTCAGCTCGCGGATCCGCTCGACGACGTCCTCGCTCCTGCCGTTGACGGTGTGGGTGGCCCCGAACGACCGGGCCGTCTCGAGCTTCCGGTCGTCGACGTCGACGGCGACGATCGTGGTCGCGCCGGCCACCACGGCACCCGCGATGGCGGCGTTGCCGACACCGCCGCAGCCGATGACGGCGACGGAGTCACCGCGGCCCACACCACCGGTGTTGACCGCCGCGCCGAAGCCGGCCATGACCCCGCACCCGAGCAGGCCCACGGCTGCCGCATCGGCCTCGGCGTCGACCTTGGTGCACTGGCCGGCGGCCACCAGCGTCTTCTCGACGAAGGCCCCGATCCCCAGCGCGGGCCTCAGCTCGGTGCCGTCCGTCAGGGTCATCCTCTGGGTGGCGTTGTGCGTGCTGAAGCAGTACCAGGGCTTGCCCTTCGCGCACGCACGACACTGCCCGCAGACCGCCCGCCAGTTGAGGATGACGAAGTCCCCGGGGGCGACATCGGTCACGCCCTCGCCGACGGCCTCCACGACGCCGGCGGCCTCGTGACCCAGCAGGAAGGGGAACTCGTCGTTGATCCCGCCCTCGCGGTAGTGCAGGTCGGTGTGGCACACCCCGCAGGACTGGACCTGGACGACTGCCTCGCCTGGGCCCGGGTCGGGCACGACGATGTCGACCAGCTCGACGTCGGCTCCCTTGCTGCGGGCGATGACTCCCTTGACGGTCTGCGGCATGCTGCGAACTCCTCGGTCGAGAGACTGCGGTGTGGACGGGGCCAGGTGAGGCGGTGGGGTCGGGCGCTGGGTCGCGAGGTACGTCAGGTGGTGGGGACGACGAGCGCCGTGGCGATGGCCGCGATGCCGTCGCCCCGCCCGGTCAGGCCGAGCCCGTCCGTGGTGGTGCCGCTCAGGGACACTGGCGCGTCGATGGCAGTCGACATGACGTCCTGCGCCTCCGCACGGCGGGCGCCGATCTTGGGGCGGTTGCCGATGACCTGGACGGCGACGTTGCCGATCTCGAAGCCCGCGTCGCGCACGAGACGGGCTGCCTCGGCGAGCAGGGTGAGACCGGAGGCCCCGGCGAGCTCGGGGCGGTCGGTTCCGAAGTGCACCCCGAGGTCACCGATCCCGGCGGCCGAGAACAACGCGTCGCACGCCGCGTGGCAGGCGACGTCGGCGTCGGAGTGCCCGTCGAGCCCGCGCTCACCCGGCCAGCCCAGCCCAGCCACCCGCAGCTCGCGGTCCGACCCCTCGGGGGCGAACGCGTGCACGTCGACGCCCACGCCAGTCCGTGGCACACCGGTGGTCCCCATGCCTGCCATCCAACCACCCGGACCGCCGATATCCAGGTGAGCCCTCCCCCACCGGGCGGTTAGCGTTGCGCCGTATGAGCGAGCCACTGCCGATCCCCGTCCTCACCGGCGACCTGGTGACCCTGCGACCGCACGGCATCGACGACGCGGACAGCGTGCTCGAGCGCGCCGTCGACCCGCTGGCGCAGCGGTTCACCACCGTCCCGCTGGGCTACACCCGGCAGATGGCGATCGAGTACGTCACCGAGTTCACCGCCCCCTCCGCCGAGCAGATCTCGTGGGCCATCGAGGTGGAGGGCAGGTATGCCGGGTCGATCGACCTGCGCGTCATGCCGGTCGACGTCGGGGCTGGGTCCGTGGGCTATGCGACGCACCAGGACTTCCGTGGCCGCGGGGTCATGTCGGACACCGTGCGCGTGGTCGTGCGCTACGCCTTCGACGTGCTCGGCTGGCAGACGGTCCGCTGGGAGGCGCACGACGGCAACTGGGGCAGCGCGAAGGCAGTGTGGCGCGCCGGCTTCCCGGTGCCGACCTTCGTGCCGGACCTGCTGGTCGAGCGCGGCCGGCTGGTCGACGGCTGGATCAGCACCCTCCACGCGCCCGCCCCCGATGGGCCGGTCACCACGTGGGACGAGGTCGTCGCGGCCCTGACCCGCTAGGCCGAGGCTCGTCGCAGCGCCTCACGGGGTCGCCCGCGGGTCAGTCGGTCACTCGGTCACCCGGTCACCAGCGTCCCGGGGTCGTCAGGCGAGGTGGCGCTCGGCCTGGGCCAGGTCGTCGGGCGTGGTGACCTTGAAGGCCAACGGGTCCCCGTCGACCACCAGGACGTGGCCGCCGACTCGCTCGACGAGGGCGGCGTCGTCCGTGGCCTGTGCGCCAGCTGCATGGGCACGCTCCAGGACCTCTCGCAGGAAGGCCTGCGGCGTCTGGATCGCCCGCAGCGACGCGCGCTCCGGGGTGCCCGTCACCTGACCGGAGGCATCGACGACCTTGATCGTGTCCGAGACCGGTATGCCGGGGATCACGGCCGGGTGCCCGCCCTGCACCTCGCGGACGAGCCGGGAGTAGAGGGTCGACGGCGCGAGGGCTCTGGCGGCGTCGTGCACCAGGACGATCCTGGCGCCAGGTCGCAGGGCAGCAAGTCCGGCTGCCACCGAGTCGGTGCGCTCGACGCCACCGGCCACGACGTCGACGTCACCGGGGCGCACGCTGCGGGACGCGATCGCGCCCGCCTCCCTGAGGTGGGAGACGGGCGCGACGACGACCACGTGTGACACCTCCGTCGCACCGAGGGCGCGCTGGAGCGCGTGCTCGAGCAACGGCATACCCGCAAGGCTGACGAACGCCTTGGGCTCGGCTGCGCCGAGCCGTGTGCCCTGCCCTCCTGCAACGAGGACGACGGCAACGCTCAGGAGGCGAGCACCTCGTCGAGGATGGCCTCGGCCTTGTCCTCGTTGGTCTTCTCAGCGAGCGCGAGCTCGGAGACGAGGATCTGACGGGCCTTGGCCAGCATGCGCTTCTCGCCGGCGGACAGACCGCGGTCCTTGTCCCGGCGCCACAGGTCGCGGACGACCTCGGCCACCTTGATCACGTCGCCGGAGGCGAGCTTCTCGAGGTTGGCCTTGTAGCGGCGCGACCAGTTGGTCGGCTCCTCGGTGTGGGGTGCGCGCAGAACGGAGAAGACCTTGTCGAGGCCCTCCTGTCCGACGACGTCCCGGACGCCGATGTCCTCGCAGTTGTCTGCGGGAACCTCGATCGTCAGGTCGCCCTGGGCCACCTTGAGCTTGAGGTAGATCTTCTCCTCGCCCTTGATCGTGCGGGTGTTGATTTCTTCGATCAGTGCAGCCCCGTGGTGGGGGTACACGACCGTCTCGCCGACCTTGAAAACCATCTGCTGTTTTCCCCTTTCGCGACCCTCAGAATATCACGACACGCCGAGGTCACGAAAGCCAACGCGAAAGCATTTGCGCAGGTCAGAGCCTCACAAACCCATTGCGGGGCAACGAATTCGGTCTTGACAGAATGGCCATTTCCATGCAACGCGCACGGGTGCGCGCACTCTGCGACGGTGCCGCTAGGCTGTGCTGCGTGATGCGCCGAACCCCGCTGGCCCGCTCCGCTGCCGGCCGTTCCCTGTCCTCGCGCCGGCCCGTGCGCGTCCTGCTGACCGTCGGTGCGCTCGGCGCCGGGCTGGCCCTGTCGGGCTGCCAGACGCAGTCGCCGATCCAGACCGACGTGACCTACGTGGCCGCCGATGGTGTGCCCGTCGACCTCGGGGCTGTGCAGCTGCGAGACCTGGTGGTCATCGCCACCGCCAAGGGAGAGCCGGGCGTGCTGTCCGCCTCGATGAGCAACACCAGTGGCACGGCCGAGCGGGTCGCGTTCGCGGCACCGGACTCGCCGCCGGTCTACGCCGAGGCCCCGGCCTATTCGCAGGAACGACTTTCGGGCTCCACGCAGGTGCAGCTGCCCAACCTCCCGGTGTCGCCGGGTGACGTCATCACCCTCACGGTTCAGTCTGCGTCGGCACCTGCGGCGGTCGTCGTGGTTCCCGTCGTGGCGGCCGCGGGGGCCTACGCGACCCTCAAGCCCACGGCCCCGCCCACGACCTCGACGCCGACGGCGACGGCCACCGAGTCGCCCACCGAGTCGCCCACGGCCGAGGCCACCCCCACCGAGTCGCCGTCGGCAACGGCGACCGCGACGGCGACCAGCAGCTGAGCCCCTGGGCCCGGGCGGCCTGCTCCGAGGGCCGCTGACGCGGCCAACGGTCAGGCGACCTCGAACTTGTAGCCGAGCCCCCGCACGGTCACGATGTGCCGGGGATCGGCCGGGTCGGTCTCGATCTTGGCGCGCAACCGCTTGACGTGGACATCGAGCGTCTTGGTGTCACCGACGTAGTCGCTGCCCCAGACCCGGTCGATGAGCTGCATCCGGGTGAGCACCCGGCCGGTGTTGCGCAGCAACATCTCGAGCAGCTCGAACTCCTTGAGCGGCAGCTGGGTCGCCTCGCCGCGCACCGTGACGATGTGCCGCTCGACGTCCATGCGCACCGGCCCCGACTCGATGGTGGCCGGCAGCAGGTCCTCTGGCTCGGACAGTCGACGCAGGACCGCCTTGATGCGGGCCAGCAGCTCGCGCGACGAGTAGGGCTTGGTGACGTAGTCGTCCGCCCCGATCTCGAGCCCGACCACCTTGTCGATCTCGCTGTCCTTGGCGGTCAGCATGATCACCGGCACGTTCGAGCGCTGCCGGATCGCCCGGCACACCTCCGTGCCGGACAGGCCCGGCAGCATCAGGTCGAGCAGCACGAGGTCGGCACCAGCGCGGTCGAAGTCCTCGAGGGCGTCCGGACCCGTCTCGGCGACGGCGACCTCGTAGCCCTCGCGGCGCAGGAGGTAGGACAGCGGGTCCGAGAACGACACTTCGTCCTCGACGACCAGGATGCGGGTCATGCGTCGTCTTCTCCTTGTCGGCCGACCGGTGCGACGGCCTTGCGCTGGGACTCTGGCGAGTGGTCCGACTGTCCCACGGTGCGGTCGGCTGCCGCGGGCAGACGGATCGTGAACGTCGACCCGCGCCCCTCCTCGCTCCACACGGTGACGTCGCCGCCGTGGTTGGCGCAGATGTGCTTGACGATGGCGAGCCCGAGCCCCGTGCCACCGGTCGCCCGCGAGCGCGCGTCGTCGACCCGGTAGAAGCGTTCGAAGATGCGGGTCTGCTCGTCCGCGGGGATGCCCTGACCCTGGTCGGCGACGGTGATCTCGACCATCCCGTCCGACGCCCGGCCACCGACCGCGACACGGCTGCCGGGGTCGGAGTACGCCACCGCGTTCCCGACCAGGTTGCGCACCGCCGTGACGAGCAGGTCCTCGTCACCGAAGACCTTGAGGTCCGGCGCGCACGACTCGACGATCTCGATCTGCTTGGCGTCCGCCCCCACCCGGCAGTAGTCGATCGCCTCGTGCACCGCGGTGGTCACGTCGACCAGGCGGGGCTCATGCAGGGTGTCGGCCACCTGCAGGCGGGACAGGTCGACGATCTCCTTGACCAGCCGGGCCAGCCGGGCGCTCTCCACCTGCATGCGGCTGGCGAACCGCTCGACGGCCACCGGGTCGTCCTTGGCGTCGAGCACTGCCTCGGCGAGCAGCCCGAGGCCACCGACGGGAGTCTTGAGCTCGTGGCTGACGTTGGCGACGAAGTCGCGCCGGACCTCCTCGACCCGGTGGGCCTGGGTGTTGTCCTCCACGAGGAGCAGGACGTGGCTGCTGCCCAGCGGGGCCACCCGGGCGTGCATGATCGAGCGACCCTGGCCGAGGGGACCGCGCGCCAGCTCGAGCTTGGCCTCGCGGATGACCCCGTCGCGGCGCACCTGGCGGGCCAGGTGGCGCAGCTCTTTGTGCACGAGCTCGCGGCCCCGGACGAGTCCGTAGGTGACCGCCGAGGGGGAGTTGTTGATGACCGCATCGGCCGAGTCGACGACGATGCCGCTGGACCGCAGGACGGCCAGGACGTCGGCGACGCCGGCGGGCAGAGCAGTCGGGTCGGGCTCGACCGGGGGCATGGTCTTCTGCTGGCGCTCGGAGTAGCGGACGGCGACGACCGCGAGCACACCGGTCAGCAGCCCGGCGAACCCGGCCAAGACGGCAGCGCTGGTCGCATCCACGTCCACAAATGTACGCAACCACGCAGGTCCCCTCGCACACTCCGGGCCCCTCCCACGCAGGGGCGTCTCCAGATGTTCACCTGAGTTCACCCACGCGTTCACTGCTTCGTGGGAGCCTCGGCTCGCACGTTCGATGGCACGACCCCGTGCCCAGACCCTAGGGAACCCATGCGCGACGCCTTTCACGAGGACCTCGACACCATCTCCGACCAGCTCGTGGAGATGACCCGACTGGCCGGGTCCGCGATGTCCCGGGCCACCACGGCCCTCCTCGACGCCGACATCCAGCTGGCCGAGTCGGTGATCGAGGCGGACAAGGAGCTCGACCGGCTGCGCGAGGACCTCGACGCCCGGTCCATCGACCTGCTCGCCCGGCAGCAGCCGGTCGCCACCGACCTGCGCATGGTCGTCACCGCGATGCGGATGAGCGCCGACCTCGAGCGGATGGGTGACCTCGCCCGCCACGTCGCCAAGGTCGCGCGGCTGCGCTACCCCGAGTCCGCCGTCCCCGCCGAGCTGCGCGCCACCATCCTGCAGATGGGGCAGGTGGCCGAGCGCATCGTCGCCAAGGCGGGCTCGGTCATCGCCGCCAAGGACGTCGAGGACGCCAAGACGCTCGAGCGCGACGACGACGCCATGGACGACCTGCACCGCGAGCTGTTCAGCCACCTCGGCGGCGGCTCGTGGGCGCACGGCACCGAGACCGCCGTCGACATGACCCTGGTGGGTCGCTACTACGAACGATTCGCCGACCACGCCGTCTCCGTCGCCCACCGCGTCGTCTACCTGGTCACCGGTGAGTGGGATGTCGCCGAGGACCACGAGGAGCAGGAGGACCGCGCCTCCGGGCACTGAGTCCCCGCTCCCGAGGGGGCCCGGTATGCCGTGGGGGCGGCATACCGGGCCCCTCCTCGTGCTCGGGGCGGGACGCGGCGACGCCGCGTGCGCCTCCACGGCACAGAAAGTCCCGAGACCTCTCAACCTCGGGCACACTGACCCGCGTCTTAGGGGTCGTGGGCACAGGGAACGTGAGCGCGGGGGTCATGGCGGCCGAGCTCACCACGGAGGGGAGGGTCGCCGTGGACGCCACGGAGGACGAGTTCGCGCGCTTCGTCCGAGCCCGGTGGGACCAGCTCGTCCGCACGGCGTACCTGTTGACCGGTGACCGCGGCCGGGCCGAGGACCTCGTGCAGACCACGCTGGTCAAGGTCCATCGGCGGTGGTCGCACATCGCGTCGGTCGAGTCGCCCTACGCCTACACCCGCGCGGCGCTGGCCAACGAGTCCGCCTCGTGGTGGCGCCGACGCCGGGTCGCCGAGACGCTCGGTGAGGTGCCCCACCACGCGGACCGTGCCCCCGGCGACGCGTTCGCCGCCTTCGACACGCGCGACGAGATCGCGCAGGCAGTCCTGGGGCTGCCGCCGCGAATGCGCGCGGTCGTCGTGCTGCGCTACTTCGACGACCTGTCCGAGGCGGACACCGCGGCGGCCCTCGGGATGTCGGTCGGGTCCGTGAAGAGCCAGTCGTCGCGCGGGCTGGACCGACTGAGGTCGGCGCTGCGGGGCAGCGACGACCCGGGCGCTGACCACGACGGTCCCGACCACGCGGACAGCGACACCGGCGAGAGGAGCCTGGCATGAGCATCGAGACCCAGCTGCGCGAGGCGCTGGCCGCCCGCGCCGACGAGGTGGGCTCACGGACGCACGACCCCTACGAGCGGGTGAGCGGCGCGATCGCGGTGAGCCACCGAAGGCGCCGAGGCGCAGCTCTTGCAGCGATGGCAGCCATGGCGGCGATCGCCGTGGCGATCCCCGCGCTGGGGCACTCGATCGGCGACCGCACCACGACACCTGCGAGGCACACTGCCCCCGTGCCGGGTCCGAGCGACCCTCGCTGGGCCTCCCTCGCCACCTGGCCGATCCGCGGCGGCCTCAGCGGCGATGCGGACCTCGTCAGGGCGGTCGGCGAGCTCGGGGGCGGGCGGGTCATCTTCATCGACGACATCGCCTCCAGGCGTGTGGCCTTCATCGTCGACCCCGACCAGCGCCAGCTTGCCCTCGTCGAGGGAGACGCTGGTGCGCCGGCCTCCCGGATGGACCTCACGCTGAAGGGCGATGCGAGCGACCAGTTCGCAGGGGTCTTCCTCACGCTCACCGTCGACCAGTCGCAGACCCTCATCCTGGCCCGCCCCCAGGTCCGCACCGCCGAGGTCTCCGACCACGCACGGGTCAAGCTCGAC
This sequence comes from Pedococcus sp. P2_E4, assembly GCF_056403935.1. NCBI lineage: Bacteria > Bacillati > Actinomycetota > Actinomycetes > Micrococcales > Intrasporangiaceae > Pedococcus > Pedococcus sp. P2_E4. The sequence goes on along the minus strand of NZ_JBFUEO010000001.1, from coordinate 201,343 downwards.
GGCACGGTCACCCGCGACTGGCGGACCGTGACCCTGCGGGACGGCATGAGCCGGCTGCCCCTCGGCGCCGTCCTGCTGCGCACCCGGATCAGCGGGTACGGCCGACCGTCCGCGTTCCGCGTCGGGCACCCGGTGGACGGCGACGACCGCGGCGCCTCCCACTGCGGTGACTGCAGGGGCGAGGCGTTCCGCACCAGCATGGACACGTTTGCCCGGGACGTCGTCGCCATGCAGCTCGGCATCCCGAGCGAAGGCATCCGCACCGAGGCCGTCTACGCAGGCCCCGTCGACGCGCGGGTGGCAGCGGCCGTGGGGCTACCTGAAGCGCTCGAGCCCGGATCCGACGTCCAGCTCTACGTCGGGCACTCACACCTCTCCGGCGGGCAGGTACTGAGGACTGCCAAGCTGGTCCGCCAGGTCAAGGACGGATTCCAGGGCATGGAGCTGGAGATGTCCACGCCCCTCGATGCCCGCACTGCCGGCACGAGGCCGTTCGTCCTTGCCGGCGGGAACGGCGAGGCAGGCAAGACCGGCTCCACCACCCTGGTCCAGGTCTTCGCCGGATCGGGGGCCGCAATCCGGCTCGTCTCCGACGCCCCCTCCAGCTGGCCCAGCTCGACGGTGGTGCCCCTGGCGGCTGGGACTGCGCGGGCCGACCTCGTCGACGTCCCGTACTCCGCGTTCCTCGAGCACTACCAGGTCGAGGTCCGCGACACAGCCGGTGTGTTGCTGGGCCGCTACCCCGTGGGCACCTCCACCACGGCTGACCCCTTCGCAGGCACGCCCTGAGGGGCGCAGCCGGGCTGGGTCAGCGGCCCTGGTTGGCGACGGCCGCAGCCGCCTCGGCCGCGGCCTCCGGGTCGAGGTACTCCCCCGGCTTGGTCGGCATGAAGTCGTCACCGAGGGTGTAGACCAGCGGCTGGCCCGTCGGGATGTTCAGGCCTGCGATGTCTTCGTCGCTGATCTGGTCGAGGTGCTTGACGAGGGCGCGCAGGCTGTTGCCGTGGGCCGTGATGAGCACCGTCTCGCCGGCCTTGAGGTCGTCCTGGATCGCACCCTCCCAGTACGGCATCATCCGCGCGATGACGTCCTTCAGGCACTCGGTGCGCGGCACCTCGATACCCGCGTAGCGCGGGTCTCCGGTCTGGTCGAACTCGGACCCGGCCTCGATCGGCGGCGGCGGGGTGTCGAACGACCGTCGCCAGAGCATGAACTGCTCGTCGCCGTACTTGTCACGCGTGGCCGCCTTGTCGAGCCCCTGCAGGGCGCCGTAGTGCCGCTCGTTGAGCCGCCAGTCGCGACGCACCGGGATCCAGTGGCGGTCTGCGGCGTCGAGGGCGAGGTTGGCGGTCGTGATCGCACGGCGCAGTACCGAGGTGTGGACGACGGTGGGCACAACTCCCTTGTCCTTCAACAGGTTTCCGCCGTTGACGGCCTCCTCGCGACCCTGGTCGTTGAGGTCGACGTCGACCCAGCCGGTGAAGAGGTTCTTGGCATTCCAGTCGGAGTGCCCATGACGGAGCAGGATCAACGTGTAGGCCATGGCGTCAGCCTAGCGACGTCCCATCACCGCGCAGCCGGTCGACTCGTCGTCAGCCGGGATGGTCGGGACCGGGGTCGCCCTCGCGCTGCAGGATCGAGCGGAACGCCTCGAGGTTGCGCAGCGACTCCCCCCGAGAGACCCGCCAGTCCCACTCCTTGCGCATGCTCGAGATGAAGCCGATCGCCAGGAGCTCGTTGAAGTGGGCGTCCGCGGCCTCCAGGAGCACCCCGAGGAGCTGGTCGAGGTATGCCGCGTCGACGCCTGCCGCGGGCAGGCGTCCGGTGACGTAGACGTCCCCGGACCCGTCGACCGAGTAGGCGAGACCGGGCAGGCGGAGGTTCTTGCGCAGCAGGTAGCGGTAGAAGCTCTCGTGCGCCTCGTCCGGGTTGCGGATGACGAACGCCGAGACCGACAACGCGTCCGGCCCGGCCACCAGGGAGGCGACGGTCTTGAGCTTCTTCTCGCCGGGCAGTGTCACGACGAACTCGCCGTCACGGGCACCCTGCTCCCACTCGACACCGGCCTCGTCGAGGTAGGCCGTCACGGTGGCTGCCAGGTCCTGCGCCTCGCTCACGGGACGACCGCCGAGGGGATGCCGACGAGGGAGCCGTTCGGTGACGGGGCTGCGTTGAGCCCGCCACGTCCCCGCGCTCGGCACGCCTCGACGTAGACCTCGAGCAGGCGCTCCGTCGTGCGGTCCCATCCGAACAGTGCCGCATGGGCAACTGCCTTGTCGGACAAGGCCTTTCGACGGTCCGGGTCGAGCAGGAGCTCCTCGATGGTGAGCGCCCACACGTGTGGGTCGTGTCCGTCGACGAGCACTCCGGCGTCGCCCACCGCAGTGGGCAGACCACCGACGTCGGCGGCCACGACCGGGGTGCCGCAGGCCTGCGCCTCGACCGCGACCAGCCCGAACGACTCCGAGTGCGACGGCACCACGACGAGGTCGGCCGCGCGGTACCACTGCGCGAGCTCGGTGCGCTCGACCGGCGGCACGAACCGCACCTGGGCGCTGATCCCGAGACCCTCGGCCAGCTCCTGCAGTCCGTGCGGGTGGGCGAGGCCGGAGCCACTGGGTCCCCCGAGGACAGCCACGACCAGCTCACCGCGCCAGTCGGGGTTGCGCGCCAGGAGCTCGGCTGCCGCCTTGACCAGCACCTCCGGTGCCTTGAGCGGCTGGATCCGCCCGACGAACAGCAGCACCTTGGCGTCCTGGGGCAGGCCCACTGCCGCCCGCGCCGCGCGGGGGTCGCCGGGGGAGAACAACGACAGGTCGACCCCGGGAGGCACCACGACCACCTTCTCGGGCTCCGCGCCATACAGGTCGACGAGCTCGTGCGCCTCGCCCAGGGTGTTGGCGATGATGCGGTCGGCGGCCTCGACGACCTGCTGCTCGCCGATCTCGCGCCCCAGTGGCTCCGGGGCGTCGCCCTCGGCGAGGTGGAGGTTCTTGACCTTGGCCATCGTGTGCATGGTGTGCACGAGCGGCACCTGCCACCGGTCAGCGGCCAGCCAGCCCACCTGCCCGCTCAACCAGTAGTGGGAGTGGACGAGGCTGTAGTGGCCCTCGGGCTCGTGGGCCCCGGCTCGCATGACCCCCGCCGCGAAGGCGCACAGCTGGCCCGGGAGGTCCTCCTTGCCCAGCCCCTCGTACGGCCCGGCCGTCACGTGCCTGACCAGCACGCCCGGCTCGAGCTCGACGGTCGGGTCCAGGTCGGCCGTGGTGGTCCGGGTGAAGACCTCGACCTCGATGTCACGCCGGGCGAGCTCACGGGCCACCTCGACGACGTAGACGTTCAGCCCGCCGGCGTCGCCCGTGCCGGGCTGCTCGAGCGGAGACGTGTGCACGCTGAGCATCAGGACCCGCTTGATGCTTTCGCAGGACGTCATGTTCGTGAGTCTGCCACGAGCGCCGCGGGGCTCACTCGGCGCTGGGGTGCCGTCTCGCCTGGGAGGACACCGTGAGGTACGCCCCGTCGCTCCAGACGTGCACGTCGGTGCGGCCGGTGGAGCGCACGTCGACGCCGCGCGCGACGCCCTGGGGGCCGGCACCGACGTCGGTGCCGAGCATCGTGCGGTACGCCGCCTGACCGGCGGGCGCGCTGGGACTCATCCAGCTCGCCCGGCCGCGCAGGTTGACGGGCCGCAGCGCGGGTCGTATGCCGACGGTGTCGGGCACGTGGTCGAGGTGGAACACGACCCCGTCGGCGCCGTCGACGGCGGCGGCGACCCGCAGCACCGACCCCGCGAGCTCGACCTGCAACGTGAACGGCAGGCTCCGCCCGTCGCCGTGGACCGTCCCGACGTAGGCGGCACGCCCCGGCAGGAAGACCAGCTGGTCCACCTGCACGTCGGACAGCTCGTGCTCGATGTCCTCCTTGGTGTCGTCGCCGGAACCGGTCGCCTGCCCCTCGACGACCGAGAGGAACGCACCACCGATGACCGTCTGCAGGAGCAGGTCGCTGCCCCGCGTGATGCGCAGGCCGTCGTCGTACAGCGACACCGAGACGCCTCCCCCGAGGGTGGCCACGCCCTTGGCGTCCTGCGAGACCGTGAGCAGCCCGGGCTCCACGTCGTCGAACCCGCCGTCGCGACCGAGCCACTGGGGTGCCCGGGTCACCAGACCCAGCAACGCCAGGGCCGTGAGCGACGCGACCAGCGCGACCATGCTGCGGCTCACGTCCTGGCCACGTCGGATCACCTGCTCACCCTAAGCCGCGTCCCCGCGTAGGCTTCCCGCGTGGTCGGACGCGTGGGTCAGCAACGACCCGTCGGCACGGCGAACCCACGACCCGTCGGCACGGTGACGCGCGGCACCACGAACCCGAACCGGTTGCGCCGCGTCGACCGCTGGCTCGCCGGACCGCAGGCCTGGCGGCTGCGACGGTCACCCACCCCTCCGGTCGTCGTGGACCTCGGGTACGGGGCGTCGCCGGTCACCGCGGTGGAGCTGCACGACCGGTTGAGTCGGGTGCGCGCCGACGTGGAGGTCGTGGGCATCGAGATCGACCGTGACCGGGTGGAGCGTGGCCGGCCGCTGGAGCGACCCGGGTTGTCGTTCCGGCTGGGGGGTTTCGAGATCCCCCTCGGCCCGGGGCGCGCCGCGACGGTCGTGCGGGCCTTCAACGTGCTGCGCCAGTACGACGAGTCGGAGGTCCTCGCCGCATGGGCCACGGTGCAGGGGCGGCTCGCCCCCGACGGGCTGCTGGTCGACGGCACCTGCGATGAGCTCGGCAGGCTCGCGACGTGGGTTGCGGTGGGCCGCGACGGACCGGTGTCGCTGACGCTGAGCTGGCGGCTGCGTGGCCTGGCGACCCCCTCGGACATCGCCGAGCGGTTGCCCAAGGCGCTCATCCACCGCAACGTCCCCGCTGAGCCGGTGCACGCCTGGCTGGAGACCCTCGACCGCGCCTGGGCGCGCTCCTCACACCAGGCGAGCTTCGGCATACGGCAGCGGTTCCTGGCCACCGCCCAGGCGGCGCGCGACGAGGGCTGGCCCCTGCTGGACGGTCCCAGCCGGTGGCGGCTGGGTGAGCTCACCGTCGACTGGGCCGCCGTCGCGCCGTTGAGCTAACCCCTGCTAGCACGGGTTGGCTGAAGATGGACAGGTTGCAACCTGTCCACATTCACGCACGTTCTGCTAGCAGGGGTTGGGTGAACGCCACGTCAGCGGGCGTAGTCGTCCTCGAGGCGGATGATGTCGGCCTCGTCGAAGTCGCCGAACGCGATCTCGAGCAGGCGCGCGGACTGGTCGCCCTTGTTGGCCATCCGGTGGACCGCGTTGCACGGCACCCACACGGACTCACCGGGCTGGGCACTCCAGGTGCGCTCGCCGACCGTGACCTCGATCGGCACGTCGAGCACCTGCCAGAACTCACCCCGGTGGTCGTGGGTCTGCAGCGACAGCCGGTGTCCGGGCTCGACGGTGATGATCTTGACCGTGACGCGCTCGTTCGAGACGAACTGCTGGAAGTTCCCCCACGGGCGCTCGACGGTGAAGATCGAGTCCCGGGGGTCACGGATGTCGGACACGCCAGCCTCCTCCGGGATCACCACGGGCCGTATGGACCCATGTGCTGGGAGCCGCCGCGTCCGCTGACCTGGCGCAGCGCCGGCCGCACGTCGGCGAGGTAGATCGCGGCACCCACGACGGCGATGAGGCCGATCGAGAAGATCAGCCCGCTGCCGACCGACACGAACCCGACGAGCACGGCCACCCCGAGGATGATCGACCAGAACTGCTTCGTCCGCTTGCCGGCCGCGACGAACGCGTCAGGCCGGTGCCGCAGCGCATCGACGAGCGCGAACACCTCCATGGCGAACGCCGCCAACCCCAGCAGCAGGGTGACGATGCCCTGGGCGGTGAAGAGTCCGTTGAACATGAGGACAGCCTAAGGGTCAGACGTCGACGACCAAGGTCACCGGCCCGTCGTTGACGAGCGTGACCTCCATCATCGCCCCGAACCGGCCGGTCGCCACCTCGACGCCTCGGTCGCGCAGCGCCACGACGAGCTGCTCGACCAGCGGCTCGGCGACCGGACCCGGCGCAGCGTTGTTCCACGACGGACGCCGCCCCTTGCGGGTGTCGGCGTAGAGCGTGAACTGGCTGACCACCAGCACCGGCGCCCCTTCGTCGAGGACGGAGCGCTCGTCCCGGAGGATCCGCAGCTCGCTGATCTTGCGGGCCATCGTGTCGACCTGCTCGGCTCCGTCGTCGTGCGTGACGCCGACCAGCGCGAGGAGCCCCGGGCGGTCGATCGCCCCGGTGACCTCGCCCTCGACGGAGACCGAGGCGCGGGTGACCCGCTGCAGGACCGCGCGCACGTCGGCTCAGATGTTGACGGCGACGATGGCGCCGACGGGCTCACCGTGGCCGAGGACCGGGGAGCTCTCGAGCTGGGCGAGGGCCGGCGACTCGAGTCCGAGGCGACGCAGCGCGGCGGCGAGGACGACCGGCTTGGCCCGCGGGTAGCCGTCGGCGACCTTGACGGCGACCCCGCGCCCGTCGGCCAGCCCCACGGCATACACGGACTCGGCGCCGTCCTTGGCGATGAGTCCGGGCGTGCCCTGGATGAGCGCGGTCACGTCGCGGTCGGAACCACCGAGGTATGCCGGGTGGCTGCGGATCGCGTCCGCGACCTCGGCCTCGGCCGTGCCCGGCTCCGCGGAGGCGAGGCGACCGAACGCGCGGGCGAGGCCCGCGAGGGTCACGGCCATGACGGGGGCTCCGCACCCGTCGACGGCGACGGCACTGATCTCGTCTCCGGTCAGCTCGGACAGCGTCGACGCGATGACCTGCTGCAGCGGGTGGCCCGGCTCGCGGTAGCCCTCGGTGTCCCAGCCGTTGACCACGCAGGTCGCGAGCATGGCCGCGTGCTTGCCCGAGCAGTTCTGGGTGATCGGGAGCTTGGTGCCCCCCGCCCGGATGACGGCCTCTCGCGCGGCCTCGTTGACGGGGTAGTCGGGGGTGTTCTGCAGGGCGGCCTCGGTGAGCCCGGCCGAGTGCAGCATCGCGCGCACCGCCTCGACGTGGAAGTCCTCGCCCGAGTGGCTCGCCGACGCGAGCGCGAGCCACTCGCCCGGCATCCGCAGACCCGCGCGGACCATGGCCAGCGTCTGGATCGGCTTGTTGGACGAGCGCGGGAAGATCGGGTCGTCGACGGCGCCGAGCGCGATCAGGGACGACCCGTCCGGCCCGGTCGCGGCGACCGATGCGCGGTGCGCCGACTCCACGAACCCGCCACGCACGTAGTGCGCCAGGACGGGCGCCTCCGCGAGGACGGCAGGGGTGGGGACGAGGGACTGCGGGTGCGAAGTGCTCACGGCTGCGAGCCTAGTCACCACCACCGGGGGTGGTTCGCGGTGGACCGACGGTCCCGTTTCGACCTGCCCGGATGCGCCTGGGCGTGCCACCCTGTCCCATGGCAACTCGCAGCTACTCAGCGGGGACGTTCGCGCTGGAGGTCGAAGGACAGTTCGCCGGCTACCTCGTCGGCCTTGAGGGCGGCTCCGTCCACGCACCGGTGGTGGAGGAGCCCGCCCGCACGGACGGGGTCGTGCCCAAGCACCTCGGCCAACCGGCATACGACGACCTCGTCGTCACCTGTGGCCTCCCCACCGGGCCCTGGGCCGACTGGCTCGTGGCCTTCCTCGACGGGCAGGCACCCACGCACGACGGCGCCGTCGTGGTGCTCAACTACAACTACCAGGTGACCCGCAGGCTCGAGTTCCGGCACGCGACCATCGCCGCGGTCACCTTTCCTCGGCTCGACGGGTCCAGCAAGGAGCCGGCCCACCTCACCGTCACCATCCGCCCGGAGTCCACGCGGGACGTGGCGGCCTCCAGCAGCGGGAAGCTCCAGACCGGCAAGGTCACCAAGGCCTGGCAGTCCTCGAGCTTCGCGGTCGCGATCCCCGGCGTCGACTGCACCCGGGTCTCGTCCGTGGCGCCACTGACGGTCTCGCAGACCTACACCGGCGATGCCGTGGGCGAGACCCGCGAGCCGACCAGGCGGACCGGCCCGCTGGACGTGGGCGACCTCGTGGTGACGGTTGCGGAGAGCGGCGCCGCGGGGTTCACCGCCTGGCGCGACGACTTCATCGTCAGGGGCAACAACGGTCGCGGCCAGGAGAAGGACGCCACGCTGACCTTCCTGGCCCCGAACCTCAGGGATCCGCTGATGACCCTCCGGCTCACGGGGGTCGGGATCCACCGCCTGGACCGCTCACCGCAGGTCCGGGGTGTCGAGTCGGTGGCCCGGCTCTCCGCGGCGATGTACTGCGAGGAGGTCGACCTGGTCCTGCCCCAGCCGACCGCCCCCGCTCCACCGGCCGCCCCCGCTCCACCGCCCGTTCCGGCACCACCGCCCGAGCCGGCCCGCGAGCGCGGCGCCGTGGATGCCGAGCGTCTGTGGGACGGCGGTCGGCGCCTCGACCCGGCGCTGGTGGCACGCCGGCTGCGAGACACCGGCGCCACGCCACAGGTCGACTCCGAAACCGATCGTCAGCGTCAGTGGGGTGCCCAGGTCGGCGCGGCCTGGGCGGGGCGCATCGGGTCCCTGGACGAGCTCACCGAGGTGGCCAGCGCAGCCCGCGGCGACGACTGGACCTCGATCCTCCTGCCTGACAGCCACTCGCTGGTCGAGGCGCTGCGGACGGCGGGAGTGGTCCCGGTCGAGCACGAGGGTGGCCTCGAGCTCTCCCGCGACTCGTTCGTCGAGGGTCTGGTCCGCGGGGCCGCTTCCACCTTTGACGAGGTGAAACACCAGCTCGACCTGCCGGACTCCGACGTCACCTGACGCCCACGCGGACACCCGCGGTCGAGAGGGTGGCAAACCGCCCCCTCGCCGCGTTCTCGGGGCGGTTTGCCACCTCCTCGGCACGGTGGGCGCACGCAGACGGCCCCCACCCGGTTTGCGGGTGGGGGCCGTCGCGTTGGGGGGTGAGGTCAGTCGCCGACCTTCGTGGCGGTGACGGCGGTGGCCTTCTTGGTGGCCGTCGCGGTCTTGCGGGCCGAGGTCGCGGCACCCTTGGTGGCGGACTTCGTCGCGGCAGCCGACTTCTTGGTCGTGGTGGCGGTGCGCTTGGCAGCGGTGCGGGTGCGGGCAGCCGAGCTCTTGACCGTCGCGGTCGCCTCGGTGGTCTCCTCGACGACCGAGCCGGCAATGGTGTCGACCGCGGCAGCGGCCTCCTTGCGACCGGTGGTCAGGGTGGCCTTCGCCGAGCGCTGGATGTCGGTGGCCGACTTGCGGACGGTGGTCACGGCACCCTTGCCAAGGGCGAAGGTCGCCTCGGCCTGGGCCAGCAGGTCCTTGGTGGACTTCTGGGTGCGGACGCGCTTGACGAGCTTCTCGCCGCGGAGTGCGAAGGACTCGTAGGACTCCTGCGCCTTGCCCGCCAGCTCGAGGCTGCGGTTGAGGGCGAGGGCCGGGAGCTCCTGGGCCTGCTCGACGACGGTCTCGGCCTGGGTGCGGACGACCTTGGCCTGCTCCTTGGCCTGCGAGACGGCCTTGGCCTGCAGCTTGGCGGGCTCGATGTCGACGCGCACGCTGATGGCCTTGACGCGGGCGTCGCGGACCTTCTCGACGGCCAGGTCGGTCAGGCCGACGGCGGCGAACACAGGGGTGGTGTCGGTGACGGTCTTGCGGATGTCGGCAACGAATGCCATGTCAGTCTCCTTGGGTGGTGGCTCGGGTGGACTTGCGCGTGGTGCCGGACGTGGTCGTCCGCGCCCTGGACCTGCGGGGCGCCTGCTCTGCGGCACCGACGAACGAGTCGTAGATGTCGAGGAGGGCGGCCTTCTGGCGGGCGGTGAGCTGCGGGTCGGCGCCGATGACGGCCCGGGTGTCGAGCGGCTGGGCCTCGTGGCCGTGGCGCTCGTCGAGGATCCCTGCCCGCACGTAGAGCGACTCGGCGGAGACCTCGAGGCCCTTGGCGAGCTGCTGGAGGATCTCCGCGCTCGGCTTCTTCAAGCCGCGCTCGATCTGCGAGAGGTAAGGGTTCGAGATGCCGGCCAGCTCGGACAGCTGCCGCAGCGACAGCTTGGCGGACTGACGCTGCTCACGCAGGTAGTCACCCAGGCTGTCTGCGCCCAGCGGGCCCAACGGGATCCGGCTCATGCCCCCATCATGCTTGCTCTAGTTAGCACAATGCAAACTCAAGACAGCGTGAACCGAGTCACACCCCTGACTTCGTGCGGGGAAGCAGCGGCACGATGTGCGGGAGGAGGCGTCAGCGGCGGTCCTTGACGCCCAGCAGGGCGCGGGCGTCGTCGGTCGACATCGCCGGACGCTGCATCACCTCGGCCAGCTGCGCCACTCGCTCGACCAGCTGCCTGTTGTGCTCGACCGGGACACCCCGGGCGAAGACCACGTTGTCCTCCATGCCCACGCGCAGGTGACCGCCGGCCGACAGCGCAGCGGCCGCGATCGGCAGGTGGGTCCGGCCGATGCCCGTGGCCGACCACGACGTCACCTGCGGCGGCAGCATGGCGACACCGGCCAGCAGGGCGGCGGGCGTACCCGGCATACCCCCGGGCACCCCGGTCACGAAGTCGACGTGGACCTTGCCCCCGAAGGGCAGGCCGTGCGTGTCGACGAGCCGGGCCAGGGCAGCGACGTGGCCGAGGTCGAACAGCTCGAACTCGGGCACGACCTCCCGCTCCTGCGCCTGGACGTACAGGTCGGACATGAACCCCCACGGGTTGAGGAACACGTCGTCGCCGAAGTTCGTCGTGCCGCAGGTCAGGCTGCACGAGTCAGGCTCGGCGTCGAGCACCGTGAGCCGTTGCTCGAGCGGGTCGTGCACGGAGCCACCCGTCGAGAGCTGGATCACGAGCGACGTCGCCTCGCGCAGCGCGTCGACCGCAGCCTTGAGGTAGCCGCCGTCGAGGGTCGGCTGGTGCTCGTCGTCGCGGATGTGCAGGTGGATCATCGATGCCCCGGCGGCCTCGCACGCGGTGGCCGTCTCGACGAGCTCCTCGAGCGTCGTGGGGAGCTGCGGGAAGTCGCTCTTGGCGAGCTCCGCACCGGTGGGAGCGACGGTGATGAGGGTGCCGGAGGTGGGGGCCATGGCGCCCATCATGGCAGCCCGTGAGCACGTCCCGGCGAGGGCGTGGAGCCGGTGCGCGCGCGGTTCTGTGGGAGACTGTGGGCGCTCTCGGGGCAACCGAGCCGACCAGGGCCACACCTCCGTGGGCCCGTCAGACGCGAAAGCAGGACTGTGGACCTCCACGACTACTACCGGGTGGTGCGCAAGCGGTGGCGCACGATCGTCGCCGTGACGCTGGCTCTCGTGGCCGTTGCAGCCCTGCTCACGCTGTGGTCCCCGAAGTCCTACCAGGCCAGGACCCAGCTGTTCGTGTCGACGGCCGGCGGGTCCGACTCGGCCCAGCTGCTGCAGGGCAACGCCTTCACGCAGCAGCGCGTGAAGTCCTACGCCGACCTCATCAGCACACCCACCGTGCTGGACCCGGTCATCAAGGACCTCGGCCTGAACACGACGGCTGACGCGCTCGGCGCAAGGATCACCGCGAACGTCCCCCTGGACACCGTCCTCATCGACGTGCTGGTGACCGACCGCGACCCGGCCCGGGCCGCCAGCATTGCCGCGGCCGTCGGCAAGCAGTTCTCGAGCAGCATCCTCGAGCTCGAGCGGGTGTCCGACTCCTCACCGAGTCTGGTCAAGGTCTCGGTCGTGCGGCCCCCGTCGGTGCCCAGCACCCCCGTGAGCCCCAACCCGGTGCGCAACGTCGGCCTCGGGATCGTGCTCGGCCTGCTGGTGGGCCTGGGCGCGGCCCTCCTGCGCGACGCGTTCGACACGTCGATCAAGAGCGAGCGCGACGTCAAGGACGCCACCGAAGAGACCGTGATCGGCGGCATCACGTACGACGCCGAGAGCTCGAAGCACCCGCTGATCGTCCAGTCCGACCCCCACGGGCCGCGGGCCGAGGCCTTCCGTTCGCTGCGCACCAACCTGCAGTTCGTCGACGCCGCCAACCACCCCCGCTCGATCGTCTTCACGTCCTCGCTCCCCGCCGAGGGCAAGACGACGACCACGGCCAACCTCGCGATCAGCATGGCAGCCGCAGGTGCCCGCGTCTGCGTCATCGAGGCCGMCCTGCGCCGGCCGCGGCTGCTGCGCTACATGGGCATGGAGGGGTCCGTGGGCCTCACCAACGTCCTCATCGGCCAGGCCGACCTGCTCGACGTGCTGCAGCCGTTCGGCGACACCGGCATCCAGGTGCTCGGCGCCGGCCAGATCCCGCCGAACCCCAGCGAGCTGCTGGGCTCCGAGACGATGCAGCGCACGCTGCGCCAGCTCGAGGAGATGTTCGACTACGTCATCATCGACGCGCCGCCGGTGCTCCCCGTGACGGACGCGACGGTGCTGAGCACCCTCACCGGCGGCACCGTGGTCGTCGCCGGGTGCGGCGTGGTCACCAAGGAGCAGCTGAGCCGCGCGCTCCAGTCGATCAAGGCCGTCAACGGCAACGTCCTCGGGATCGTGGTCAACCGCATCCCGACGCGTGGCGCGAACGCCGAGAGCTACTACTACCGCGACGGTTACGCGCCACTGTCCCCGGACCGCAGCCGCAAGGAGCGCTCCCGCGAGCGCAAGGCCGCCCAGGCGGCGTCGGTCTGAGCTGAGCCCCCGGGGCCCGGCAGTCTCGATCCGCCCGCGGCGCTCAGGTCGCGGGCGCGTCAGGTCGTGGTGACGCTCAGGGCGCGACCACGACCTCCTGGCTGGCGCTGACCCCGCCCACCGTGAGCACCGTGTCGACGGGCACGTTGCGCTTGACGAGGGCCAGCCCGATCGGCCCGAGCTCGTGGTGTCGAGCCACCGAGGTCAGCAGCCCTACGGGCCGCTCCCCGTCGGCGAAGACCTCGGCCCCGCGCTCGGGCAACGTGTGACCTGACCCGTCGAGGTGTAGGAAGACCAGCCGGCGAGGCGGGCGTCCGAGGTTGTGCACCCGGGCGATGGTCTCCTGACCGCGATAGCAGCCCTTGTGCAGGTGCACGGCGGTGCGCAGCCAGTCGACCTCGTGGGCGATCGTGCGGTGGTCGGTCTCGAAGCCCAGCCGCGGGCGCCACGCAGCGACTCGCAGCGCCTCGCTGGCCCACGTGCCGGCCAGGTCGCGGTCGCCGACCACGTCCGCCACGTCGGCCCGGGGCACCAGGACCTCGCGCCAGGCCCAGTCGGCGGCCGGGTGCCCCTCGACGGGGCCGTATGCCGCGGTGTCGCCCACCAGCCCCGGCCAGGGGTCGCGCCAGGCGAGCGGCTCGCCGGTCTGGGACTCCGCGCTGAGCGGCTCGCCGAGGACGGCCCACTGGGCCGAGACGTCGGCGACCTCGACGCGGAGCATGAACCGCATAGAGTCGAGCCAGGACGTGAGCGCGCCGGCCTGACCGGGCTCGGTGGTGATCCAGGCCGTCGTGCCGTCGTCGACGAGGTGCAGGACGTGCTCGACGTGGCCCTTGGGCGTGAGCACCAGGGCCTCACGGGACTGCCTGGCAGGGAGACCGGTGAGGTGCTGGCTCGTGATCGAGTGCAGCCACGAGAGGCGGTCGACGCCCGTGACCGTGACGACGCCACGGTGCGACAGGTCGACGACGGCGAGGCCCTCGGTGAGCAGGCGCTGCTCGCGCAGCGGGTCGCCGTAGTGCGCGGCCACCCCCGCGTCGGGGCCGTCGCCCTCGACTGCTCCGGGACGGCTGAGCAGCACGGACACCGGGCCGCGCAGTGGCGCGTCGGTGGCGTCGTGCTCGGTCAGGAGGTCGCGCATGCGCTGCACCGCCCGTGGATCGCCATGTGTGTCACGTCAGCAACAAAGCCCGAGGAGGCGAGAACATTCCCCACGAAGCCCTCGGCCAGCTCGGTACGGCACTCCTCGATGCGCCCGCAGCTGCGGCAGACGAGGTGGATGTGGTCGGCGTGGTCGGCGAGGTGGTAGCTGGGCGCGCGGTGGTCGAGGTGGGTGTGGCCGACGATGCCGAGTGACTCGAGGGCCTCCAGGGCGCGGTAGACGGTGGAGGTGGCCAGTGCCGCCCCTCCGTCGCCGGCTACCTGCTCGACCACGTCGTCGGGTGTCGCGTGCCCCAGCCGCACCACGGCATCGAGCACTCGCTGGCGCTGCGGGGTCATGCGCCGTCCCTGCGCCCGGAGCTGGTCGCCGACGTCCTGCACGGTGTCCACTCTAGGGCTCTGGCCACACCACCCTGCTCGGCTCTCTACACTGACCGGGTGCTGGAGACCTTCGACGAGACCTCGACCGAGCCGACCCCACGGCGCCGTTCGCGCCTGAAGCGCACCCTGGTGGTGCTGCTCACCCTGGTGCTCCTGGTCACCATCGGCGGCGCCGCCGCATACCTGCTGTTCCTCAACCACACGGTGAGCTCCAACGTCCAGCGCAAGTCGCTGCTGCCGACCCCGGGAGTCAGCGGGGCAACCCCCGCACCCACGAAGAAGCCAGCTGCCAAGCAGGCCCAGAACATCCTCATCATCGGGTCCGACGCGCGCGCTGGCCTGGCCGGCGCCCGGTCGGACGTCATCGTCCTCATGCACATCGCCGGCGACCGCAAGACCGTCAACCTGGTCCACTTCCCGCGCGACCTCTACGTGTCGGTCCCGGGTCACGGCAAGGACAAGATCAACGCCGCCTACGCGTACGGCGGTGCACCCCTGCTCGTGCAGACGATGCAGGACCTCGTCGGGGTCCCCGTCGACCACGTCGCGATCGTCGGCTTCGAGGGCTTCAAGCGGATGACCGACGCCGTCGGTGGCGTCAACGTCTACGTCGAGGAGAGCAGCAGCGGCGGGGGTTACACCTTCACCAAGGGTTTCCAGCAGATGGGCGGGGCGGAGGCGCTCGCGTTCGTGCGTGAGCGTCATCAGCTCAGCGAGGGCGACATCTCCCGTGGCCGTCGGCAGCAGGCCTTCATCAAGGCGCTGATGCTGAAGTCACTGAGCAAGCAGACGTTGACGAACCCGGTGCGACTCGCCCAGTTCGTGGACGCCGGGACGTCCAACCTCACGGTGGACGAGGCGTTCACCGTCTCGCAGATGCGCAAGGAGGCCATCTCGATGCGCTCCTTGCGGGGCAAGGACATCAGCTTCGTCACGGCCCCGTTCACGGGTTACGGCACGTCACCCGCGGGCGCGTCCATCGACTTGGTCGACGAGCAGGGGATGCGCGACCTCGGCGAGGCCCTGCAGGACGACGCGATGGCGACCTACGCGGACGCCACCCACACCCCCTGAGGGCTCAGCTCTTCTTCCAGTCCTTGAGCGCCGACCCGGCGCGGTAGGTCTCGTCGCCGACCCGGAGCCACGCCGCGTCGCCGGCAAGGGCAAGCGCGACGGTGCCGGGCTCGACATCCGGCAGGTCCATCGCCACGCAGCCGATCGCCGAACCGGCCTTCGCGGCGTCGACGACCGCCAGCCCCTCGCAGTCGCCAACTCCCGGGACGACCGCGAGGACCTTGTCACCCGAGCCCAGGCCGATCGCGAGGGCTCCGGCAACCTTGCTGCTGTCTGCCCAGTTGGATCCGGTCTCGCTGGTCCGTAGGCGTCCATCGCCGCACAGCACGACCGCCTCGGTGCCCTTGACGGCGAGGTCCACGACCGTCGGGCCCCCACACGGCTTCTTCGACCCGCCCGCGGGCACGCCGAGCGACGACGGCGACCGCAGGTCGCGGTACCAGGCGTCGCTGACCACGGAGGCGTCACCGAAGTCGGCGCCGACCGCGTCGGCCTGGCGGATCGAGGCTGCACAGTTGGTGGAGGTGTTGCCACCCACGACGAACGCGGAGCCGTTGGGCCTGACCCGCAGGCGCGAGATGACGTCGAACGGGGCGGCCTTCGGACCCCACGTCTTGCCACCGTTGCCGGTGAGCTCGAGCTCCGCGCCGCCGACCTTGCAGGTGCCGGTGCTGAACCGCAGTGCGGTCTGGCCGTCGACCGGGACAAGCCCGACGATCAGGGGCACGACCTTGACGGCGGGGGCCTTGGTGGTCGTGGACGACGAGGCTGACGGCTTGGGGGTGGTCACGGGGCTGGACGTGACAGTCGTCCCGCCGGCGGCCACGGGTTGACGGGTGCTGTTGATCGCGAACCCGACCAGCAGGACGTCGACGGCGAGGAACCCGACGAGGGCCACCACACCGGCGCGTTCGCCGAACTGACCCATCAGGACCTCCCGAGGGCTGTGGCGATCGTGGGCAGGGAGCCCAGGATCTGTTCTGTCATGGCCGCGAACACCGAGGCGTCCTGGCGGTAGGGGTCGACGATGTCGGCCTCCCCGTCGGACAACGGCGGGCGGGTGCCACGTTGGGAGGCTGCCAGGGCGACGACCGCGGCGACGTGCTCGGCGGCGGTGCGACCGTCGGCGCGCAGGTCGTCAGCCGGGACGCCCTCGAGCAGGTCGGCGAACTCGCGGAAGGCGAAGACGTAGCGCAGGGCGCGGGGGTGCAGCATCGCGACCTTGCCCCGGTGGGCGCGGGTGGCCGTGAGGACCAGGTCGGCGTCGGCCACCATCGCCGCGGTGAGGTGGCGCGCCTCGAAGCCGTCGGCGGAGTACCCCCGGCCCTCCATCAGGGCTCGGGCCTGGTCCTCCATGCCGTGACCAGCCAGGGCGCCGGTGCCCCCGCTGGACACGACCACCTGCCCGGGCCCCCACGAGGTGTCGAGCTCGGCCTGGAGGGCGCGCTCGAGGAACGGCGAGCGGCAGATGTTGCCCGTGCAGACCGTGAGGATCCGTGCTGGTGTCGACATGCCCGCCTCAGCCGACGCGCTTGAGCTCGGCGGAGACGTGGCTCTGCAGGGGCTTGCCCACGGCGGCCATGTCCATGGCCCACATCAGGTTGGAGTTGACCAGGCCGTAGAGCCGGGTCGCCGCGTTGTACTCCTTGGCGTGCGGGCTGCGCAGGACCCCGTCCGTGCGCAGCGCGATCTTGGCCGGCTCGGCGGTGCCGAAGTAGAGCTCGACGATGCCCGTCGGGTGCGTCAGCAGGAACTCGACCTCGCCGCCCTCGACCGGCCGCCAGAAACCCAGCTCGGTCGCGAGCGGGCGCACCTTGGCACCTGCGTCGTCGAGCAGCCAGGTGCGGCTGTGCCACTCGAGGAACGGGCGCCCGTCATGGGTCACCTCGACCTCCTGGCCGAAGTTCGCCGACTCGATGGTGGGGTAGCCGACGACACCCGCGCCCTCCCAGCGGCCGATCAGCCAGGCCAGGGGCGCGAGCTCACGCGGCAGGTCCGTGTCGAGGTGGAACACCATCAGCGCGGGGTCTTGACCAGGCGGTAGACCACGAAGCCGGCGAACCAGCTCACCGTGACGGCGGTCGCGACCAACAGGGAGATGAAGAACGTGTGCACGGGCCAGATCGTAGCCTGTGTCGCATGTCGGATCCGCGCGCTCTGCTCGTCGTCAAGGTCACGTGTGGGGTCGAGGCCCCCGAACGCCTCAACCAGGCCCTCACCGTCGCGACCACCGCACTGGCCAGCGGTGTCGACGTGAGCGTGTGGTTGACCGGCGAGGCCACGTGGGTCGCCGTGCCCGGCCGGGCCGAGGACTTCGAGCTGCCGTATGCCGCCCCGCTGGCCGAGCTGCGCGACGCCGCCCTCGCCGAGGGACGGCTCACCGTGTGCGGCCAGTGCGCCGCACGGCGCGACCTCACCGAGGCCGACCTCGTGCCGGGGACCACGATCCGGGGTGCCGCAGCCTTCGTCGAGGAGGTCATGGCCCCGGGGGCGAAGGCTCTCGTCTACTGACCGGCCGCGGCCGACACGCCACCCCTCAGGCCACGAAGTAGCGCACGACCACATAGGTCAGCACGCCACTGAGCAGGCTCGCGGCCGCCGCGATGGCCAGTTGGGCTCGCGGCGCCGCAGCTGCCGGCAGCACCACCATGACCCGGCGGGCAGCGTGGGCCACAGCCGCCGCCAGGAGCCCCAGCAGGGCCGCCGGCCCGGGCCGGGGGTTGTCCGCGAGCAGCGAGACCGTGAGCGCGGCGCCGCCACCGAGGAGCATGGCCACGAACAGCGCCCACTGCCGGAACCGGGCCAGGCCGATGAGCGGGTCGGCCAGCACGCTCACGCCGAGTCCGGCCATGGCGGCGGCGAGGGCGTGCTCGCCCTGGTTGACGTGCGGCAGTGGGGCGAGCGAGACGCCAGAGGAGACCACTGCGAGCCCGGCGACGGTGGCCGCGACCGACTCGGTGAGCCGGGGTCGGCCGTCACGCCGCATCAGCTGGTGCAGGAAGGCGAGGACCACCGCGACGGCCATGGCGGCCGGCAGCCACCGCAGGAACGGGTCGTCACGGGTGAGGATCACGGAGGCCGCCATCAGCACCGTGCCGCCCGCGAGCACGGCCGACGAGCCACGTGGGCTGGGCAGGCTGAGCAGCACTGGCCACCCCCACGCGAGGACCAGGCCGCCGAGGGCCACGGCCAGGGCGACGAACGACGGGCTGGCATAGCCGGTGAGGGCGACGAGCGAGGCGAACGCGACGGTCGCCGCGATGGTCAGCGGCCGGGGCATGAGCGCACGTCGCGGCAGCACGGCCGGGGTGTGCTGTGCCCTGCGCTGGCGCCGGGTCAGCGGGACTGCGGGGTTCGGCAGCGGCTCGGGGACGTCGGACACAGCGGGCATCCTCCCATCACCCGCCCGCGAAGGGTGGCAGGACCTCGAGGACCGCGTCCTCCCCCAGCGCCGCCGTGAGAGACACGGCCCGGCCGTCGAGCAGCAGGGTGCACGCGCCGACCACCGCCGCGAGGGCGGGGCGCAGGGTCGTCACAGCCGCCAGGGCCGCACCCACGTCCGGGCAGCCCGACACCTGGTCCTCGTCGACACCGGCGGCGGCGCGCGCGCCGGCCCAGTAGCGCACGGTGACCGACCCTGCGAGCTGGCCTCCCGGCATACCTCTCCTCCTGTGGTGTGGTCTCGTGGCGGGACTCGTCCCTGGGTGGGACGCGTCCCTGGGTGAGACAACGGTCTCACCATGCGTCTGCGCGGACCCCACCGACTCCTGCACCGTATCCTTCGTAGGCATGGCCCGTCTGCTGCTGCTGACCAACGCCCTGGCGCCCAGCGCCGAGGTGCTCCCAGCACTGGGCCTGCTCTCGCACCACGTGCGCATCCTGCCGGCCGAGCCGACTGCGCTCGTCGACGCGCCGGCCTGCGACGCCGTCCTGCTCGACGCCCGCCGCGACCTCGCGGTCGCCCGCTCGCTGTGTCGCGTGCTGCGCGTCTCGGGGATGTCCGTCCCGCTCATCGCCATCCTCACCGAGGGCGGCCTGGCCGGTCTCACCGCGGAGTGGGGTGTCGACGAGGCACTGCTCGAGTCCGCGGGGCCCGCCGAGGTCGAGGCGCGGCTGCGACTGGCCGCGGGCCGCCTCCAGGACGACTCCGAGCCCGAGGACGTCCAGATCACCTCCGGTGACGTGACCATCGACGAGGCGACGTACTCCGCTCGCGTGCGCGGGCGCCTGCTCGACCTCACCTACAAGGAGTTCGAGCTGCTGAAGTACCTCGCCCAGCACCCGGGCCGCGTCTTCACCCGCGCCCAGCTGCTGCAGGAGGTCTGGGGCTACGACTACTACGGCGGCACGCGCACCGTCGACGTCCACATCCGCCGCCTGCGCGCCAAGCTCGGGTCCGAGCACGAGGTGCTGATCGGCACCGTCCGCAACGTGGGCTACCGCTTCGTGCCGGCCGAGGACGCGGCCGTCGACGCCTGAGCCGCGTCGCCCTGTTGCTCCAACCTCTGCTAGCAGGGCTTGCCGGAATCCGGACAGGCTGCATGCTGTCCGGATTTCACCAACCCCTGCTAGCAGAGGTTGGGCCAGACGCCTGCACGCGACGGCGCCCCTCCCGTGTCCGGGAGGGGCGCCGTCGTCACTGGTATGCCGTGCTGCCGGGTCAGTTCTTGGTGATCCGGGTGCCCGCGAACGGGCTGTACGGCGAGTGCGCCTGCAGGTAGTTGGCGAAGGCGTCGATGTCCAGGCCACCGAAGAACTTGCCGGAGCCGTCCCGGAAGCCGGGGAGGCCGTCGCCACCGTCCGAGACGAAGTTGTTCGTCACGATCCGGTAGCTCGCGGTGTCACTGATCTCGGTGCCGTTCAGCAGCACCGGTCCCAGCACGCGGCTCCCGGAGGCGTCGCTGTAGCTGTAGGTGAATCCGTTCGACACCTGGAGGATGACCGGACGGGCCGTGGTGTTCGGTGACGTCTTGGTGCCGCCACCCCACTGCTCGCGCAGGATCTCCTTGATCTGGGCCCCGGTGAGGGTCATCGAGACCAGGTAGTTGTTGAACGGCTGCACCTGGAAGGCCTCGTCGAACGTCACCGCACCGGGTGCCTCACCCCACGGGGAGTTCGAGTAGGTGAGGTTGGTGCGGATGCCGCCCGGGTTCATGAAGGCGATCACCGGCGGGACCCCACCGGTGGTGGTGGACGGGTCAGCGAGCTGCCCGTCGGCGATGAGGTCGCCGAGCTTCGACTCGCCACCGGCGTTGGACGACGTCGTGATGTCGCCGCTGATGGTGCCGAGGACCTTGCTCGCGATGGGCGCGATCAGGGTCTTGTAGTCGCCGATGATCTTCGTCTGGGCCGCGTCCTTGAGCGCCGCGTCGCGCGTCACGATGAGGTTGCTGCCGGCCACCGAGGCCCGGACGATGTCCTGCGTGCGCCGGTCGAAGGTCAGGTTGGTCTCGGTGATGAGGCGCCCGAACGACGAGGCCGAGGTCACCAGGCGGGGCTGACCGGCCGGGTCCGGGATGCTGCACACGTACGGCGTGTGGGTGTGGCCGCTGACGATCATGTCGATCTGCGGCGACAGCTGCTGGGCGATCGGGACGATCGGGCTCGCGGGGATGTTGAGCCCGGTGGTCGTGCCGGTCGGACAGGCGGAGTCGAACTTGTTCTCCAGCCCCGTGGCGGGGTTGGTGTGCGGGCCGCCCGGGTAGGTCGCCGTGCGCGCCGGCACGCCACCCTGGTGGATCAGCACGACGATCGCCTTGACGCCCTGCGCCTCGAGCTGCGGCACGAGCGCGTTGGCCGTCTGCACCTCGTCGGTGAACTCGAGCCCCTCGATGCCGGAGGCCGTGACGATGTTCGGGGTGTCCTTGAGGGTCATGCCGATGAAGCCGACCTTGGCGCCCTTGAAGTTCTTGACCCACGTGGCCGGCAGGATCGTCTGCCCGGTGGCCTTGACGCGCACGTTGGCGGCGAGGATCGGGAAGTTCGCACCCGAGAAGCTCTTGCCGCCGGGGCACGAGTCCTGGTTGGCCGCGCCGGCCCCGTCGGGGAGGCAGCCGCCGTTGGCCAGCCGCTGGAGCTCCTTGTAGCCCTCGTCGAACTCGTGGTTGCCCACGGCCGTGACGTCGAGACCCAGGCTGTTCATGGCCTCGATGGTCGGCTCGTCGTGGAAGGCGGCGGACAGCAGCGGGGACGCGCCGACGATGTCACCGGCCGCGACGGTCGCGGTGTACGGGTGGCCCTGGCGCAGTGCCTTCAGGTGCCCGGCGAGGTACTCCACACCACCTGCGTTGACCGTCTGCGGCGTGGCCGCGTACGTCGTCACCCCCGTGTTCGGGTTGGTCGAGGGCACCTCGGTGTAGGTGTCCGAGGTGATGATCCGGCCCGAGGACCCAGCCGGGGGCTCGAGGTTGCCGTGGAAGTCGTTGAACGACAGCAGCTGGATGTCGATGGTCGGCCCGTTCTTGGCGGCTCCGGAGGTGCCGCTCGTGAGAGCCAGACCTGTGGCGGCCATGGCTGCCACGGCCACGACGCTGGTGACGCGTCGAGTGTGGAGAGAGGTCATGTGTGCGTCCTTGTGCGAAGAAGGAACCGGCGGTAGCCGGACCTGAGCACGCTAACCGCAGACCCCCCGATAGGGAAGATGCATGGTGCAATGCATTCCGTGTCTTCACCTGATCTGCACACTGCCGATGCCTTGACCGACGACCAGCGCCGGCAGGTCGCTGACCTGCAGGATCGCGCGTCCGCCGCCGACGGCGTGCGCCCGCTGTCGGAGCAGTCCCTGCTGGGCCTCGCCGCCGGTCCGGGTCGGGTCACCCACCTGCTCGGGTATGCCGCGTCCGGCGGCCTGCGGGGGTACGCCCAGGTGGGCGACCCGGACGACCCGGAGGCCGCCAGTGCCGAGCTCGTGGTGGATCCTGACCACCGCCGCCAGGGCACCGGTCGCCTCCTGCTGGGCGCAGTGCTGGAGCGTGCCCCCGGCGTCCGGGTGTGGGCCCACGGCGACCTCGCCGCGGCCCGGGCGCTGGCCGCGTCGGCCGGCCTGCAGGTGGGTCGCGAGCTGCACAAGATGACCAGGCCGCTGGGGCCCGACGACGAGCAGCGGTCAGCGGTGGCGCTGCCGGCTGGGTTCAGCGCGCGCGCGTTCGAGGTCGGCAGGGACGAGCACGCGTGGCTCGCGACCAACGCCGCCGCGTTCGCCCACCACCCCGAGCAGGGTCGGCTGACCCTCGCCGACCTGCAGGAGCGGATGGCGCAGCCCTGGTTCGACCCGGCGGGGCTGATCCTGGTGACCGCCGACGGCCGGCCCGACGAGGTCGCCGCCTTCCACTGGACCAAGGTCGACCCGCAGCAGCGCTCGACCCTCGACCCCGACCGCACCGCCGGTGAGGTCTACGTGGTCGGCGTGCACCCGGCATACCAGGGACGCGGGCTCGGCCGCCCCGTCACGGCCCTCGGGCTCGCGCACCTCGCCGCCCTGGGGCTGCCCGAGGTGGTGTTGTACGTCGACGGTGACAACACCGCCGCGATACGGACCTACACGGGACTGGGGTTCGGCAGCATCATGGTGGATGTGATGTATTCGCGCAGCGTTCACCAAGCACTGTCAGGATGACGACATGAGTGTCACCACCCGCACCGACGACGCGGACCTCTCCTCGAACGACACCGTCGACCCGCTCGAGGAGGTCGCCGCGGAGGTGTCGATCGCGAGCGCCCAGCCGCGCGGCTCCAACGGCCGGTTCATGCGGGTCGTGCACTCCCCCGGAACCCCGGACGACACCGGCCTGCCGGCCGACCGCTTCCTCGACCGCGAGATCTCCTGGCTGCAGTTCAACGAGCGGGTGCTCCAGCTGGCGGCTGACGAGTCGGTGCCGCTGCTCGAGCGGGCCCGGTTCCTCGCGATCTTCACCTCCAACCTCGACGAGTTCTTCATGGTCCGCGTCGCCGGGCTCAAGCGCCGCATCGCCACCGGCCTGGCCGTGCGTTCCGCGTCGGGCCTGGAGCCGCGCGAGGTGCTGGAGCAGATCTCGCTCGTGGCCCACGAGCTGCAGACCATGCAGTCGGCGGTCTACAAGGAGAAGGTCCAGCCGGCCCTCGAGGACGAGGGCATCTCGGTCGTCCGCTGGGACGAGCTCAGCGACGCCGAGCGGGCGGCGCAGACCGACCACTTCGCCGAGCGCGTCTTCCCGGTGCTGACCCCGCTGGCCGTCGACCCGGCGCACCCGTTCCCCTACATCTCGGGGCTCTCACTCAACCTTGCGGTCCTGCTCGTCAACCCCAAGACCGGCAAGGAGCACTTCGCGAGGGTCAAGGTGCCGCCGCTGCTGCCGCGGCTGCTGCACATCGACCCAGAGGCCGGCGAGCCGAGCACCGCCGATCTGTTCCGGACCCGGTTCGTCCCGCTCGAGGACGTCATCGCCGCCCACCTCGACATGCTCTTCCCCGGTATGGAGGTGCGCGAGCACTTCACCTTCCGCGTCACGCGCAACGAGGACCTCGAGGTCGAGGAGGACGACGCCGAGAACCTCCTGACCGCCCTGGAGAAGGAGCTCACGCGACGCCGGTTCGGCCCGCCGGTGCGCCTCGAGGTCGACGAGCTGATGGACGACCACGTGCTCGACATGCTCGTGCGCGAGCTCGGGGTCAGCGAGAGCGAGGTCTACCGCCTGCCGGCGCCGCTGGACCTGCGTGGCCTCAACCTCGTTGCGGACCTCGAGCGGTCGGACCTGCGCTACGAGCCGTTCCGCGGCCAGTCGCACCCCGACCTCGCCCCGGCCGAGACCGCCAAGGCGGCCGACCTGCTGGCCGTGGTCCGCGACAAGGACGTGCTGCTCCACCACCCGTACGACTCGTTCTCGACGTCGGTCCAGAGCTTCATCGAGCAGGCCGCAGCCGACCCGCACGTGCTGGCGATCAAACAGACGCTCTATCGCACGAGCGGCGACTCCCCGATCATCGACGCCCTCATCGACGCGGCCGAGGCCGGCAAGCAGGTCCTCGCGATCGTCGAGATCAAGGCCAGGTTCGACGAACAGAACAACATCTCGTGGGCCCGCAAGCTCGAGCACGCCGGGGTCCACGTCGTCTACGGCATCGTCGGCCTCAAGACGCATGCCAAGCTCTGCATGGTGGTGCGCCAGGAGCAGGACGGCGGACTGCGCCGCTATTGCCACATCGGCACCGGCAACTACAACGGCAAGACGGCGCGGCTCTACGAGGACTTCGGGCTGCTCACCTCGGACCCCCAGGTGGGCGAGGACCTCGCCCGGCTGTTCAACCAGCTGTCCGGGTACGCGCCTCGCAGCAAGTTCAAGCGGCTGCTCGTCGCGCCACGTTCGGTCCGCAGCGGCCTGCTGGACCGCATCGACGCCGAGATCGACCACGCCGAGGCGGGGCGAGGCGGCCTCGTGCAGCTCAAGGTGAACTCGATCGTGGACGAGCAGCTCATCGACGCGCTGTACCAGGCCTCGCAGGCGGGGGTGCAGGTCGACATCTGGGTGCGGGGCATCTGCGCCCTGCGGCCCGGGGTCGACGGTCTGTCGGAGAACATCCGGATCCACTCGGTCCTCGGCCGTTTCCTCGAGCACTCGCGCGTCTTCCTCTTCGGGGGCGGCGGCGAACCTGAGGTCTACATCGGCAGCGCCGACATGATGCACCGCAACCTCGACCGCCGGGTCGAGGCGTTGCTGCGCATCGCGGACCCCCGCCACGTCGCCGACCTAGCTGCCCTGCTGGCCCGTGGCATGAGCGGGGACTTCGCGCACTGGAGGCTCGGTGGCGACGGCCGGTGGACCAGGGTGAGCGCGACCCCTGACGGCGAGCCGCTGCCCGACCTGCAGTCGACCCTCATCGAGATGTACGGCAAGCGCCGCCGCAAGGCCCGCCGGCGGTGAGCGCGCCGATCCCTGCTGCGGGGACCATCCCGTGGCGGCGGCGTCGCGGCCAGCTCGAGGTGGCGCTGGTGCACCGGCCCAAGTACGACGACTGGTCGTGGGCCAAGGGGAAGCTCGATCCCGGTGAGCAGTGGCCGGTGGCTGCCGTGCGCGAGACCGAGGAGGAGACGTCGCTCGCGGTGCACCTCGGTCGGCCGCTCCCCGGCGCCGAGTACACCGTGCTCGACGCCCAGGGTGTGCCCGGCACCAAGGAGGTCCGCTACTGGGCGGCCGAGGCGAGCACCCCGGCCGGCGCGCTGCGCAACGAGGTCGACGAGGTGCGCTGGCTCGACGTCGTCACCGCCTCGGATCTGCTCGACTACGCGCGCGACCGTGACCAGCTGCGGGCCGTCGTGCGCGCCGACAACTCCGGCACCCTCACCACCTGGCCCCTCGTCCTCGTGCGCCACGCGCACGCCGTGGGCCGCGGCTCGTGGTCCGGCGACGACCAGCTGCGCCCGCTCACCCCAGCCGGCGCCGGCAGGGCCGCAGCCCTCGCACCGGTGCTCGCGGCATACGGCGTCCGTCGCCTCGTCAGCTCACCTTCGGTGCGGTGCACCGAGACCCTGCGCCCGTATGCCGCCGCGACCGGCTCCGCGATGCGCACCAAGGACGGGCTGAGCGAGGAGGGGTACGCCGTCGACCCCACCCGGGCCGCACGCCACCTCGAGCGGATGGTGGAGCGGGGCACCCCGACCGCCGTGTGCAGCCACGGGCCGCTCGTCCCCGGGCTGCTCGCCCAGCTGCACGCCCTGGTCGACCCCACCGAGCCCACCGGGCCAGCAGCCGCCGACCTCCTCCTCGAGGCCGCCGAGGCCAAGATGGCCAAGGGCGAGGCGCTCGTTGCACACCTGGCAGGCACTGGCGCACAGGCCCGCGTCGTCGCGGTGGAGCGCCTGCTCCCCTGAGCGCAGCCGGGCCCTGCTGACCGGCGCCTGACCTTTCGTTCACGCGGCGGTCCCACGGGGGACGGTCGCCCGTCCTCCAATGTCTGGCTCGTGTTCACCCTGCGTTCACCGGCGACGGGCCGCTGCGTCACTCGCCCTCCTTACCTTCGCAGCGTCGGGCATTACCGCCCGCCCCCTGTTTTCCCCTGTGGAGAGGTTTGAACACCGTGAAGATCCAGCGTCTCGGCCAGCTGGCCAGCGTCGCCCTGATCGGATCCCTCGCGCTCACCGCGTGTGGATCCGACGACAACACCGGTTCCGGCAGCAGCGCGTCGGGCTCGAGCAGCTCCTCCTCGGCCGCCAATGACTGCCCCAAGGGCGGCACGCTCAACGGCGAGGGCTCGTCGGCCCAGAAGAACGCCATCGAGGAGGTCATCGCCTCGTTCCAGGACGAGTGCGCCGGCACCACCGTCAACTACAACCCCACCGGTTCGGGTGCGGGCATCAAGCAGTTCATCGCGGGTCAGGTCGACTTCGCCGGCTCCGACTCGGCGCTCAAGACCGAGGAGAAGGACGGCAAGGTCGAGGCCAAGGACGCCGAGACCGCCTGCGGCTCGCCTGCCTGGAACCTGCCGATGGTCACCGGCCCGATCGCGATCTCGTACAACGTCAAGGGCGTCGACAAGCTCGTCCTGACCCCCGAGGTCGCGGCGAACATCTTCGCCGGCAAGGTCACCACGTGGAACGACCCGTCGATCGCCAAGCTCAACTCGGGCGCGACCCTGCCCTCCGAGCCGATCAAGGTCTTCTTCCGCTCCGACGAGTCGGGCACGACGGAGAACTTCACCAAGTACCTCAAGGCCGCTGCCCCGGCCGGCTGGACCACCGAGCCCGGCAAGAAGTGGCTCGGCAAGGGTGAGGGCAAGGAGAAGTCCGCTGGTGTGGCCGGCGCCGTCAAGGCGACCGAGGGTGGCATCACCTACGCCGAGTGGTCCTACGCCAAGGACAACGACCTGGGGATCGCCCAGATCGACAACGGTGCTGGCCCGGTCGAGCTGACCGGCGAGGCCGTCGGCAAGGCCGTCGCCGCCGCCAAGCCTGCGGGCGAGGGCAACGACCTGCGCCTCAAGCTGGACTACACGACCAAGGAGGCCGGGGCCTACCCGATCCTGCTGGTCACCTACGAGATCGTCTGCTCGAAGTCCAAGGACGCCGAGAAGGCCGCCTTCACCAAGGCCTTCCTGAAGCACTTCGCCTCGGCCGACACCCAGAAGTCCCTCGAGAGCATCGGCTACGCGCCGCTGCCCGACGAGGTCCGCACCAAGGTCGACGCGGCCATCACCGCCCTGTCCTGATCGAGCCTCACCTGACCGACCCGGTGTGCCGGGGGGCTGGTTCCACCCAGCCCCCCGGCTCCGGCGTTTTCCGCCACACTCCTGCACACTCGTCCTGACCCCACCGCTAACCCCACCCCTGACCCCGCACCGAAAGGCGCACCGTGAGCTCCGTGACCGGCGTATCGATCGCTGACGAGCTGCCCGGCCCGGACGGCCGACCCTCGCTGACCGGCGACGGCGCCGGCACCGGACGGCTCGGCGACCGACTCTTCGGCGGGGCGGCGCGCGGCGCCGGCATCCTCGTCATCGCGCTGGTGTCGCTCGTGGGTGCCTTCCTGCTCGTCCAGGCGATCCCGGCGATCGCCGACGACAAGGTGAACTTCCTGACGTCGCGCGAGTGGTCGGTCGACAACTCGAACGACCTGCGGTTCGGCATCGTCGAGCTGTTGTGGACCACGGTCGCCGCCTCGACGATCGCCATGATCATCGCGGTGCCTGTCGGGGTCGCCGTGGCGCTGTTCATCACCCAGTACGCCCCCACCTGGCTGTCGCGCCCGGCCGCCAACCTGGTCGACCTGCTCGCCGCCGTGCCGTCGATCGTCTACGGCCTGTGGGGACTGCGGACCTTCGGCCCGGTCTTCGAGCCGGTCCAGGACTTCCTCAGGGACAAGCTCGGCTGGTTCCCGCTCTTCTCCGACGCCAGGATCAGCGGCGGCAGCACGATCCTGTTCGTCGGCATCGTGCTCGCGATCATGGTGCTGCCCATCGTCACCGCGCTGTCGCGCGAGGTCTTCGCGCAGACGCCGGTGACGCACAAGGAGGGCGCCCTCGCGCTCGGCGCGACGAAGTGGGAGATGATCCGCACCGCCGTCCTGCCGTTCGGCCAGGCGGGGGTCATCTCGGCCGCGATGCTCGCCCTCGGCCGCGCCCTCGGCGAGACCATCGCCGTCACCATCATCCTGTCGACCCTCGCCTCCGGCACCGGCTGGACCTGGTCGCTGCTCAACGGCGGCGAGACCTTCGCCTCGCGGATCGCCAACAACGCCGGTGAGTTCGACTCACCCTCCAAGACCGGGGCTTTCATCGCCGCCGGCCTGGTGCTGTTCGTCCTCACCTTCATCGTCAACGCGATCGCGCGCATCGTGATCGAGCGCAGGAAGGCGTTCACCGAATGAGCACCGACGTCGTCACCGACCGCGCCGCGCCCACTCCGCCCGTCGCCGCAGGCGGACCCCCGCCGGCCCTGGGCCACCCCGCCCGAGGGCGCGAGGTCAAGGACCTGCTCGCCAGGGTCGTCATGTGGGGGGCCTTCCTGCTGGCTCTCGTCCCCCTGCTCTGGATCCTGTGGACCGTCGTCAGCAAGGGTGGTCACCTGCTCCTCGAGGCGGACTGGTGGACGAACTCCCAGAAGGGCATCACCGCGCGTCGCGAGGGTGGCGGCGCCGTGCACGCCATCCAGGGCACGCTCATCCAGGGCGTCACCACCGCGGTGATCTCGGTGCCGATCGGCGTGATGACGGCGGTCTACCTCGTGGAGTACGGGCGGGGACGCCTCGCCAAGACGGTCTCGTTCATGGTCGACATCCTCACCGGCGTGCCGTCGATCGTGGCCGGCCTGTTCGTCTTCGCCCTGTGGGTGGCGACGTTCGACTTCAAGCGCGTGGGCTTCGCCGTCTGCCTCGCCCTCGTGCTGCTCATGATCCCCGTGGTCGTGCGCTCCACCGAGGAGATGCTCAAGCTCGTCCCGAACGAGCTCCGCGAGGCGTCCTACGCTCTCGGCGTCCCGAAGTGGAAGACGATCATGAAGGTCGTGCTCCCCACTGCGTTCTCGGGGATCGTGACCGGGGTCCTGCTCGGTATGGCGCGGGTGATGGGTGAGACCGCCCCCCTGCTGATCCTCGGGCCGTACACCAAGACCATCGCCACCGACCTGTTCAGCGGGCTGATGCCGACGCTACCGACGATGATCAACCAGGACCGCACCGAGAACCTCCAGCCGGCCATCGACCGCGTCTGGGCAGCGGCGCTGACCCTGATCCTGCTGGTGCTGCTGCTCAACCTCGCCGGGCGGTTCGTCGCCCGCTTCGGCTCGGTCAAGAAGTAGCCCTCCCACACTGCACCTGCCCCCGTTGCCGGCCCACCGGCATACAACACCTCGAAGGACGAAAGCACACACCATGGCCAAGCGAATCGACGTCAGTGACCTGAACGTCTACTACGGCTCGTTCAAGGCCGTCGAAGGCGTCACCATGACGGTGGAACCGCGCTCGGTGACGGCGTTCATCGGACCGTCCGGCTGCGGGAAGTCGACCTTCCTGCGCACCCTGAACCGCATGCACGAGGTGATCCCAGGGGGGCGCGTCGAGGGCAAGGTCATGCTCGACGACCAGGACCTGTACGCCTCGGGCGTCGACCCCGTCGCCGTGCGCCGGACGGTCGGCATGGTGTTCCAGCGCCCCAACCCGTTCCCGACGATGTCCATCTATGACAACGTCGCGGCCGGCCTGCGGCTCAACGGAGTACGCGGCAAGGCCAAGCTGGACGAGGTCGTCGAGAAGTCGCTGAACGGCGCGAACCTGTGGACCGAGGTCAAGGACCGGCTGTCGAAGCCCGGCGCAGGGCTGTCCGGTGGCCAGCAGCAGCGGCTGTGCATCGCCCGGGCGATCGCCGTCGAGCCGCAGGTGCTGCTGATGGACGAGCCGTGCTCGGCCCTCGACCCGATCTCGACCCTCGCGATCGAGGACCTGATCGCCGAGCTGAAGAGCCAGTACACGATCGTCATCGTCACCCACAACATGCAGCAGGCCGCGCGGGTCTCCGACCAGACGGCGTTCTTCAACCTCGCGGCGACGGGCAAGCCGGGCAAGCTGGTCGAGGTCGACAACACCCAGAAGATCTTCAGCAACCCCAGCATCAAGGCGACCGAGGACTACATCTCCGGCCGCTTCGGCTGACCCCCACCCCACCCGATCCAACCCCGACTTAATGCCGCTGAGGCGCAACGATGGCCCGAATCCGGGGCAACGTTGCGCCTCAGCGGCACTAAGTGGGAGGAGTGGAGGGCGGAGGAGGCCACTCTCGCATGGGGTCCGCCAGGTCCTGACGCCACAGGCAGCGAATCCGGCCGAGCCGCGACCGACGCGCCGCCGCATCGACGCTGCGCGCCAGACCGAGGCCACCGTGGCGCAGGTCGGCCACACCCCACCGTGCCACACCGAATCCCAGCGCCTCGAGCGCGCGCTCCCGGTCACGCTCGGCCAGGACCCGCCGAGCCACCGCGTCGGGCCCGCCGCCTGCATCGTCGAAGTCCCCGCGGTACTTGCCCAGACCGTCGGCCTCCCCGATCACCCCCAGCGCCGGCCACAGGAAGTCGACACGACCCACCAGACGCCCGTCGAGGGTGTGGATCCACACCTGGCTGAGCGGACGGCCCAGTCCACGCAGGTGTGCTGCGGCGACTGACGCCGACTCCAGCCACGACTCGCGCCGGTGGTCCACGAGCCCGATGGCGGTCCGCAGCTTGAGGACTCCCGGCCAGCGGCGCATTCGCCTGCGCATGTCCACCAGCTCGCCGGTCGTCGTGAGCTCGCACCGCAGCGCCTGGTCCGCCACCGCCAGACCGTCGGTGAGCCGCATCGTGCGCAGGCAGTCGGCGACCGTCCTCCCGGGTGTCGTGACGACGAGCTCGTCCCGGACCTCCCACTCGCCTGCCTCGAGGGAGCCGTGAAGCACGACACGCCATCCCCCGCGTGGCCCGGTGCGCAGCTGTCCGTCCAGCGCAACCAGGCGCACCGGACCGAGGGGTCCGGCGGGCGTCGGCAGGCCGAGCACGGTTGCCGCGGACACGTGGCCGACCGCGCAACCGGGAGTGGCAAGGAGGGCTGCGCGGCACGTCGCCCGATGACGCTGGGCCTCGGAGGCCTCCAGCCAGTCGGGCACCACTGCATACAGACCCTCAGCCAGGCAGCGGAGGTCGCCGCGGTTGGTGGCCCCCCGGAGGGCGCGGCTGGTGAGTCCGGCGGCGGCGGCCTCGGGCGCCAGGAAGGGCTGCGGGAGCCGTCGCCACACCTCGGGTTCTGTCCGCCGCGGCATGCGGGCAGCATCGCTGCCCTGCGACCCCCGCCGGTATGCCGCGTGGCCACCTCTGTGGACGGCTCACCCTGAGTGGCGCCCCTGTGGACGACCGGTAACGGCCCTCACACCTTCCCCACTTCGTGCCGCTGAGACGCAACGACATGGCGATTTCGCCGGAGTGTTGCGCCTCACCGGCACCAAGTCGGGGAGCGGTGGCGCGTCAGACGACGAGGTTGACGATCCAGAAGGAGACGGCGGCGACGATGCCGGCGCCGGGGAAGGTCAGGACCCACGCACCCACGATGTTGCCGGCCACCCCCCACCGGACGGCGGACAGCCGCTTGGTGGCGCCGACGCCCATGATCGCCGAGGTGATCGTGTGCGTCGTCGAGATGGGCGCACCGAACGCGAGACCGGCGACATAGAGGATGGCGGCGGCCGTCGTCTCGGCAGCGAACCCCTGGGGCGGGTCGAGGTGGATGATGCGGCGGCCGAGCGTACGCATGATCCGCCACCCACCGGCATACGTGCCGAGGGAGATGACGATCGCGGACAGGACCAGGACCCACAAGGGGATCGAGTCGTCACCGGCTTCGTGGTAGCCGCCGACCGTCAGCGCGAGCACGACCACACCGGCGGTCTTGGCCGCGTCCTGCAGGCCGTGGCCGAACGCCATGGCCGCGGCGGACGCGGTCTGGGCGTAGCGGAAGCCGCGCGAGACCCTACCCGGGTGGGCGTTGCGGAAGATCCACAGGATCGAGGTCATGACGAGGTAGCCGACGAGCACCCCGACGATCGGCGAGGCCACCATCGGGATGATGATCTTCTCGAGGACGCTGGCCCAGTGGACCCCGGCCGAGGCGGCCAGGGCTGCGCCACCGAGACCGCCGATGAGGGCGTGCGACGAGGACGAGGGCAGGCCGTACCACCAGGTCAGCAGGTTCCAGCCGATGGCACCGACGAGGCCGGCGCCGCAGATCATCAGGCCGACGCTGCCGTTGGGCGCGTCGATGACGCCGGAACCGATGGTCTTGGCGACCTTGGTGCCGAAGAACGCACCGACGAGGTTGGCGACGGCGGCCATGGCCAGCGCGACTCGCGGCGTCAGGGCGCGGGTCGAGACCGAGGTCGCGATCGCGTTGGCGGCGTCGTGGAAGCCGTTCGTGTAGTTGAACCCCATCGCCAGGGCGATGACGATTCCGACAGGGAGCCAATCCATGGGAGGACTCAGGACTCCTTGACCGCGATGCTCTCGACCTTGTGCGCGACCTTCTCGAACGCGTCAGCAGCGGCCTCGAGCTCCTCGATGACCTCCTTCAGCTTCATGATGGTGATCGCGTCGGCGCCGAAGTCGAGGTTGAACAGTCCTGCGAGCAGTCGGCGGTAGATCTGGTCGGCCTGGTTCTCGAGTCGGTTGATCTCGATCCAGTACTCGCTGAGGTCCTGCATCGACCGCAGTCGGGGCATCGCCTCGGCGGTGAGCTCGGACATCCGCGCCAGCACCTCGACCTGGTCGGAGACGCCTGCAGGGAGGTCGCCCACGCGGTAGAGCACGATCAGGTCGACCGCGGCGTCCATGAGGTCCATGCAGTCGTCGAGCGCCGACGCCAGACCGTGGATGTCCTCACGGTCGAACGGCGTGATGAACGAGCTGTTGACCTTACGGATGATCGCGTGTGTCGCCTCGTCGGCGTTGTGCTCGATCTCGCGCATGCGAGCCGCGACGACCTCGCGCTCGGCCTCGTCGACACCGAGGACGGTGGTCAGCTCACGCGAGCCTTCCACGAGGTGCGAGGCAGACTTGGCGAACAGGTCGTAGAAGCTGTTCTCCTGGGGGGTGAGGCGAAAGCCCACGGTTCTCTCCGGTCATGCAAGGGGGATGGCCGTGGACGATGCTACGGGCACTGCGGCGTCTTTTCGCAACCTGGTGTTCACCGCGCGCCCACCCGGGGGCTCCCTGAGCACACCCTGACGAGGTACCGGGACGACGGGTCAGGCGTCCTGCTCGCGCCGGACCAGGCTCGGGGAGCCTTCCTCGCGCCGGACCGGGCCCCCGGCCTTGATGCCGAGCGCCTCGTCGATCTCGTCGTCCGTGAGCGCACGCTCACTGGCAGAGGCGGCGACGACGAGCTCTCCGACGAGTTCGATCTCGTCCTGGAGGGCGTCGTCGGTGAGCTCTCCACCGGCGGGGCGTTCCGAGGTCATGGTGAAACGCTAACCGAGTCCGGCGGCGAGGTGACCCTCGGTTTGCCATCTCTTGACCAGCCGGGGGCAGGAACCACCCATCTGGGTCATGGAGGGACCATCCGGACTAGTCCCAGGTACCTATGCTCGATGATGGAGAAGTGCCTCGCGAGCCCCTTCGGACTCCCGCGAACGCCGCGCGTGGCGCCGGGGCCGCGGGTTGGCGTTGGCGGACTCGCAGGGGCCAGTGACCACTGACTGTGGGTCCTTCAGACACGGGGTATGCCGCGTGGGCGGCTGGGCGGAGCCTGGTCGCCGTTCGCGCCGGATCGCCCGAGCGGTCGCGACGCAGCACACCACAGCGGTCGACCACGGCGACGAGGAGTAGCTGCGCGGCATACGTCGTTGCGGCGCAAAGGAATTCACACGCGCGGGGATGTTTCCGGAAATCGTGCGTCGGGCCGGGAGCGCCTCACGGCGCGTGGCCGCTCGTAGCGGCTTCAGTTGGGACCCGGGGCTACCGCGGCCCGACGCACGTCTGACTGTAACCCCAGTCGTGGGGTGGTTGTTCCCGCTTCCCCAGGTCTGAACGGAGGACTTCTGGGGGCTGAACGGACGAGCGCGGGCCGGCGTGTGCGGGCTGAGCGGACGAGCGCTGGCGGGCGCGCGCGAGGGCGGCGTGCCCTCAGAGCAGCTCGCCGGCCGTCGAGAGGCGGGCACACGCCTCGAGGTCCTCGGCGGTGGCGAGCATGGACGCGGCGCGACGGGTCTGTGCGGCCGCGGCCTCGCGGTCCTGCGCGTCGGTGGTGTGCGCGCGCTCTGCCCGACCGGCGGCCACGACGCGGCAGAACGCAGCGGCCCGCTGGAGGGCGATCGCGAGGTCGCCCTCGAAGACGCCTCGCAGGATGGCGTCGCTGAGCTCGCGCAGCTCGGCTGGGCCGGGTGGTTCGGCCACGCCGGCGAGCACGTGGTTGACGTCAGTGAAGCGGATGCCCTCGGCATAGTCCGCGCTCGCCTCGTCCGGGCTGCGCTGCACCCACTCACGCAGCGCGTACAGCCGCCACAGCGCGCCGGGGAGGCTGCGGGCAGGTCGGTCCGCCCAGAGCTCCGCCACGGTCGACAGGCCGAGCTCGTCGACGAGCGAGACGAGGCGGGCCGTCAGGGCGGGGTCGTCAGCAGCCCGGCCGGTGCCGACCAGGACGGCAGCCGTCTCGTGGGCGATCTCGGTGACCTCGGCGGGGTCGGGCACGGCACCGCCCTGGCTCTCCATGGCCGCAGGGCTGAAGAACGCAGGACGGCGGGGGCCAGGGCGGCCGCTGGGCTCGTTTCTCATCGGGACCAGTGTCCCAGCCCCGGGCGGCCGGCGCTCAGTCGAACAGCTCGCTGAGGAAGGACTTCTTGCGCCGGTGGCCGGAGCCGTACTGGCCGTAGGGCGCCTTCGACGTCGAACGGTAGGGCGCCTGGTAGCCCTGAGCCGGCTGCTGCTGCCACGCACTCTGCTGCGCGTGCTGCGCCGGCTGTGCAGGTGGCTGCGGCACGGGCTGCGCCGGCGCCTGCTGGACCGGCTGCTGGTGCCAGGCGTTCTCCGCGGCCACGAGGGCCTCGAGCTCGCCGCGGTCGAGGAACAGGCCCCCGCATCCGGTGCACTGGTCGACGTGGACCTGGTTGCGCTCGTAGCTGCGCATGTCGGAGCCACACTTGGGACAGGTGAGGGTGCTCATGCAGGGGCCAACGGGTCGGTCCTCCGCCAGGTTCCACAGCACGGCGCGGGCGGATGAGGGCGGCGGGGAGCCACCTCATCCTCAGGCCGGTCCGGCCGAACCACGGTGTCGGGCGCGGTTCTAGCCGATCCGAGCGTTGGGTGAGACGTCGATCAGGACCTTGCCCACGACCCCGCTCTCGACGGCGGCGTGCGCCTCCCCGGTGTTCTCCAGCGCGAACCAGTGCAGGGGCACGCCCGCAGCTTCACCGACGGCCAGGGCCCCATCCTCGACGGCCGCGCGGACCCCAGCGATGGCGTGGTCCTTGGCCTGCCTCGAGACCGTGTAGACGAGGACGCCCTGCCAGCGCAGGTTCTTGGTCATGGCCTCCCGGATCGGAATGCGGACCTCGTCTGCGCCGTCGTCGGCGTAGAAGGCAATCGTGGCGCTCGGTGCGGCAACGGCATGGTTCAGGACGGCGTTGGCGTCCGGGGCCACCTCGACGAAGAGGTCGACTCCGTCGGGGGCGATCGCGCGGACCTCTTCGATGGCGTTTCCGGCGCGGTAGTTGACGACGTGGTCTGCGCCCGCCGCCGAGGCCAGCACGGCCTTGGCTGGTCCGCTGACGGTCGTGATCACGCGGGCGCCGGCCCAGCGGGCGAGCTGGATGGCGGCGTTGCCCACGGCTCCAGCGCCGCCCGCGACGAGAACGGTCTTGCCGGACAGCGCGCCAGGCGCCAGGCGTTCCGGACCTCCTTCGGCGACGGTCAGGGTGCGGTGCGCGGTCACGGCGGGGATGCCCAGCGACGCGCCGAGCGCGAATGACGCGGTGTCAGGGAGCGGCACGCACTGGCGCTCGGGCAGCACGACATACTCCTGCGCGGTGCCCCCCGCGCGTTGCCACGCGGCCTCCCAGATCCAGACGCGCTGACCCACTCTCGACTGGGACACGCCCGAGCCCACCGCGTCGATGACCCCGGCACCATCCTGGTTGGGCACCTGCTCGGCGATCCCGGGAGGAGGCCCGGTGGCGCGTCTCTTCCAGTCCGTGGGGTTGACGCCCGAGACGTGGACCCGCACGCGGACCTCCCCGGGCCCCGGGTCTGGGACAGGCCGATCGACCAGATGAAGAACCTCGGGGCCACCAGCGGAGGTGTAGGCCATCGCTCTCATGGCAGGTAGCGCTTCCGGATCGGCGCGAGGAAGGTCTCGCCGGCGGCGGTGGTGGCACTGGCCGGCAGGGCGATCGTCACGTCCCAGGTCGGCGCATCCGCTGGCAGCGGGAGGGCAACGAGCTTGCCGGCCTTCTTGGCTGCGATGTGCTTGGGGACGACCGCGATGCCCAGGCCGTGCTCAACCAGGTCGAGCAGGGTGTGCACGTCATTGACCTCGGAGGCGATGTGCCGGCCGACTCCTGCTGCGGCGAAGGCCCGGTCGGCCACCTGCCGGGAGCCCCAGTCGGCGTTGAAGTCGACGAACGTCTCGCGGCTCAGGGCCTTCCAGCCGACGCGCTTGGTGCGGGTGAGGCCATGCTCGGGCCGGCACACCACCGTCATGGGCTCGCGTGCCAGACGCTCGAACCGCACGTCGTCCGTTGCGCCGGGAGACCCTGCCACGAAAGCGATGTCGAGCCGGCCGGTGTGGACCTCGTCAACCAGGCGGGCCGAGCCGGCCTGCTGGACGACCAGCTCGACGCCGGGGTGCTCTGAATGGAACTGTGCGAGCTCCCTCGGCACGTCGACCGCCCCGAGGCACTGCTCGGTGCCCACCCGCAGGCGGCCTCGCCGCAAGCCCCGGACGGCGGCGACCGCATCGCGTGCGGCCACCACACTTGCCAGCGTGCGACGGGACTCCTCCAGCAACGCCAGCCCGGCGTCGGTCAGAGCCACCCGTCGGGTGTTGCGGTCGAACAGCTCGGCGTCGAGCTCCTTCTCCAGCGCCCTGATCGAGGCGGACAGCCCGGACTGGGAGATGAACAGCCTCTCGGAGGCGCGGGTGAAGTGCCTCTCCTCGGCCACGGTCACGAAGTGCTCCAGCTGGCGCAGGTCCATGACCCAGAAGCATAGGTGGTTACTGTCAGCAGTTTCTACTGTTGGACATGTTAATCAGGGGAGGTGATCCTTGACGACATCAGCGATTCACCAGATCCAGAACGGAACGTCCCTTGAACGACCACCAGCCCCTGACCGTCGAGGAGTCCAGCCGCCTCGCCGTCACCGCCACCGTCACCGACCTCGAGTACTGGGCGCACGACCTCGCCGTCGATGGCAGGCTCGATCTCCTCGACCTGTTGCGCGTCCTGGATGCCATCCGCGCCAGCAGCTTTCCGCAGAGCGCGGGCCAGCCCACCTCCCTCGCCATCCTCGCCAGCTGACGGCCGTCCACCGGCCGAACCCCAACCACAAGGAGCCACCACCCATGCACCTGCGCCAGATTGGCGACACCAAGGTCAGCGCCATCGGACTCGGCGGGATGCCCATGTCCATCGAGGGCCGCCCCGAACGGTCTCGCTCCATCGACACCATCCACGCCGCCCTCGACGCCGGCATCACCCTCATCGACACGGCCGACGCCTACCACCTCGATGCGAGCGACGTCGGCCACAACGAGGCTCTCATCGCCGAAGCCTTGGCCTCGTATGGCGGCGACACCTCCGACGTCCTCGTCGCCACCAAGGGCGGGCACCTGCGCCCCGGCGGCGGCGCCTGGACCCTGGACGGTTCCCCTGCACACCTCAAGGCAGCGTGCGAGGCATCCCTGCGGCGCCTCGGGGTCGAGGCCATCGGGCTGTACCAGTTCCACCGACCCGACCCCACCGTCCGCTACGAGGACTCGGTCGGCGCCATCGCGGACCTGCTCGACGAAGGCAAGATCCGGATGGCCGGCATCTCCAACGCCAACCCCGACCAGATCCGCAGCGCCCAGCAGATCCTCGGCGGCCGCCTCGTGTCCGTACAGAACCAGTTCTCCCCGGCCTTCCGGTCCAGCGAGCCGGAGCTGGAGCTGTGCGACGAGCTCGGCATCGCGTTCCTGCCCTGGAGCCCACTCGGGGGCATCAAGAACGCCTCCGACCTCGCCACCACCCACGAACCCTTCGCCGAGGTCGCTGCCGAGACCGGCGCCACCGCCCAGCAGGTCACCCTCGCCTGGATGCTGGCCAAGTCCCCGGTCGTCATACCGATCCCCGGATCCAGCCGCCCGGAAACGATCCGCGCCTCCGCCGCCGCGGTCGACCTGCAGCTCACGCCCGAGCAGTTCAGTCGGCTCGACCGCTCCTGATCGGTACCGGGCTCCGCCCCACTGCAGGACGGATGCAGAGTGCCCCCCGGCCCCGACGGGACCGGGGGCACATCCGTCACCCGCTGCGCCGGTAGCCTGTGCCCCGGCGGTGATCGTGGCGGGGCGCCCTGAGGAAAACCCGAAGAAGCCCGGCCGAAGTCCTGATCCCCCGGGCCTCTAGCTCAATGGTTAGAGCTGCGGACTTTTAATCCGTAGGTTGTGGGTTCGAGTCCCACGGGGCCCACTCCACCTCCCAGGGAATCGGGCGGTGCGCGTCACGTTGCCGCGCTGCGCCCACGTTGCCGAGGCCACGCTCGCCGCAACGTGGGCGGACCGCGGCAACGTCACCAGCCGCGTCGGCCCGGTCGCCCGCGACGACCCGCAGCCCCCAGCCGCAGGCCGCGCGGCCGCCTCCCGACGAGGTACTGCACTTGACGTACCTGTCGCGTGAGGCCTCATGTCACCGTTGGCTGGTCGCCGACCGAGCTGCTCAGCAGGAGGGTCTCCGGCAGTCCACAGCGATGAACCACGAGCACCAACGGGGGCAGGAATGCGCTCAGGAACCCAGCGTCGGGTGAGCCTGCGAAAGGCCACCATGGGCATCGGGCTCGTCGCCCTTGTCGTCATCCCCGCCCAGCCCGCGGCTGCGGCCGGCGCCAAGAGCAGCAGCCTCGCCTGCGGGACCGTGGTGACCCAGGACGTCCGCCTCGCGGCCGACCTGAACTGCGCCGG
This sequence comes from Pedococcus sp. P2_E4, assembly GCF_056403935.1. Taxonomy (NCBI): domain Bacteria; kingdom Bacillati; phylum Actinomycetota; class Actinomycetes; order Micrococcales; family Intrasporangiaceae; genus Pedococcus; species Pedococcus sp. P2_E4. The sequence goes on along the minus strand of NZ_JBFUEO010000001.1, from coordinate 161,914 downwards.
GGACGCGCTCGTGGTCGACGGTGCCGGGACGATCACGGTCGACCTCCAGGGACGCAGGGTCACCAGCACCGGCGGCACCGCCGTGACCGTCCGCAACTCGACGCACGTGACCGTGAAGGGCGGGAGCGCCTCGTCCCTGAGGGCGGACTCGGCCGTCGAGCTGCGCAACCTGGCCCTCGGCAGGCTGGACTTCGAGGCACCTGTCGACGCCCGACGCATCGCCGTCACCGGACCCACGACAGGGCAGCGCCACGACGGCAACACGTCCTTCCGCTCCTCACGGCTGGACACCGTCGCCCTCCACGGCGTCCTCGATGCGGTCTTCAGGGACAACGTCATACGGTCCCTGAGCATGGCCGACGCGCACCGCACGCTGGTGCGGGGCAACACCGCCGGATCCGTGTCCCTCCTGCAGTCCGACGAAGTCACCGTCGCGAACAACCGGGTCCAGCGCATCGGCGCCAGCCAGAGCCGGGGACTTCACGCCGTCGGGAACCAGGTCACGGGCACGGGAACCGGAACCGGCATCTCCCTCAGCTTCATCGAGCCCGGCGTGCAGGGCACGCTCGTCGCCCGCAACACGGTTCGGGGCGCCGGGACCGGCATCGCCGTCACCCAGCTGCTCGGCGACGCGACGATCTCGGGCAACTCCGTGAAGGCAAACGCGGTGGCGGGCCTGACTGCCGCGAACCTCCTCGCCGGGTCCCTCTCGATCACCGGGAACACGTTCATGCGCAACGGCTTCGACAGCACCGCGGTCGACTCCGGCGGTCGGACGATCAACGACGGTGTCCACATCGTCCTCAGCTCGGACCGCCCGGGCGCCACGGCTCGACTCGCGCGCAACGCGGCCATGAGCAACACGGGCTTCGGCTTCGAGGTCGTCGGGCCGGCTGGCCAGGTCCACAACGGTGGCGGGAACGTGGCCAAGCGCAACGGCGAAGGTGGGTGCTGGGGCCTCACCTGCCGCTGACGAGTACCGCTCGGGGACCCGGCGCCGATCTCGGTGCCGGGTCCTCCGCGTTCCACTGGGAGCCAGCCCGTGCTTCGGATGACGGTGTTCTACGTCGGATGGCGGTGTTTGGTAGCGCTTGATCGTCTTACCGTCGAATGAGCGGCCAACGACCCTTTCAGGAGGCTTTCGCGTCCGGGTCGCCGCCCTCGTCGAAGGGGGAGCATCGACATGAGGGAACTGCCCCATCCACCATCGGTTCCAGTCGTGGGGGAACACCCAGCGGTCATCGAGCCGGCGCTGCGTGACCTGCCGGAGTTCAGAGCCGAGACCCCGGTCGGCGACGCCGAGCCGGTCAAGGTCCGGCGTACCGAGGACGACTGGGCCCAGCTCGTGGCGTCCGCCCTGGAGGTGGCCAACACCGACGAGCGGTTCCGCGAGCTGGTCGCTGACCGCTCGCACACCGTGATCGGCGTGAGCCGCCTGGACCGCAAGCGACGCAAAGCCCGCGAGCTCGTCCTGCTCGCCTACTGCCACGACGACGGACTCAGCTACGAGACGCGGCTGCGCGAGGAGGACGACGCCCTCCGGGTGCGTTCGGTCCGCGCCACCAGCCACCACCCGGCGCCCTCCGACGCCGAGGTGGAGCAGGCCCTCGCACTGGTGTCCGGCCACCGCCTCGTCCGCGACCGGCTGGACGAGGGATACGACGGGCACGTCCTGTGTGTCAGTGACGTCGAACCCGGCGACGAGCACCACGGGCGGCGTCGCTTCTCCGTGGTGTTCGGACCTGCCGACGAGCGACTGCCACACATCCACGCCGTGGTCGACCTCGGCAGCGAGCGACTGCTGTGGGTCCACACGGAGGGGGCGGAACGATGAGCGAGTCCGGCAGCATCGTGTGGCCGAGCGCCGCCAACCCCGTCTGGCGGTTGAACTACCGCCTGGCCGACAGCCCCGACCAGGAAGGGATCGTGGTGAGCGGCGCGCAGTTCCGCGGTCACCAGGTCTTCTACAAGGCGAGTCTGCCGAGCCTGCGCGTGCAGTACGACGGCCCCTGCGGCCCCTACAAGGACCCGTTGAACTACAACAACGCCCAGACGACCAGCCGTTGCCCGAGCCAGCGGGTGTGCGTGTACTCCTACACCAGCAACGGACAGAGCGCCCTCGCCCTGGAGTCGTACCACCGGATCGGCGCCTACCGGCTGACCCACCGCTGGGTGTTCTGGGAGAGCGGCTGGATCATGCCCCGGCTCTACAGCGCCGGTCTGCAGTGCCACTACGACCACCGTCACCACGCCTACTGGCGCTTCGACTTCGACATCGACGGCGCGGCGAGCGACCTGGCCCTGGAGTACAACACCTACACCGGCAACAACGGATGGGGGCCGGGCTGGCACACCAAGAACACCGAGACCACCCGGCTCAAGAACCCGGCTTTCCAGCGGAGCTGGGCCATCCTGGACACCTCGAGCGGTCGCGGCTACCACATCCTCCCCGGCCCGGACGACGGTCCCGCGGACTCGTTCTCCACCTCGGACCTGTGGGTCATGCGCTACCACGGCGCCGAAGACCTCAACGGGCGCCAGGGCAGCTCGGCGGCTGATGGCCTCGGCGCCTACCTGGACGGCGAGAACACGAACAGCCAGGACGTCGTCCTCTGGTACTGCGGTCACCTCGTCCACCACCACGAGGGCGGGGGCGACGAGTGGCACAAGGTCGGTCCCAACCTGGCGCCGTTCGGGTCCTGGTGACGCGACGGCGACCCCCCGGCTGGAGGACGCAGGGCAGACTGGTTCCGTGAGCAACGTCGAGACCGACCCCCAGGAGACGGTCTGCCCTGCGGGCGGCAACGCCGTCCGCGAGGGACACCCCGACCCACAGACCGCGGGCCGCGACGGACGCCGCCCCCTCGAGAGCGACGGACGCCGCCCCCTCGAGATCCTCGAGCCGCGGGACGTCCCGCTCGGCGGCCCGAGGGCGATGACCGTGCGGCGCACCCTGCCGCAGCGCCAGCGCTCGCTCATCGGCGCCTGGTGCTTCGCCGACCACTACGGACCGGACGACGTCAGCGCGACCGACGGCATGGACGTCCCGCCCCACCCGCACACCGGCCTGCAGACCGTCAGCTGGCTGTTCACCGGCCAGATCGAGCACCGGGACAGCGTCGGCTCGCACGCGATGGTGCGCCCGGGCGAGCTCAACCTCATGACCGGGGGCCGAGGCATCGCCCACTCCGAGGTCTCCTCGCCCGAGACCACCACCCTGCACGGGGCGCAGCTCTGGGTCGCCCTGCCGGACGCCCACCGCGACACCGCCAGGGACTTCCAGCACTACGCGCCGACGCCACGGACCAAGGACGGCGCCACGGTCGCCGTCTTCCTCGGCTCGCTCGCGGGGCAGACGTCACCAGTGCAGACCTTCACCCCGTTGCTCGGCGCCGAGGTCACCCTCGACCCGGGGGCCCGGATCGACCTCGACCTCGACCCGGCATACGAGCACGGGGTCCTCGCTGACATCGGCAGCCTCACCGTCGAGGAGACGGCCCTGTCGCGCGGCTCGCTCGCCTACCTGCCCACCGGGTGCGCCACCCTGACGGTCGCGAACACCGGCGACGAGCCCGCCCGGTGCCTCGTCCTGGGTGGCCCGCCGTTCGAGGAGGACATCCTCATGTGGTGGAACTTCGTCGCGCGCACGCACGACGAGATCGTGGCGGCGCGGGAGGAGTGGATGGCGCACTCCGAGCGGTTCGGAGAGGTCGAGGGGTATGCCGGCGAGGTCCAGCACCTGCCCGCGCCGGTCATGCCCGCGGTGCGGATCAGGCCACGCACCAACCCTTCTCGCCCCACCCGGGACACCTGAGGCCCTCGACAAGAGCTGACCGGCTGCCGGTGCGGCAGACTGACCGCATGAGCCCCGCCCCCCAGCAGCGTCAGAGCATGACCGCGAGCCTGCTGCCCCTCGTCACCGCGGTGTGCGCCCTGGTGCTCGTCCGCCAGGGCTTCGAGCGCTTCGCCCCGGACCTCGCCTGGTGGATCGCCTTCCTCTGCTCGCTCGTCGTGGGCTACGCCGTCTACTGGGGCGTCGAGCGGCTCCTGCGTCGTCGGCAGGGTGGGTCCGCCCCCGGGCGCGGCGGGTCCGACCCGCGCAACGGCCCGTCCGACCAGTCATGACGTCGACCACGGGTCCGGTCCTGGTCACCGGCTGCTCGTCGGGGATCGGGCGCTCGGTGGCCGAGCACCTCGTCCGAGCCGGTCACACCGTCTATGCCACGGCCCGCCGCCCGGAGACGCTGGCCGACCTCGAGGCCTCCGGCGCCCGGGTCCTGGCGCTCGACGTCACTGATGAGGAGAGCATGGCCAGCGCGGTCAAGGTCGTCGAGGACGAGCACGGCCGGGTTGGCGCACTGGTCAACAACGCCGGCTATGGCGAGTACGGCACGGTCGAGGAGACCGACCTCGACCACGTGCGGACGATGTTCGAGACCAACGTGTTCGGCCTGGCACGCATGACGCAGCTCGTGCTGCCGGCCATGCGACAGGCTCGCTCAGGCCGCATCGTCAATATGGGCTCGATGGGCGGCCGCTTCACGTTCCCCGTCGGCGGTTACTACCACGCGACCAAGTACGCCGTGGAGGCCATCAGCGACGCCCTGCGCAACGAGGTCCGGCCGTTCGGCATCCGGGTCAGCCTCATCGAGCCGGGCCTGATCCGCACCGGCTTCGAGCAGGGCGCCCTCACGTCCGGAGCTGCGGCCGGCCACGAGGGTTCGGCGTATGCCGGTCTGCTCGCCGCCAACGCGAGCAACACCTCCGGGGGCTACGCCAATCCGATGATGGCGGCCGGCCCCGAGGCCGTCGCCAAGGCGGTCCTGCGGGCGATCGAGTCCAGGCACCCCCGGTCGCGGTACGTCGTGACCCCGACCGCCCGGGCCCTCATCGCGACCCGCACCCTGGGCGGCGACCGCGTGTGGGACGCGCTGATGCGCCAGCAGTTCCGTCACCCGTCCCCCTGACGGCGGCGCACGCCCCGACGCGAGGGCTGGTCAGGCCCGCGGCGCCGTCACGTGCCCCACCTAGACTCGGTGCGTGCAGTTCCTCAACGGCCTCCTGCCCCAGTTCGACCTGACCTACGACGACGTGTTCATGGTCCCGAGCCGCTCTGACGTGACGAGCCGCCTCGACGTGGACCTGTCGACCCCGGATGGCAGTGGCACGACGGTGCCCCTCGTCGTGGCCAACATGACGGCCATCGCCGGTCGCCGGATGGCCGAGACGGTCGCCCGGCGTGGGGGTCTCGCGGTCATCCCGCAGGACATCCCGGTCGATGTCGTGACGGAGGTGACGCGGTGGGTCAAGGACCGCCACCTGGTCCACGACACCCCGATCACCCTGGCCCCCACCGAGACCGCCGGAGCAGCCCTGGTGCTGCTGCCCAAGCGCGCCCACGGTGCGGCCGTGGTCGTGGACGAGTCCGGGAAGCGGCCGATCGGCATCGTCACGGAGGCCGACCTCACCAACGTCGACCGGTTCACCCAGGTGCAGGAGGTCATGACCCACGACCCGGTGCTGGTCCCGGACGGCACCGACCCCGAGGACGCCTTCACCCTGCTCGCGACGACGCACCACCACGTCGCCCCGGTCGTCGACGACGCCGGCAACCTGGTCGGCATCATCACGCGCGCCGGCGCCCTGCGAGCCCGGCTGTACGTCCCCAACACCGACGCGAGCGGCCAGCTGCGGATCGCCGCTGCGGTGGGCATCAACGGCGACGTCGCAGGCAAGGCTGCGGCCCTCCTCGACGCCGGGGTCGACCTGCTCGTCATGGACACCGCGCACGGCCACCAGGAGAAGATGATCGAGGCCCTCAAGGCCGTCCGCGCGCTCGACCCGCAGGTGCCCGTCGCCGCGGGCAACATCGTGTCCGCGGCGGGCACGCGCGACCTCATCGAGGCCGGCGCCGACATCGTCAAGGTGGGCGTCGGGCCGGGCGCCATGTGCACGACCCGGATGATGACCGCCGTGGGACGCCCGCAGTTCTCGGCGGTCCTCGAGTGCGCCACCGAGGCGCGCAACCACGGCAAGCACGTCTGGGCCGACGGCKGGGTCCGGCACCCGCGCGACGTCGCCCTGGCCCTGGCCGCGGGCGCGTCCAACGTCATGGTCGGGTCGTGGTTCGCGGGCACGCTGGAGTCACCCGGTGACCTGTTCACCGACGAGCACGGCCGCCGCTACAAGGAGTCCTTCGGCATGGCCAGCAGCCGCGCCGTCCGCAACCGCACCGCCAGCGACACGGCCTACGAACGCGCTCGCAAGGCGATGTTCGAGGAGGGCATCTCCAGCGCCCGCATGTTCATCGACCCTGCGCGGCCCAGCGTCGAGGACGTCATCGACCAGATCGTGGCCGGCGTGCGCTCGTCCTTCACCTATGCCGGTGCCCGGACGCTCGCCGAGTTCTCGGACCGCGCCGTCGTCGGTGTCCAGAGCACGGCCGGCTTCGCAGAGGGCCGCCCGCTGCACACGTCCTGGTGATCGGGGGTATGCCGCGTGGTCGCCACCGTCACCCCCCTCACCGCACCTGTCGAGCCTGACGACGCGTTGCGACGCATCGCGTTCCTGCTGGAGCGCGAACGCGCCGGCTCCTACCGCGTCGAGGCGTTCCGCAAGGCGGTCGTCACCGTGCGTGAGACACCGGCCGAGGAGCTGGCTGACCGCCACGCTGCGGGCACCCTGCAGGACCTCAGCGGGATCGGGAAGTCCACCGCGGGCGTCGTCTCCGAAGCCCTGGACGGCGAGCTCCCGGCATACCTGAAGACGTTGCAGGACAAGGCGAAACCGCTCGTGACCGGAGGTGAGGCTCTCTTCGCCGCCCTCAAGGGCGACTGTCACTCGCACTCGAACTGGAGCGACGGCGGCAGCCCCATCGAGGAGATGGTGCTGACCGCGGTCGAGCTGGGCCACGAGTGGCTGGTCCTCACCGACCACTCCCCCCAGCTCCGCGTCGCCAACGGCCTCACCGCCGAGCGGCTCACCAAGCAGCTCGCGATCGTCGAGGCCGTCAACGCCTCGCTCGGCGGCCAGTTCAGGCTGCTCAAGGGGATCGAGGTCGACATCCTCGACGACGGTGGCCTCGACCAGACCGACGCGATGCTCGCCAAGCTCGACCTCGTCACGGCCAGCGTCCACTCGAAGCTCAGGATGAACTCCGCGCCGATGACCAAGCGGATGGTGGCGGCCGTGTCGAACCCGCGGGTCAACGTGCTGGGCCACTGCACCGGTCGTCTCGTCGAGGGCAGCAGGGGCACCCGCGCCCAGTCGGAGTTCGACGCCCGGGCGGTCTTCGAGGCCTGCGCGGAGCACGGCACGGCGGTCGAGATCAACAGCCGGCCCGAGCGCAAGGACCCCCCGGACGAGCTGATCCGCCTCGCCATGGACATCGGCTGCCTGTTCGCCGTCGACTCCGACGCCCACGCGCCGGGACAGCTGGAGATGAAGGCCTACGGGTGCGAGCGCGCCGAGCGGCTGGGCGTCGACTGGGACCGCATCGTCACCACGTGGGACGTCGACCGCCTGCTGGGGTGGGCCAACCCGGGGAGCGACCGTTGAGCATCCCGATCGTGGTCGACCCGGCCTCTCCCGAGCCGCCGTTCGAGCAGGTCCGCGCGCAGCTGGCCGCCCTGATCGCCACCGGAGGCCTCGGCGAGGGAGAGCGGCTGCCGACGGTCCGGGCGCTCGCAGCCGACCTGGGGCTGGCGGTCAACACGGTCGCGCGGGCCTACAAGGAGCTGGAGGCCGAGGGGCTGGTGACGACCCGCAGCCGGGCCGGCACGGTCGTCGCCGCGCACGCCCAGCCCGTCGACGTCGCGCTGCGTCGCAGGGCCGCCGACTACGCCGCCACGGCCGCCCGCGCGGGCCTCAGCGACAGTGCCGCCATCGACCTCGTCCGGGCTGCGTTGCGCGACGCGCGGGCCTGAGGTGAGCAGCCGGCACACGCCCGCGGTGGCCCCCACGGGCCGTTTGGATATCGGGGCACTCACCCCCTATGCTTTCCGAGTCCTCGACGGATCCGAGCGCTGGTGCGCTAGAGGCGAGGATCGGTTGAGAGACCGGTCCCCATCGTCTAGCGGCCTAGGACCCCGCCCTTTCACGGCGGTAGCACGGGTTCGAATCCCGTTGGGGATACTGTTTTGAACGGCCTGAGCACCATCCCAGGCCCCGTAGCGCAGTTGGTTAGCGCGCCGCCCTGTCACGGCGGAGGTCGCGGGTTCGAGTCCCGTCGGGGTCGCCAGACCAGGAGAGGCCCACACGATCGTGTGGGCCTCTCCGGCATTTCCGGTATGCCGTGCCGCTCAGGCCTTGCCCCGCGTGGCCTTGGCGGCCTTGGTTGCCTTGGCGGTCTTGGTCGCCTTCGACGTGCGCTTCGTCGTCGTCGCTGGCTTCGACCCCGCCGGGAGCTCGGCCCGGGCGAGCTCTCCGAGCCGCTCACGCCCCACGCTGCCGAGCTTGGCCCAGCGCCTCATCTCACCGGTCAGCTCCCCCAGCCCCCGGTCGAGCGCTGCCGCCATGCCCTTGCGGACGATGGCCTCAGCGCGCTCGTCGAACTCGAGTCCGGCCTTGGTCGGGTACGGGTAGTGCTCCCGCAGGGCCATCAGGGCACCGCCGAGCGCCAGGTCGAGCAGCTGCTCGTGGTTGATCCACGGCAGCGGCGGCTCGGGCGGTCTGGGCCCCCCGGGCGGGCCGGGCGGGAGCCACGGTCCCCACGGGTCGATGTGGGGCACCAGCTCGAGGTAGATCTCGCGCAGCCACGGCAACACCAGGTGCAGCGTCTGGCACGCCCCGGCCCGCCGACCCAGCACGTCCCGAGCCTGGACCCCGATGTGCCACAGGTCGACGAGGTGGATGTCCTCGAAGCGGTGGGCCGGGTCCATCAGGGTCGCCTCGACCAGGCGGTCGGACCACAGCAGGTCCCACCAGAGCCGGCTGTTCATGCAGGCGATGCGCTCGGCGGGTGCGATCCAGACCCCGACGTTGACGTAGTAGTGACGGATCTTCGCCAGCACGGCCTGGCCGGCCGCCGAGGCGAGGAAGCCGGTGTGCTTGGACGCGTCCTCACCCGCGCGACCGAAGTCGTCGAACCCGCCGCCCTCGAAGATCCCGATCAGGTTCACGTTGACGAAGTGGTGCCAAGTGGAGTCGCAGACGACCCGGCCGACGGCCGCCCGGTGTCCGTCGTAGGCACTGAGCAGCCCGAACCGGTGGGCCACGGTGGGCTGCTTGAGGGAGCCGTGGCTCGACGCCACGTTGCCGGCGGGGACGTGGCCCCACGCGATGATCTCGGGCTCGACACGGCCGGTCCCGTCGGTCGCCGGCGGGTACTCGTCGGAGCCGTCGCGACACGACGTCGTGAGGCTGCTCGGCACCATGCACTCGCCCTCGTGCGGGTGGTCCGGGAAGACGTCGATCCTTCCCAGCGGGCTGCACAGCACGGGGTGCGGGTACCGCGCTTCGCGCAGGATGCCCGCCCACGAGCTGTAGAGCTTGAGGTCGAGCGGCTGCGGGATGTCGTCGCTCTGGTCACTGAACTGCGACCCGGCGTCGTGACCGACGTGGTTGCTGTCGTTGCGCCGCGGTCCAGCCATGCTGACCTCGCCCGCGCCGAAGTCCTCCCAGTGCCGCATGGAGCGCACCCGGTCGATGGCGCTGCCCAGGCCGTGGCCCAGCGAGCCGTGGTCGCCCGTCGCGAACACGCCGCCGCCGCGGTTCATGTGGGCGGTGAGCCGGTCGAGCTCGGAGTCCTTGAGCCGGTCGGTCGGGTACCCGTTGGCGGCGACCGCTCGCGGCCCGTAGTAGGGCTGGTAGCCGTAGTTGGTCTCGATCCCGAACAGCCAGACCTCGTCGTACATGGTCGAGGTGAAGTGGCTGGCGACGTCGAAGCGGAATCCCTTGATGCTACGGGCGATGCCGGGGTTGCCGACCATCACCTGCGCATCTGAGACGTCGGTCCGCAGGTGCGCGACCGTGATCTCGAAGCGCACGTAGCTACGCTGGTCGTTGACCAGCGAGGTCACGAACGCGGACAGGCCGAAGTCGCCGTCACCGAAGTCGAGCCCACCGTCGGTGACGAGCAGAGCCTTGACCGTGCAGGGCCGCCACCATGGCAACAGGACCTCGGGGTGGAACCGATGCGTGTCACGCCGGTGGACGACCAGGTCGACGAGGTCGTCGCGGAGCTCGGGTAGTGGTGCCATGTGTGTGCTTCCCCCCAGTGGTGGGGATCTGGAGTGATCCCGACCTGAAGGAGGGTTGTCACGGTCGTTTGATACCCGACCCGGCCGTTTGAGCGCGTTCGGTTGTGCTCTGCATCGATCAGCCGCTCACGCAGCCTGCCCGCGGGTCAGACCCGGGCGGGCTCGTTCGTGAGGTCCTCGGCCGGGGTCCGGCTCGCGCCGCCGTCCTCGCGCCACAGCCGGCTCGGCCACCACATGACCCTGCGGAGGTCGAGGTTGAGCGCCGTCACGAGCACGGACCTCACCACGAGGGTGTCGAGCAGCACTCCCAGCGCCACGGCGACGCCGATCTCGGCGAACGTCACGACGGGCAGCGTGCCCAGAACCGCGAAGGTGCCGGCGAGCACCAGACCTGCCGAGGTGATGACCCCGCCGGTGGCGCCCAGCCCGATGAGCGCACCGCGACGCGTCCCGTGCTGCTTGGTCTCCTCGTGCACCCGGGTCATCAGGAAGATGTTGTAGTCGATCCCGAGCGCCACCAGGAAGACGAAGACGAACAGCGGGAGTGACGGGTCCGCGCCGGCGAAGCCGAAGCCGTGCCGGAACAGCAGGGCGCTCAGGCCGAGCGCCGCACCGAAGGACAGCACGACGGTGGCGATGAGGACCAGCGGCGCCACGACGGCCCGCAACAGCAGGGCGAGGATGAGGAAGACGACCAGCAGGATCAGCGGGATGATCACCTTGTTCTCGCGGTCGGAGGCGTCCAGGGTGTCCGATCGCACCGCGGTGTTTCCACCCGCGAGCGCCTCGGCGCCCGGCACGGCGTGGACCGCCTCGCGCACGCGTTCGACCGTGGCCGCGGCGGCGTCGCTGTCGGCCGCATCGGCGAGCGTGGCCTGGACGAAGGCCGACCCGCCCTGGGTCATGGGGTCGCTCACGTCCGAGATCCCGTCGACGCCCTGCACCGCGGTCCGGACCGCTGCGGCTGCGTCCGGCTTGGTCACCACGATGACCGGGTTGCCCGCGCCACCCGGGAAGTGCTTGGCCAGCACCTCCTCACCGACGATCGAGTCAGGCTTGCCGTAGAACGTGTCGGCGTTGGACAGGCCGGTGGCATTGAGCTGCAGCAGCCCCAGGGATGCGACGGCCAGGACCACGCTCGTCACGACCCACGTCCGGCGGGGTGCGGCGGCGATCCGGCGACCGACGCGCGCCCAGAAGCTCGTCTCGGTGTGGTCGGCAGACCCGAAGCTCGGGCGGATCGGCCAGAAGACCCAGCGACCGAGGACGACGAGCAGGGCGGGCAGCAGCGTGAGCATGACGAGCAGGGCGACGCCGATGCCGACGGCCGCCACCGGCCCCAGGCCCTTGGTGGAGTTGAGCGACCCGGCGAGCAGGCACAGCATCCCGGCGATGACTGTGGCGCCACTGGCGAAGATGGCCGGCCCCGACCGGTGGAGGGCGAAAGCCATCGCCTCGTGCCGGTCCTCGTGGCGACGCAGCTCCTCGCGGTAGCGGGCGACGAGCAGCAGGGCGTAGTCGGTGCCGGCGCCGAAGACGAGCACCGTGAGGATGCCGGCGCTCTGGGCGTTGACGACCAGCCCGCTGTGCGTGGCGAGCAGGTAGATGACGGCCTGGGCGACGGTCAGGGCGACCACCGCCGAGATGACGGGCAGCAGCCAGAGCACGGGGCTGCGATAGGTCAGCAGCAGGATCACGATGACGACAGCCATGGCCGAGTAGAGCAGCTTGCCGTCGATGCCGTTGAAGGCCTCGGAGGAGTCGGCGGCAGACCCGGCGGGCCCGGTCACGTGTGAGGTCAGGCCCTGCGGCGAGTCGGCCGTGATCCCGCGCAGACCGTCGACGACCGTGCCGAAGGCCTCCCATCCGGCCGAGCCCGCGTCGATCGGGACCACCACCTGGATGGCCTTGCCGTCCTCGGACGGGACCGGCCCCACGACGTCCTTCTTCACCTCGGGGACCGCCGCGAACTTCGCCAGCTGGGTCTGCACGGCAGCCAGGTCGGCCGGGGTGACCCCGCTCGCCCGCTCGTAGACGATGACGGCGGGCGCCTCGTTCTCGGACTGGAATGCCGATGCCGCCTCGATCACCTTGGTCGACTCGGCACCGCCGGGCAGCCACGACGAGGCGTCGTTCTTCTGCGCCCCGGTGAGCGAACCGCTCGGCCCGAACGCCAGACCGGCCACGACCAGCCAGAACGCCACGATGACCCACTTGCTCACCCGACCCGACGGGAGCTTGGCCAACCAGCCGACGCCGGACGTGTCCGGACCCTCCACGGTGCTCATGGCTTTAACGCTAGACAGCGAGGCGCGTGTCGCGCACCGACTTTTGGCTGAGTCAGGGGTGGCCTGGCCCACAACGGGTGGTGAGCCAGGGTCATCCCCGAGTCCCGGCTGGCGCACTCGCTCCAGCGGGCTCAGTCGGTGCTGACCTCGATGGCGATCTTGCCGCGCACGTGACCGGTCTGGCTCAGCTCGAGCGCCTTGGCCGCGTCCGCGAAGGCGAACACCTCGGCCACGGGAACGGTCAGCTTGCCGTCGTCGGCGAGGTCGCCCAGGGCGGTGAGGTCCTCTGCACTCGGACGCACCCACGCCGCGATGCCACCGGCCCCCGCCACCGCTCCGTCGGCAACCGACCCATGTCGGCCACCGTCCTTGAGGACCGCCTGCGTGGTCTGCAGGACTCCGCCGACGAAGTCGGCCACGACGTCCACACCGTCAGGGGCGAGTCCACGGACGCGCTCGGCGAGCCCGTCGCCATACGACACCGGCTCGGCACCCAGCCCGCGCAGGAACTCGTGGTTGCCCTCGGAGGCGGTCCCGATCACGCGGGCGCCGAGCGCCCTGGCGATCTGCACGGCGAAGAGGCCGACGCCGCCGGCGGCGGCGTGCACCAGGACGGTCTCGCCCTCCTTGAGCCCCAACCGAGCAAGCAGCTGGTATGCGGTGAGGCCCGCGAGCGGGAGGCCTGCGGCCTGGTGCCAGTCGAGGGAGCTCGGCTTGCGGGCGACGGTGCGGACGGGCGCGGTGACGAGCTCGGCGAAGGTGCCGCCCTGCACCCAGTCCTTGCGCGCGTAGGCGATCACCTCGTCGCCCACCGCCCACTCGGGGGTGTCGAGACCCACGGCCTCGACGACGCCGGCGACGTCCCAGCCGGGGATGGCGGGGAAGCTCACGACCATGAGCCCGTCGAGGTAGCCCTTGGCGACCTTCCAGTCGACAGGGTTCACGCTGGCGCTGCGCACGCGGATCAGCACCTCACCCGGACCGACCTTGGGGTCGGCCACGTCGGTGAGCTGGAGGGTGTCGGGGTCGCCGTACTCGGCGTAGGTGATTGCCTTCATGCCCGGCGCAACTTCGTTGCACAGGCGGGTATTCCGCGAATGCACCCCAGGCGTGAGCGGGCGTCAGAGAGCAGTCCTGCCATGAGTTATGATGGTCGCGCCGCGACAGGCCTACCTCGGTTGACACTGCAGGTGAGACCCGTCGCGGAGGCATGTGAAGCACCACCCAGGCCAGGTAGCTCAGTTGGTACGAGCGTCCGACTGAAAATCGGAAGGTCGGCGGTTCGACCCCGCCCCTGGCCACCCCACAGAGCCGCAGGTCACAGCGTTTGCTGGGCCTGCGGTTTCTGCACTCCTGAGTACGTTGACAGCAGAAGTTGACCGCAACTCGCCCGGACGCGCGTCATGACAGCCGTTCCTCGGTCGCGGACCGGTCACCCTGTGGCGGCCTCCCCCGCAAGGGTTCGGTCGGAGACGAAAGTCATCAGCTCCAGCAGCAGCCCCGCGAGCTCCTGGCCGTCCTTGGTGAGCGAGTACTCCACGTGGGGCGGCACGACGGGCTTGGCATCCCGGTGCACGTACCCGTCCTCCTCCAGCGACCGGAGGGTCTGGGCCAGCATCTTCTCGGTGACGCCGGTTGCCCTGCGCCGAAGCTCGTTCCAGCGCAGCGGTTCACCATCAGAGAGCGCGGCCAGCAACAGCGGCGCCCATTTGCTCGTCACCCGGGCCAGTGCTTCCCGGGTCGGGCAGTTCCCGGTGAAGACACCCTCACCAAAGGCGGCGGCCAAGCGTACGGACTTCTGACTTACTTCCATACCAGTACCTTACTTCTAAGTGGGTACCAGTCATAAGGAAGGGTTTGCATCAGAGATGGGTTGTCAGCCGATGTCAGCATGAACCCCCTCTCAGGAGATGAACCCATGACCTTCCTCGTGACCGGCGCCGCCGGCAACTTCGGCAGCCTCGCGGTCCGCGCACTGCTCGACCGCGGCGTTGCCCCCGGCGGCATCGTCGCCACCTCCCGCGACACGGAGCGCCTGACCGGGTTCGCCAGGCTCGGAGTGATCACCCGGCGGCTCGACTACGACGACCCGGCCTCGGTGGATGCTGCGCTCGAGGGAGTCGAGCGCCTGTTGCTTGTCTCCTCCAGCGCTGTGGGGGAGCGAGTCCAACAGCACCGCACCACCCTGGAGGCCGCAGCCCGCAAGGGTGTCGAACTGGTCGCCTACACCAGCATCCTGCGGGCGGACTCCACCTCGTTGGCCCTTGCCGGTGAGCACCTCGCGACCGAGCGGATCCTCGCCGAGCTGGGTCTCCCCCACGTGCTGCTGCGCAACGGGTGGTACGTCGAGAACTACACCGCGCAGGTGCCCGCCCACCTCGCGCACGGAATCCTCGGCGCCGCAGGCGCCGGCCGGATCAGCGCGGCTGCGCGCGCCGACTATGCCGAGGCGGCCGCAGTGGCTCTGCTCGCCGACGACGGCGCCGGCAAGGTCCACGAGCTTGCGGGCGACGACTCCTTCACCATGGCCGACTACGCCGCCACGCTGGCTGAGCTGTCTGGCCAGCAGGTCTCGTACACCGACCTGCCGCAGAAGGATTACGTCGCCGCCCTGGTGTCGGCCGGTGTCCCGGCACCGTTCGCAGAGATTCTCGGTGACAGCGATCGCGGGGTCGCGGCGGGCGAGCTCTTCGACGACTCCCACACCCTCAGCAACCTGATCGGGCGGCCTACCACGCCGTTGGCCGAAGCGGTCAAGACTGCGCTGGTCTGACCGGCGCCTGGCCGGCCGACAGGCGAACCGCCCTCGCCGTGTCTTCGGCGAGGGCGGTTCGATCGGACGCCCTGTTGAGGGTCCCCCGGTTCCTGCGTCAGGACGTGTAGCCCTCGGCGGTCAGGCAGCGCGCGGCGATGACGCCCGTCTTGCCGGCTGCACCGCTGATCCGCCAGTACGGACGGATGGTGTGCCAGCCGGCAGGAACGTAGAGCACGACCATGCTGTGGCGGGTCTGCCAGTACTGCGTGTAGTTGGCGAAGTTCTGGGCCCCCGGCGTCTGGATCCCTCCGGCGTCGACGCGGTAGCCGAGCCGGATCTCGGCCAGGCTGCTGACGCCCGCGTCGGCGTTGAAGTTGACCACGACGTAGCGACCGGTGGTGCCGTTGTTGACCCGTACCACCGAGTTGACGGGCTGCCAGCCGGCAGTCGCGGTGTTGCTCCGGGCGTCGAACGCACACGCCTTCTGGTAGTAGGGAATGGCCTGGGCGGGCCCGGCCATGAGCGACGACATGCCGACGCCGGCGACCACGGCAGTGGTTGCGCCGACCAGGGCCTTCTTCGTACGGGACATGGATGACAGGTTTGTGGACATGGTGAACCCTCGTTCGTGCTGGTGAAGCCTGATGTGGTGGTCCCCCGAGGGGGAGTGCGCCGAACCCTGCGCCGGTTCTCAGATGGGTCGGTGTCCGCTGCTCCGGACGGAACCCATCGACGACTTCTGGTGTGTTCCTGAGCTGTTCGTGTCGACGTCCGCGTCGCACTGATGAACAGTGTTGGCGGTCGGACGGGCGTCGCGGATCCGCGTTTGCCCGCGAAGTCCCTAGGTGGAAACACGCACCGCGACTGGCTCCGGGAGACCGGTTCCCGTGTCCGTCAGGGACGGCTGTGGTGCGCCTGCAGGTAGGTCAACACCGCCAGGACACGACGGTTCAGGGTCGTGTCGT
Organism: Pedococcus sp. P2_E4; assembly: GCF_056403935.1. NCBI lineage: Bacteria > Bacillati > Actinomycetota > Actinomycetes > Micrococcales > Intrasporangiaceae > Pedococcus > Pedococcus sp. P2_E4. Next base: position 145,707 of record NZ_JBFUEO010000001.1, on the reverse strand, counting down.
GGCCGGCCAGGGGGAGCTTGCCGAAGACGGAGGCGACGTGCGCCTCGACGGTCCGCGGTGACAGGTGCAGCTGTCGGCCGATCCCCGCGTTGGACATGCCCTCCGCCATCAGGCCAAGGACCTCCAGCTCCCGGTCGGTCAGGCTGCTCAGGGCAGACCTCGGGCCGTGGCTGCCCGTGATGAGCTGGGAGACGATGTCCGGGTCGACGGCCGTGCCCCCCTCGGCGACCCGCGCGATGCCCTCGACCAGCGTCGTCACGTCGTTGACCCGGTCCTTCAGCAGGTATCCCAGTCCCGCTGCGCCGTCCTGGAGGAGGCGACGCGCCCACTCCGCCTCGGCATACGTGCTGAGGACCAGCACCCCCACGGTCGGCCAGTCGCGACGGATGGCCTGCGCCGTGACGATCCCCTCGTCGGTGTGGGTCGGCGGCATGCGCACGTCGAGCACGACGACATCCGGGCGGGCCGCCCTGAGCAGCGCCGGCAAGGGCTCCGGGCCGGCCAGCTGACCCACGACCTCGATCCCCGCCGCGGTGAGGAGCCCGGCCAGGCCCTGCCGGAAGAGCGAGGAGTCGTCCACGAGGATCACCTGCAGGCGCCGTCCGCCGGCCGCTGCGCCCGACGAGTCCGCGGCGTCCCCCGGTCCCTGAGGTCCCCGGCCCTCAGGTCCCCGGCCCTCGGGTCCCGGCGGGGCACTCATGACGACTGCCCCACGGTCGCGGGAAACCCGACGCGAAGCCGACTCCCACAGGAGTCGGGATGACCGGCGCACGGGTCGTTGTGGAGGACGACCTCGCCGCCCAGGGCGTTCACCCGGTCACGGAGGCCGGTGAGGCCGCCCTCCGGCGTGAAGTGCGCCCCCCCGTTGCCGTCGTCTGCGACCTCGACTGACAGGTGCGGGCCCTCGGCCACGACCGTCACCGTCACGGTCGTGGCCCCGGCGTACCGCGTGACGTTGGCGAGCGCCTCGGCCACGACGAAGTACACCGCGGACTCGACACCCGGTGCGAGCGGGCGCCCGGCCAGGACGGGATCAAGTCGCAGGGTGACCTGCGCGGAGGCGCTCTGGCACAGGTAGGGCAGCGCTGCGCTGAGCCCACCCTGGCTCAGCGCAGCGGGGTGGATGCCGCGGGCGAGCTGACGAAGCTCGGCCAGGGCGCCGGTGAGTCGGGTCCGTGCATCGCTGACGAGGTCGCGCATCTGCGCCTCGGTCGCGAAGTCGGACTGGGCGAGGGTGGCGACCACCGCGAGGAACTGCTGCTGTGCACCGTCGTGGAGGTCGCGCTCGACCCTTCGCCGCTCCGCCATGCCTGCCTCCACGATCCGCGCTCGTGACGCCCGCAGCTCGGCCATCCTCTGCAGCAGCTCGCTGGTGAGCCGCGTGTTCTCGATCCCGAGTTGGGCTGCCGAGAGCGCCGAGCGGAGCAGGCCAGGATCGCCGAGGGCGTGTGGGTCGTAGCCCACCACCACCAGGGGTGTCTCGTCCGCCGACAGCAGCGTCACGCTCCCCCGCCCGTTGCTGGCCGTCGCCCCTGAACGTGCCTGGGCGTCCAGCGACGAAGACTCTTCATCTGCGGCCGGTTTGACGGTGAGAGACGGGTCGAGCAGTACGTGGCGCAGGGCCGCCTGCAGCTGTGCCAGGTCACCGGTGCCGGCCGCACGCAAGATCTCCGACGTCACGGCCGCGGCCGCGGCGCGTCGTCGGAGCAGGTCCGCGAGGAGACCCACCGGGATGGTCGCCGCACTGAGGTTCCGCGCGACCGCCACCGGGGCCCAGGCCGCGCTCGGGGTGCCGAGGATCCACACGACCTGGTCCAGGGCAGCGGCAGTGGCGCAGATCGCGCCCACGACCGCAAGCGGCATGAGGGACTGCCTCGTGACACCACGCGTGCCGGCCGCACGCATCACGAGCAGGACGCCGGCCCAGAGCAGCAGCAGGGTCGTGCAGCCGTAGGCGCCTCGCAGGAAGACCCAGTCGTGCCACCACGCGTCCAGCGCGAGCACCGGGCGGTCGACGGATGCGTGCAGGGGGTTGGGGAGGGTGCCCCGGGTGAACACGAGCGGCACCCGCATCAGGACGCTCGAGACCACCAGGCACCAGCCGACGACCCGCCCCTGCGTCGTCAGCCTCGGCTCGGGGTACCGCAGCACCAGGGTGACGGCGGCAGCCAGGTAGAGGGGCTCGAGGACGAAGCCGACGATGACCAGTCCCTGAGCGTATGCCGGGTGGTTGAGGTCGCCGGGAATGGTGGCCGCCGCGACCGCGAGACAAGCCCAGCCGTTGATGCGGGGTAGCCCGGCCGCGAACAGCCCGAGCCCCACGACGACGAACGCGATGACGACGAACCAGGCGATGGCCACCAGGGCGACGTCGCCGCGAAGGTGCGGCATGGAACTGGCGATCTTCAGGACGACGATGCCGATCCCCGTGGCTGTGGCGACGCGTGACCTGGTCAGCCTGTTCCGCACTCCGCTCGCCCGCCTTTCCTTCTGCCACACCGTGTTTCCACGTATTCACACTGCGCTTTTCCCGCATCGCCTTCCCGGGGACACACGGATCCCGACCACTCCCCACTCGACCTACGGTGAGCGACGAGGGTCCTGGAGCGACGCAGCAGGTGCGTCGGGTAGGGGTCGGTAGGTCCGGCCGTGAAGGGGCCCCGGAACCGGAGTGGAGGAAGTCGTGAAACGCAGGAGAACTCGTCGGACCGACCTCCACCACCCTCAGGTCCACCGCTCCCCCACCGGGGGCTGGGGATGGCAGTGTGCCTGCGGGGGCGCCTCGTCGCGCAGCTATCCATGTGAGTCGTCCTGGCACGTGGTGCTGGTCGGCGCCTTGCACCACGCCAGCTCGGTCATCGCCTGACGCACCAGGCTGCACCCCAGCTCGCGGTACGCCTCGAAGGTGAACTCGTCGAAGAGCTCGTACTCCATCGTCGTGGAGGGGAAGCCGGGGTTGCGGGTGCGATAGCTCTGCAGGTCCCAGGACTGCCCCTTCGGCAGCAGGGCCTTGATGTAGACGATGTCGCAGGTCCACCCGTCGGGATAGGTCGCCGTGCAGACGGTCCACCCGCTGCGCGGGTACTGGCGCGCTCCTCGGCGCAGGCGGCGGGGGTCGAACGCGATCTCCACCTGCTGGTCCATCCGCGCGGTGGCGATGGCGTTTGCCATCGTGGGGAAGCCGTCCTCCGGGTCACCCGAGCCGTCGAGCATGATGATTCGACCTGGCTTCGTGCGCAAGGCCTCCACCAGCCCGAGGTTGTCGTAATGGCCGCCGTCCGTGACGTACAGGAACGGCATGATGATCCGGGGCAGCCCGACGGCCTCGTGGAACAGCAGCGACGGCGCGAAGTTGTCGAGGTAGTCGTTCAGCCGCAGGACCCATCGAGCCCATCGCACTCCCTCGGTGCTCCGTCGTCGCGCCGCGTCGTTGGCCACCCAGTAGGGGTTCCTCACCCAGAGACCGAGGCGGATGTTGGCCAGCGCCAGGAGCAGCCGGTATCGGCCCAGCACCTTGTCGTCGCGTCCCGCGATCGGGGCGACGGCCGCCCCGGAGATCGCGACCGCCATGGCCACGGTGATCTGCCGGGACGCGCGGGCCTTCCACCGGACGTCCAGGTCGTAGCTGTAGGTCCTGGCGTCGAGCAGCGCGGTCCCCCCGGGCAGCCGCGGGTCACTGATCCCGATCACGTCGGACAGGACGAAGGGCGTGCCGTGGCGGTCAGCCGGGAGCAGGTCGGGATCGCGCACGTTCGCCGTCCCCAGGAGCATCAGCTTCGGCCAGATTCCCGCCGATGCGTCCTCGTTCACCTCCGCGAGGGTGGGCGTCGTGTGCGGCACCGGCTTCCCACCGTCAGGTTGGTAGGAGAGGTATGCCGCGTCCAGCCGGTCGCGGTAGAACTGGAAGATCGACGTGTCGTTCACCTTGAAGAGCACGGCGACCAGGAGGGGTACGAACACGAAGACCCAACCGTGGGTTCCCAGGACCCAGACGTCACGAAGTGCCAGCCAGGTGAACAGGACCAGCGACGCGTAGAGCCCGCCGAGGAACACGATGATGGCCAGCACCGGCGCCACCTGACGCCTGAACCAGGTGAGGAAACTCCGCTGCCCCGCGCTGAGGACGTCCTGGCGCAGACCGCTCCGCGCGGCGTTCAGGAGGCCGAGGAACGCGGTCAACGTCGTCACCAGGCCCGCGAGGGTGACCCGGAGTGCGCCGACGTCGGGGCCGGTCCAGCTCTGCGTGAGGAGTTCGAGCCGATAGGCCAACCACAGCACTCCCGGGAAGATGGGGACGAACAGCAGGGCCATCTGGGACGCGCGGGCACCGAGGTTGCCGACGGCGAACTGCCACGCCTCCGAGCTCTCCCACGTGCTGCGGCGCTCGGAGAACGTCGCTGGGGCAGGTCCGTCCCGGTCGCCCTTCGCCGCCTCCGCGGACCAGGGCGCGGGGTTCCGACGTGCGAGCAGGAACCACACGATGGCCACACCGAGCAGGAAGAGCGCTGGGAGTACCAGCAGGGGAAGGGCCTGGTGGCCTTGGGGGTTCCACGTCCAGTCGCCCTCGGGGGGAACCAGGAGCAGCCCGCTGCTCACGGCATACGTGCTCATCAGCCACGCCAGCACGACGCTCAGGCACCCCAACAGGACCAGGTTGGACGTCATGCCCAGGAGCAGTGAGGCGACGAGCTCGAATCGCACCTCCGGAGACGAGGCCAGGTACTTCGTCGACCGCCGCAGCCGGTTCAGCTCGTCGGACCCGCTGGCGAACGGCCCGGCGTCGCCTTCGCCCTCCCCCGGGCTGGCGGTCCCCGGGCGCGCGACGTGGTCCCCTCTGGCCCGCCTCCGCCGCCATGCCATCGTGCTGAACGCGGCGGCCATGTACCCGCCCCCACTGACGCCCACGAGGTAGCTCGCACCCTGGAGGATCCGGTCGTGCGAGAGCTGCTGCAGGGCGCCCAGGCAGAACGAGGCGGACTTGATGCCGCCCCCGGAGCAGCAGACAACCGTGGCGGGTGGGTGCGGTCGGCGGTCGTCGCCGGGCGACGAGCCCTCGGTGGCGCCGACCGGCCCCGGCGGCACGGAGCTGGCGGGCTGGCCACCGCCCGCAGGGGCGGCACCCTGCTCGGTCGTCAACGGTCGCCTGCTCACGACGAGCGCCAGGAAACGGAGCACGGTCATGAGGAGCAGCACCACCAGCACCACCACCAGGAAGACCAAGGCAGGGTTCTCATGGGTCGCGCCCTGGTCGAGCAACGCGAGATAGAGCAGAAGGAGCAAGAGCACGGCACTCAGGGCGGAGAGGTGCGCGAAGGTGCACTTGCGCCCCTTGCGTTCCACGAACGCCGCGTCATGGACCGGACGGGGTTCCTCGCGTTCCTGCGTCGCACCACCCGCGGCGGAAGCAGTGACCGGGCCCGGCCCGGGCGTCGTCGACACCCGGCGGAGTGCTCTCGCCTCGTGCGGCATGGGAGTCACCATCCCTTCTCGCCGACCCTCGGGCGACGCCCGCGGCACGTGCGTGGCATCGTGAGCATGGCCAGCAGTCAGCGCGACGATGCGAAGGCAAACCCATGCTATGGGCGCTATGCGGGGCCGTACAGGGCCATTCGACCGACCTCGAGTGCGCTGGGATCACGACGTCGTCCACGCGCGTATGGGTCCGATAGGCGGATTCTGGGGTGAATGCCGCCGTTTGAGTGAGATTTCACCCGGCCGATGACGCAAAATCGACCTGTGCCCGGAACGCCACCCACCGACAGCCCCAGCGACACCCTCGCCGGGGCTGACGCCGAGAGCCTCAGCCGCTGGCTGGTCGAGGCGTCTCCGGACGGCCTGTGGGTCTTCGACTCCGACGGCCGGACGGTGCTGGCCAACTCGCGGATGGCGCGGATGCTCGGCCGCACGCCCGACGAGATGCCCGGGCTGTCGGTGTTCGAGACCCTCGACGAGGCCGGCCAGGAGCAGTTCGCGCTCCACCTCGAGGACCTCCAGGCCTCGCAGGAGTCGGGCAGCAACCTCGAGTGCAGCCTGCTGCGCAAGGACGGCGAGCGCTTCTGGGCCCTCGTGAGCCACACGCCCATCAGGAACGACGACGGAGCGCACGTCGGGTGGTTGCACCGTGTCACCGAGTACAGCCAGCAGCGCAGGCTCATCGACACGCTCCAGCGCCGCGAGGCCCAGCTGGCCGAGGCCCAGCACATCGCCAAGATCGGCAGCTGGGAGTGGGACGTCCAGAGTGACGTCGTCAGCTGGTCCGACGAGCTCTACCGCATCTACGGCGTCGAGCCGGACGCCGGCTTCGTGCCCAACTACCAGGGCTTCATCGACAGACTGCACCCCGACGACCAGGAGGCCGTCGCGGCCGCGGTCGCCGAGGCTGCCCAGGAGACAGGCGAGTTCGAGTTCGACGCGCGCATCCTCAGGCCCGACCAGTCGATCGCCTGGATCCGTGGCCGTGGCCGTGCGAGCTATGACGAGGCCACCGGCGTCCTGTTGCGGATGGGCGGCACGTCACAGGACATCACGGAGCGCAAGGATGCCGAGCAGGCCCTGGCCCTCTTGACCGCCATGGCCACGGCCGCCAACGAGGCGTCCACGATGGCCGACGTCATCGGCCCGATCCTGCGCGACATCGAGCAGCACACCGGCTGGCGACCCGTGGCGGCGTGGCTGGTGAGCCGCTCGGGCGAGCTGCGGGCCGTGCCCGACGAGACCCGGGAGGTCCCGGCCGCGGACCTGGCCGAGGCGACGCGCCTCGCCGAGGCTGCCGTCGCCGAGCTCACCCCGCAGGCCTCCGTCACGACCGAGGGCACGGGCCTGGTCGCCGCACCTGTCGTGGCCGACGGGAAAGCCGCTCTCGTCGTCGTCATGGACACGCGCGCCAGGACGGCCCCGACCGCGTCGGACGGGCAGACGGTGGCGCAGGCGACCGCGATCTTCGCGCACGTGGCCGAGCGTGAGCTGGCAGCAGAGCGGCTCGAGCAGGCGCGTGACACGGCCATGAGCGCCTCGATGGCCAAGTCCGAGTTCCTCGCGACGATGAGCCACGAGATCCGCACGCCTCTCAACGGCGTGATCGGCCTGACCGAGCTGCTCGGTCGCACCGAGCTCACCTCGCACCAACGTCGCCTCGCCGACGGCATCGACAGCGCGGGGCGCAGCCTGCTCGCCCTGGTCAACGACATCCTCGACCTGTCCAAGATCGAGGCTGGCCGCCTCGATCTCGAGTCCGTCGACTTCGACCCGCGAGCCGTGGTCGAGCAGAGCACCACCCTCATGGCAGAACGCGCTCGCGCCAAGGATCTCGAGCTGGCCGTGGCCTGCCAGCCGGAGATCCCCGCGATGGTGTCGGGCGACCCCGTCCGCTTCGGACAGGTGATCTCCAACCTCACCGCCAACGCCGTCAAGTTCACCTCCGCAGGCGATGTCGTGGTGCGGGCCACGATCGAGCCCGGCCCTGGCCCGGGCACCGTCCTGCGCGTCGAGGTGAGCGACACCGGCACCGGCATCAGCCCGGAGGTCCAGGAGCGCCTCTTCACCGCGTTCTCCCAGGGCGACAGCTCCACGACGCGGGAGTACGGCGGGACGGGACTCGGCCTGGCGATCAGCCGCCAGATCGTGACCGCGATGGGTGGCACCATCGGCGTCAACAGCGAGCCCGGGTCGGGCAGCACCTTCTGGTTCACCGCCCAGTTCGCGCCGGCGACGGGCTCCGACCAGCCCGCAGTCGCGACCGCACTTGACCCGGGTCTGCGCGTGCTCGTCGTCGACGACAACGAGACCAACCGGTTCATCCTCGAGGAGCAGCTGTCGGGCTGGTCCGTCGACGCGTCGATCGCCTCCTCCGGTGTCGAGGGCCTGAGCCTGCTCGACGAGGCGCACCGCCTCCGTGCGCCGTTCGACGTGATCCTGCTCGACTACCTGATGCCGGGCGTCAACGGCGAGCAGTTCGCCCGAATGGTGCGGGGGGACGGACGGTTCACCGACACAAGGATCATCCTTCTGACCTCGGCCGTCGAGCTCGACGCCTCGGAGCTGTCCGCCGCAGGCATCGACCTCACCCTGACCAAGCCCGTCCTCCCGTCCAGCCTCCTTGACGGCCTCCGACTGGTGACGACCGGCCGCCCGGCCGACCCGGCCCGCTCGAACGGATCGGCGCCGTCCACGAGTGGGGGCCACGCCCCAATAGCCACGGGGTCGCGCGGCAGGATCCTGGTGGTCGAGGACAACGAGATGAACCAGCTGGTCGCCGTCGGCATCCTCGAGGCGCTCGGCTACTCCGTCGACCTCGCCGCCGACGGGCTGGCGGGCTTCCACGCCGTCCAGGCACGACCGGACACCTATGACGCGATCCTCATGGACTGCCAGATGCCGCACATGGACGGTTTCGACTCCACCCGCGCCATCCGGGCCTATGAGGACGGCGGCGAGCGCACACCGGTCATCGCGATGACCGCGGCCGCCATCGCCGGGGAGCGCGAGCGCTGCCTCGAGGCCGGCATGGACGACTTCCTGACCAAGCCCGTCGACGTCGCGCTGCTGCGCGAGACCCTGGACCGCTGGGTCCCCGTGCAAGACATCTCCACGCAGGCGCTCTCCAAGGCCGGCGACGCCAGCCCCGCCGAAGCCAACCCAGCCGGCGCCAGCCCCGCCGGCGCCAGCCCGGCCGCGGACGACAGCCGCTCCCTCGCAGCCCTGGCGGACCCTGCCGTCCTCGAACCCACCCGCCTCGAGGAGCTGCTCGACCTCGACCCTGGCGACCCCACCATGCTGCTGCGGTTCATCGACCGGTTCGGTGCCAACGCCCGGCAGACGCTGGCCACCATGCAGGAGTCCCGGCTCGCCGGTCGCGCCGACGACCTCGGGCGAGCGGCGCACAGCCTCAAGGGCTCGTCCGCCAACCTCGGTGCCGCCCGGCTCGCCGAGCTGTGCCAGACCGTCGAGCACCTCGGCGAGGACGGCGTCGTCGTGGAGGCCGAGACCCTCGCGGGGGTCGAGCAGGCGCTCGACGCCGCCGTGGGCGCGCTCGAGGACTTCGCCGCCACCCTGCGTCGCCTGGGCTGACTGCGCGCGAGCCGCGGCCCCCGGCCCCCGCCTCTCCTGCTCCCCGCGGACGTGATGCCGCTAGGGGAAAGACGAGGAGGGGCCGACGCAGGGTGTCGGCCCCTCCATGTCTCCCGCTGGGGGGTGCGGGAACCCGCTTCGGGGGAAAGCGGGGGGTGTCGTGGGCGACCCGTGGGGCACCAGGTCCTAGTAGCGGTGGGCGTCCGAGTCGACGAACGAGGCGGGGTTGGTGATGTAGCCACCGGTCGACGCCCCGAGCGACAGCCGTCGGCGCACCTCCCGCATGAGCTCCTCGTTGGTGAGGTGGCTCATCGCCGAGACCGGGTCGGACGTGGCGGCGACGTGCAGGCCGACTCCCTCGGCCGAGACGAGCGCGACCTCGCGCACGGAAACGTTGAAGGTCCGGGCGAGGCCCAGCACCACCGAGGGGGAGGGCCACTCAGGCAACGTCGGGGATTCCAGGATGGCCTCGAGCTCCCAGCGGTCCAGGCCGGATCGCTCCACGAGCGCGTCGCGGGTCCATCCCAGGAGCCGCATCTGCTCCTGAACGAAACTTCCAAGGCTGTTGGTCACCAACGACTCCCCGAATGGTCGTGAACTGCTCTGTCAGGCTCCATTGGAGACCCGGGACGATCCGCTGTGGGCAGAACTTTGCCAAGCCTTGAAGGTCTCTCGTCCGTTCAGGTGACGGCCCCATCGCCAAACGGATCGTCACCTAACAGCCCCAACTCCCGCAAAACCCCCTCGGTATGCCGGCCGGGCCCGGAGGCTGGTTCGCCCGCCCGGGAGGGGGTTCCGGAGAACCGCGGGGCGGCTGCGGGCTGGACAGGACCGGGCGGACGGGACTCGGCGTAGGTGCCTCGTGCGACCAGGTGCGGGTCGTGGACCGCCTCTGCCGCCGACAGGACAGGGGCGACGCAGGCGTCCCGGCCGGCGAACACCGCCGCCCACTCGTCGCGGGTGCGGGTGGCGAACCTGTCGGCAAGGACGCCGGACATGTGGGGCCAGCGGGCGGAGTCCAGCTGGGCACCACCCGCGTCCTCGGGGGACAGCCCCAGGCCGTCGAGCAGCTGCTCGTAGAACGCCGGCTCGATGGCACCCACTGCGACCCACCGGCCGTCCGAGGTGCCGTAGCAGCGGTAGAAGGGGGCCCCGCCGTCGAAGATGTTCGTCCCGCTCGCCCCCGCCCACATCCCCGAGGCCAGCATCGACTGGTGCATCGCGGTCATGGTGGCGACCCCGTCGACGATCGCGGCGTCGACCACCTGGCCGCGCCCGGAGAGCCGGGCGCTGAGCACCGCCGACACGATCCCGAAGGCGAGCAGCAGCCCGCCGGCGCCGAAGTCCCCGAGCAGGTTGAGCGGCGGGACGGGGCGCCCATCGGGCGCCCGGAACGCCTCCAGGGCACCACTGACCGCGAGGTAGGTGATGTCGTGACCGGCCCGGTCGGCATACGGGCCGTCCTGGCCCCACCCGGTCATCCGGCCATAGACCAGCCGCGGATTGCGTTGCAGCACAACGTCAGGACCGAAACCCAGACGCTCCGCCACACCAGGGCGGAAGCCCTCGATCAGCACGTCCGAGCGCTCCGCGAGCGAGAGCACCGCAGCACGCCCGAGGTCGGACTTGAGGTCGAGCACGACCGATCGGCGGCCCCGGAACAGCACCGCGTGAGTCGCACGCAGGTCGTCGCCGGGCCGGTCGACGCGCACCACGTCGGCACCCAGGTCGGCCAACATCATGGCCGCAAAGGGACCGGGTCCGATCCCGCCCACCTCCACGACCTTCAGACCCGCCAGGGGTCCTGGCGGGCGCGCTGAGGTCATGCGGTCGAACGTACCGTCAGATCACTGCCCTGGTCGGGAACTCCGAGCCCCTGCTCCGGCTCCGACCAGTCAGTGCCTCACAGGTGCCTAGAGAACGTCGGTCAGGAGCGCGCGGACCTCGGCCTCGCGGTAGCGACGGTGACCGCCGAGCGTGCGGATGGAGTTGAGCTTGCCTGCCTTGGCCCAGCGCGTCACGGTCTTGGGATCAACCCGGAACAACGACGCCACCTCCGCGGGCGTGAGCAACTTCTCGACCTCGGTGGTGCGAGTAACCATTGTCTTTCTCCTCATGCAGGGGACGTCCTTACATAATCGGACAAGCAGGACCCTTTGGGAACAATCCGAACGTGCCATCCCTCATGGCCCGGAATGACTAGTCAGTCCCTGGGCGGCTGCCGCCGCGGGCTCGGAATACGCTGGGCTCACCGGCGCGCGACCCGTGCCGGACCGCCCGAGCAGCCGATCCGCGCCACCCGCGCACCGAGCCCTAGGAGTCACCACCGTGACCGTGTCCTCGACGCCCCCCAACCCCTTGACCACGGCACCGCCCTCCGCGCCGTCCACGGACACCTCGGCGCACGAGCAGGTCGTCTTCTGCCACGACAAGGTCACCGGGCTGCGCGCGATCATCGGCATCTACAGCACGGCGCTGGGCCCGGCCCTGGGTGGCACGCGGTTCTACCCGTACGAGAGCGAGGACGCCGCCCTCGCAGACGTGCTGCGCCTGTCGCGCGGCATGGCGTACAAGAACGCCGTTGCCGGGCTCGACCTGGGTGGCGGCAAGGCGGTCATCATCGGGGACCCGGCGACGGACAAGACCCCCGAGCTGCTGCGGGCCTACGGCCGCTTCGTCGAGAGCCTGGGCGGGCGCTACGTCACCGCGTGCGACGTGGGCACGTATGTCGCCGACATGGACATCGTGAGCGAGACCACCCGTTTCGCCACGGGCCGGTCCGAGGCCAACGGCGGCGCAGGCGACTCCTCGGTGCTCACCGCCTTCGGCGTGTTCCAGGGCCAGCGCGCGTGCGCCCAGCACCTGTGGGGCTCCCCCACCCTCAAGGGCCGCACGGTCGGCATCGCGGGCGTGGGCAAGGTCGGACGAATCCTCGCCGGGCACCTGATCGAGGACGGCGCCCACGTCGTCGTGACCGACGTCAACGACGAGGCAGTCGCGGCGGTCCGGGCGCAGTACCCGCAGGTCGACGTCGTGCCCGACGCCGCGACCCTGGTGACCTCCGACCTCGACGTGTACGCGCCGTGCGCCCTCGGTGGCGCCCTCGACGACACGACCGTCGAGGCGCTGCGCGCCACCGTGGTCTGTGGGGGCGCCAACAACCAGCTCGTCACGGAGGGTGTCGGCGGGACCGCGGACCGCCTGCGCGAGCGCGGCATCACGTACGCGCCCGACTTCCTGGTCAACGCCGGCGGCGTGATCCAGGTGAGCGACGAGCTGCACGGCTTCGACTTCGAGCGGGCCAAGAAGGGCGCGACCGCCATCTTCGACCACACCCTCGAGGTGCTCGAGACGGCCGACGCGCACGGCACGTCCCCGGCCGTGGYGGCGGACCACATCGCCGAGGAGCGGATGGCCGCACGAGCCGCCGCCGGCATCTGGCTCCCCGGCCGCTGACCGGGGCCGCTGACCGGGGCCGCTGACCGGGGCCGACGCAGGAATCGACGGTGAGACGAGGGTCTCGCGCACAGAACTTGCTCGGCTCATGTAGCGTTGTACCCACGACACATACACATTTCCCGGGACCGCTCCGTGGAGCCGAGGCACCGACGAGGTGACTCGACCAGGCGATGCCGTCCCGGCAGACGCATGAGGGGGTCACGCCATGGGGCGCGGCCGGGCCAAGGCCAAGCAGACCAAGGTCGCTCGGGAGCTGAAGTACTTCTCCCCGAACACCGACTTGAGCGCGCTTGAGCGAGAACTGCACGGGTCTTCCTACGCGGAGCCGGAACGAGTTTCCGACGACTCCGGGAGCGAGGACGAGTACGACGAGTACGGGAAGTGGGCTTCGGGTCAGCAATGACCTGAGGCACTGATTCCACACCCTCATGCACGGGCGATGCCCGTGTCGTTCACCCACCGCGAAGGCGGCACCCGGTCATGCCGGGGCGCCCCTGCGCGACCTGCCGGTGCGCCCGTGCGCGGCCCTGAGCTGCGCCGTGGCGCCGTGGCACCGACCGCACGTACCCACGCCGGTCTACGCTCGCGCCATGAGCACTGACACGCGGGCCGAGACGCAGCGCCTCGGCGTGGAGACGACCGGCATCGAGATCATCGACGAGGCCGCCCGGACGGCCAGGCCGAAGGACCTGTTCTGGCCGTGGTTCGCGGCCAATGTCTCGGTGTTCGGCATCAGCTATGCCGGCTTCGTGCTGGGGTTCGGCATCTCCTTCTGGCAGGCCGTGCTCGTCACGGTCGTCGGGGTCGTGATCTCGTTCCTGCTCTGCGGCGTCATCGCCATCGCCGGCAAGCGTGGTTCCGCTCCGACGATGGTGCTCTCGCGTGCGGCCTTCGGGGTGACCGGCCAGAAGGTCCCCGGCGTCATCTCGTGGCTGGTCTCGATCGGCTGGGAGACCTTCCTGGCGATCCTCGCGACCCTGGCGACGGCGACGATCTTCACCCAGCTGGGCTGGGGCGGCGGCACGGGCACCAAGATCGTCGCGTGCGTCGTCGTGGCGGCCCTCATCGTCGCGGCATCGGTCGCCGGCTACCACATCATCATGCGGATGCAGTCGTGGCTGACCTGGATCACCGGCATCGCGACCGTCGTCTACGTCGCCCTCACCGTCAAGGACGTCAGCTGGGACGCCGTCAGCGCCCTGCCGAGCGGCTCGGGTCAGCAGGTGGTCGGTGCGCTGGTGCTCGTCATGACCGGCTTCGGGCTGGGCTGGATCAACATCGCGGCCGACTGGTCGCGATACCAGCGTCGCGACGCCTCGGGTGGGTCGATCGTCTTCTGGAACACCTTCGGCGGCGCCCTCGCACCGTCCCTGCTCGTGATCTACGGGCTGCTGCTCGCAGGATCCGACGAGAAGCTCCGCGACGGCATCCAGGCCGACCCGATCGGCACCCTCGCCAGCATCCTGCCCACGTGGTTCCTGCTGCCGTTCCTGGTGGCGGCCATCCTCGCGCTCGTCAGCGGCGCGGTCCTCGGCATCTACTCCTCGGGCCTGACCCTGCTCTCGCTGGGACTGCGGATCCCCCGGCCGCGGGCCGCCTTCATCGACGGGGTCATCCTCACGGTCGGCACGATCTGGGTCGTGTTCTTCGCGGAGAGTTTCATCAACCCGTTCCAGTCGTTCCTCATCACCCTCGGCGTCCCGCTGGCGGCGTGGGCCGGCATCATGATCGCCGACCTCGTGCTGCGGCGCCGGGACTACGACGACGAGGCGCTGTTCGACCCGCGCGGCATCTACGGCGCGTGGGACTGGGTCTCGATCGTCACGATGGCCGTCACGACCGTTCTCGGCTGGGGCCTGGTGGTCAACAGCTTCGCGGCCGACGCGTCCTGGAACAACTGGCAGGGCTACCTGCTCGAGCCGCTCGGCCTCGGCACCTACGTCGACGACCCCGCCGGTCCCTACTGGGACGGCAACTGGGCCTACGCCAACCTCGGCGTGCTGCTCGCGCTCGTCCTGTCGTTCCTCGTCACCCTCGTGGCCCGGCGCGGCACGGTGCGCCGCCAGGAGCAGGGCACGTGACGCGTCGCCCGTGGTTGGTGGCGATCGACTTCCAGCGCGTCTTCGGCGACCCGGCGAGCGCCTGGGTGGCGCCGAGGTATGCCGCGGCCGCGGCCAACGCGGTCCGGCTCGCCGCCGCGTTCGGTGACCGCTCGGTCTTCACTCGTTTCGTCGCTCCGCAGGAGCCGGCGGGCGCGTGGGTTCCGTACTACGAGCAGTTCCCGTGGGCGCTGGAGCCAGCAGACAGCCGGCTGTATGAGCTCACGGACGACGTCACGGCCTACCCCCGACGCACGGTGTCGGCGACGACGTTCGGCAAGTGGGTCCCCGAGCTGAGAGCCGTCGTCGGCGAGCAGCCGGCGCTCGTCGTCGCGGGCGTGGCCACCGACTGCTGCGTCATCTCGACGGTGCTGCCCGCCGCCGACGCGGGGGCATCGGTCACCGTGGTGACGGACGCCTGCGCCGGGTCGACCGACGACAACCACCAGAAGGCGCTGGACGTGATGGCGCTCTATGCGCCCCTCGTCACGATGTCGACGACCGACGAGGTCATCGGCTGGGTCTAGGAACCGCTGCCCCCGGTGGCGACGGTGGGCTGGACGAGCTGCGGCCTCGAGGACCGGGCCGCTCCCGCGGCGGGCGGGGCCGGAGCGTCGGGCGGGCTCGAGGTTTGCGACACGGAGTCGGACCCGTCCCACACGGCATACCCGCTGAGGAGGTCACCGGCCTCGGCGCCGCGGCCCACGATGGTGGCGAGGCGCACGAGCGACATGTCGGGCAACGCACTGGTCAGGATCCCCGGCGTCTTGCACTCGCCCGTGGTGATGAGGCGGGCGATGCGGGGCACGTCGTCCACGGTGAGGTCGCGCCCCGAGAGGAGCCTCTCCTGGGCGGTTCGCAGGATCGTGGCGCGCGTGAGCGGGTCGAGGCGGGAGAGCGCGTCCGCGTGGAGGCGTTCCAGCACGGCAGGATCGGTGGCGTGCAGCAGGAAGCGGTATCGACGCACCTCCGGCCGTTCGGCCGGAGGTGCGGCCACCACCTCGCGGCGGCGTCGGAGCTGGGGGAGGCTCACGCCATCGACGTTACGCGGGTGACCCCGCGTGGCGCCTCCGACGGAATGCGTCCATGTGCTCCACCAGCGGTATGACCCGTCAGTACCCACCTGCGGCGAAGTCGGGTGAGTTGAGTCCCCTGCCGACGACCCCGGGGGTCGTCCGGGACACCAGCGCGTCGTGCCAGCGCTCCCCGAAGCCGCCGTCGACCCAGCCGTCATCGTCGGTGACGGGCTCGGCACCGTCCCACGCGGCATACCCGCCGAAGAGGCCGAACGAGGCCTCGGCGACGACGGCCAGCTCCGCAAGGGCGCGCAGAACGCGCTCGTCGCAGGCGGCCAGGAACGCCCCGGGGCGGCGGCGCTCGCCCAGGGTGATGAGGTGCGCCAGCGAGTTGACCTGCTGCGGCGTGAGGCGCATGCCGGCGACGAGGCCGGACTGCACGGCCCTCAGCAGGGCGGCGCGGGCGTTCTCGTCGAGGGACTCGAGGGCCTCGACGTGGGCGTGCTCCATCGCGTCGCCCGGGGCGGTGCGCAGCAGGTAGCGGTACTGCCGGACGACGACGTCCTCGTCGTCGAGGGACCACATGCCTCGACGGTAGACCAGGGTCCGCCCACGGGCCAGAGTCAGGCGACCGGGTGCTCGCCCACGACCTGGACGGCGCCACCCTCGACGCCCTTGGCGCCCCGGACGACCTCGTGGCCGTCGTCGATGCGCGCGTCCTCGGCCCCGGTCACGTCGCCGATGACCCAGGCGGGTATGCCGCGTGCCTGCAGCACGCGGGTGGCCGCGTCGACGTGGTCGGCAGGGAGCATCGCGACGAACCCCACCCCCATGTTGAGGGTGCGCTCGAGGTCGGCCCTCGGCACCTGGCCCAGCGAGCCGATGGTGGAGAACACCGCCGGCGGCGTCCAGCTGGCCCGGTCGAGCCTGGCATGTAGGCCGGGGGGCAGGACGCGCGCGAGGTTGGCCGCGAGGCCGCCACCCGTGACGTGTGAGAGCGCGTGGACGTCGACCCCGTCGGTGCGGACGAGGTCGAGCAGGTCGGCGGAGTAGACCCGGGTCGGGGTGAGCAGCTCCTCGCCGAGGGTCCGGCCGAACTCCTCGACGTGGCGGTCGAGCTGCCAACCGGCCGACGCGACCACCCGGCGCACCAGCGAGTAGCCGTTGGAGTGCAGGCCGCTCGACCCCAAGGCCAGGACCACGTCGCCGGGCGCGACGCGGTCGGGACCGAGCACGTCGGCATACTCCACGACGCCGGTCGCGGCGCCGGCCACGTCGTACTCGTCGGGCTCGAGCAGGCCCGGGTGCTCGGCGGTCTCGCCGCCGACGAGGGCCACCCGCGCCTGCTCGCAGGCGGCCGCGATCCCGGACACGATGGCGGCGATGCGCTCGGGCACGACCTTGCCGGTGGCGATGTAGTCGGTCATGAACAGCGGCTCGGCCCCGCAGACCACGATGTCGTCGACGACCATGCCGACCAGGTCGAAGCCGATGGTGTCGTGCCGGTCGAGGGCCTGCGCGATCGCGACCTTGGTGCCGACGCCGTCGGTGCTCGTCGCGAGGACCGGGTGGGTCATGCGGGCGATGGCGCTGGCGTCGAACATCCCCGCGAAGCCACCGAGACCGCCGAGCACCTCGGGACGGGTGGCGCGGCGGACGGACGCCTTCATCAGCTCGACGGCCTTGTCACCGGCCTCGACGTCGACACCGGCGGAGGCATAGGTGATCGGCTCAGGCACGAGAGGGAGTCTAGTTGGGCCGGCTCAGGGTCGGGCGAGGGCGTCCTCGGCCCCGCCGGAGACCCCGAGGCTGACACCCTCGACGTCGACGTCGATCGGCAGCGTCTCGAAGAGGTTCTTGCCGAGCCGGCTCTCGTCGGGCAGCTCGACCGGGTAGGACCCGGTGAAGCAGGCCGTGCACAGCTGCGACGTCGGCTGCTCGGTCGCGGCGATCATCCCCTCCTCGGAGATGTAGCCCAGCGAGTCGGCGCCGATCGAGGTGCAGACCTCCTCGACGCCGATGCCGGTGGCGATCAGCTCGGCGCGGGTCGCGAAGTCGATGCCGTAGAAACAGGGCCAGCGCACCGGCGGCGAGGAGATCCGGACGTGGACCTCGGCCGCACCCGCCTCGCGCAGCATCCGCACCAGCGCCCGCTGGGTGTTGCCGCGGACGATCGAGTCGTCGACGACGACCAGCCGCTTGCCCTTGATGACCTCGCGCAACGGGTTGAGCTTGAGCCGGATGCCGAGCTGCCGGATCGTCTGGGAGGGCGCGATGAAGGTGCGCCCCACGTAGGAGTTCTTGACCAGGCCCTGGCCGTACGGGATGCCGGACTCCTGGGCGAAGCCGATGGCTGCAGGGGTGCCGGACTCGGGCGTCGGCATCACCATGTCGGCCTCGACGGGGTGCTCGCGGGCGAGGGTGCGGCCCATCTCGACCCGCGACTCGTGGACCCCGCGACCGTTGATGGTGGTGTCGGGGCGGGCGAGGTAGACGTACTCGAAGACGCAGCCCTTGCGGTCGACGGGGGCGAAGCGCTGCGAGCGCAGCCCGTCCTGGTCGATGGCGATGAGCTCGCCGGGCTCGACCTCGCGGATCAGGGACGCACCCACGATGTCGAGCGCTGCGGTCTCGGAGGCCACGACCCAGCCCCGCTCGAGGCGACCCAGGACGAGGGGACGGATCCCCTGCGGGTCGCGCGCGGCATACAGGGTGTGCTCGTCCATGAACACGAAGCAGAAGGCGCCGCGCAACGTCGGCAGCAGGTCCATCGCCGCGGCCTCGAGCGACCGGTCTGGGTCGTCGGCCAGCAGCGCCGTCACGAGGGCCGTGTCGGTCGTGTTGCCGCGCCCGAGCTCACCGCCACTGCCACCGCCGTAGCCCTCGTCGCGACGGGTCGCCACGCGCTCGCGCAGCTCGGCGGAGTTGATGAGGTTGCCGTTGTGGGCCAGCGCGACCGTCGACTCGGCATGGCCGCCGAGGGTGGGCTGGGCGTTCTCCCAGGTCGAGCCACCGGTGGTCGAGTAGCGGCAGTGACCGACCGCGAGGTGGCCGCGCAGCGAGGCGAGCGAGCGCTCGTCGAAGACCTGGGACACCAGGCCCATGTCCTTGTAGACGAGGATGCTGCGGCCGTCGGAGGTCGCGATGCCGGCCGACTCCTGGCCGCGGTGCTGCAGCGCGTAGAGGCCGTAGTAGGTCAGCTTGGCGACGTCCTCGCCGGGAGCCCAGACGCCGAAGACCCCACAGGCGTCCTGCGGGCCCTTCTCGCCGGGGAGCAGATCGTGCGAGAGCTGTCCGTCGCCGCGTGCCACGTGGCTCAGTCTCGCACAGGGATCAGTCGCGCCGGTCCAGCAGGACCGCGACGACGGCCGCGACGAGGGCGAAGACGAACGCCCCGGCAACGCCCAGGAAGAGCACGGCGCTCGTCAGGCTGTAGTCGTGGCCGTAGGTCGCCGTGTCGTCACCGAAGTACGCGAACGCCGAGCCGACGATGAACCCGAGGATGGCGCCGGTGCCGATGAAGGCGGGAAAATTGGCGTAACGACGAGTGCTGGACACGCCTGCCACGGTACCCGCCGGCCCCGACGGACGCCGGGGCGGCCCATCCGAACGGACGTGGGGAACGAATGCCAGTCATGGACAGGACTGCGTGGACCAAGTGGTGGCCGTATGCCGTGTGCGGCGTGCTCGCCGCCGCGGCCGGCATGGCATTGGGGCACTTCGTGGCCGCCTTCGTGAACCCGGCCGCCTCCCCGGTCCTCGCGGTGGGGTCCACGGTCATCGACGCCACCCCAACGCCCGTCAAGGAGTGGGCGGTGAAGAACTTCGGCACCGCCGACAAGCCGATCCTGCTGGCCAGTGTGTCCATCGTGACAGTCCTCGCGGCCGCAGCGATCGGCGTGGCCTGGCGCAGGCGCCCCACCCTCGCCACGGTCCTCATCGTCGTGCTGGCCGGCCTGGCCGGGGCTGCTGCCATGCTGCGGCCGACCGCCCTTCCGCAGGACGTCCTCCCGGGGCTGGTCACCGCCGCCGTCGGGGCCATGGTGCTCACGACGCTGGGCCGGCTGGCGGCCACGGGCGAGGTCCGGCCCGCCCCCGCCGCGAAGGGTGGCGGCGCGCAGGCAGCGCCGGAGTCGCCGCTGGACCACTCGGCATACGCCTCGGGTGTCGCGGGCAGGCCCGGTCGGCGCAACTTCCTGCTCGGCGCCGCCGGCGTCACGGCCGGCGCAGCGACCCTCGGCGCCCTCGGGCAGAAGCTGTCCGCTCCCGCGACCGCACCCTCGTCGATCGTCCTGCCCGCCCCCCAGGAGGCCAGCGCAGCGCTGCCCGCCGGGATCGAGGGGAAGATCAAGGGCGTCAGCACGTTCCGCACGCCGGTCGACACGTTCTACCGGATCGACACCGCCCTCGTGATTCCCCGCGTCGACGTCGACTCCTGGCGACTCGAGGTCGGCGGCGACGTCGAGGCCCCGTTCAGCCTGACCTTCGACGAGCTGCTCAAGCTGCCCATGATCGAGCGCGACATCACCCTCAACTGCGTGAGCAACGAGGTCGGCGGCCCGTACATCGGCTCGACCCGGTGGCTCGGGGTGCGCGTCA
Source organism: Pedococcus sp. P2_E4 (assembly GCF_056403935.1). Taxonomy (NCBI): domain Bacteria; kingdom Bacillati; phylum Actinomycetota; class Actinomycetes; order Micrococcales; family Intrasporangiaceae; genus Pedococcus; species Pedococcus sp. P2_E4. The sequence continues at coordinate 125,468 of NZ_JBFUEO010000001.1, read as the reverse complement.
AGGACCTGCTGGAGCGCGCCAAGGTGAAGCCCGGCGTCGAGCAGATCCTCAGCGAGTCCACGGACGGCATGACCATCTCGACGCCGATCGAGGCGCTGACCGACGACCGGGACGCGATGATCGCCGTCGCGATGGACGGCAAGCCGCTGACCGCCAAGCACGGCTTCCCGGCACGCCTCGTGACGCCCGGACTGTACGGCTACGTCGGGGCCACCAAGTGGGTCACCAAGCTGACCGCGACGACGTATGGCGCGGAGAAGGCCTACTGGACCAAGCGCGGCTGGGCCGAGAAGGCCGACGTGAAGACCCAGGCCCGCATCGACACCCCGGCCGGCCTGGCGACCTATCCCGCCGGACGGGTCGCCATCGGCGGGGTGGCCTGGGCGCAGCAGCGCGGCATCACCGGGGTCGAGGTCCGCATCGACGACGGCCCGTGGGAGAAGGCGACCCTCGGCCCGGACGCCAACATCGACTACTGGCGTCAGTGGTACTGGATGTGGGACGCCAAGCCGGGTCGCCATGACCTCACGGTCCGCGCGACCGACGGGACCAAGCGCGTGCAGACGCAGGATCGCGCCGACCCGTTCCCCGACGGGGCCTCCGGCTACCACTCCATCGTCGTCATCATCGACTGAACGGCCACACCAGGCCCGACCCACCGTCTCGAATCCCGCGGGGATGCCGGGCGCGCGACCTACCGCGCGTGCGGCATCCCCGTTCCGCACGTCGTGACCCGCTGACTCGAGGACTCGAGAACCCGATGTGCTCGAGGACCCGAAAAATGTTGAGGCAGAGCCCAATCCACCTCTGGGGCAGGTCCGAATACCGGGTGTCAGACAGTCCCGACCAAGGAGCCACCTCATGCGACTCGCACGCCGCAGCACCATTGCTGCCCTCAGTCTTGCCCTCCCGCTCGGTCTCGCCGCCTGTGGCGACTCGGGCTCCACGGACGCCGGAGCCTCGTCGTCCTCGACGTCCTCCATGTCCTCGAGCTCCAGCTCCACGACCACCACCGACGACATGGCTGCCGAGCCGTTCGGCGCCGGCTGCCAGGCCGTCCCGAAGGACGGCAAGGGCTCGTTCACCGGCATGGCCACCGACCCGGTCGCCACCGCCGCCAGCAACAACCCGCTTCTCTCGACCCTCGTGACCGCGGTCGGCGAGGCCGGACTCGGCGAGACGCTGAACTCGGCCAAGGACATCACCGTGTTCGCGCCGACCAACGACGCCTTCGCGGCCGTCCCGAAGGCCACGATGGACGCCGCGATGAAGGACCCGAAGGGTCTGCTCACCAAGGTGCTCACCAACCACGTCGTGCCCGGCAAGCTCACCCCCGAGACGCTCGCGGGCGAGCACAAGACCCTGGGTGGCGGCACCATCACCGTCACGGGCTCGGGTGAGGCCTTCAAGGTCGGCGAGGCCAACGTGATCTGCGGCAACGTGCAGACCGCCAACGCCACGGTGTACATCATCGACGGCGTCCTCCTCCCCGGCTGAGACTGAGTACGCGATGATGGTTCCCATGACGGCTCCCACCCCAGGTTCCCAACCGGCCTGGGGGGGTGCCGTCGTGGGACCGGACCTCGCCGCCCTGCTCCGCGCGTGCGCCCTCGGAGACGAGGACGCGTTCGCCCGCCTCTACGACGCAGTCTCCGCTCGGGTCTACGGGTTGGTCCTGCGAGTGGTGCGCGACCCGGCGCAGTCCGAGGAGGTCGCCCAGGAAGCCTTGCTCGACATCTGGCGCACCAGCGCCCGGTTCGACCCCCAGCGAGGGAGCGCGGTGAGCTGGATGCTCACCATCGCCCACCGCAAGGCGGTCGACCGGGTGCGGTCCGCGCAGGCGTCGACCGACCGCGAGGACTCCTACGGCTCGCGCAACCAGGAGCGTGCCTACGACGCCACGGCCGACGAGGTCGACCGGCGTCTGGACGCCCAGCGCGTCCACCGCGCGCTGGACTCCCTCACCGACGCCCAGCGACGCGCGGTCGAGCTCGCCTACCTCGGGGGTTACACCCACACCGAGGTGGCCTCCCTCCTGGACGTGCCCCTGGGCACGGCCAAGACCCGAATACGCGACGGCCTGATCCGTCTGAGAGACACCATGGGGGTGCAGTCATGAGTGCCGACATCCACAGCCTGGTCGGCGCCTACGCGGTCGATGCCGTCGACGACCACGAGCGCGCTGCCTTCGAGCAGCACCTCGCGGAGTGCCCCGAGTGCCGCGCGGAGGTGAGCGAGCTGCGCGAGACCGCGGCGCGGCTCTCCCTCACGACACAGGTGGCCCCGCCGGCATCGCTGCGCGACTCGGTGCTGGCCGGCATCCGCACGGTCCGGCCGCTGCCTCCCCTCGACGTCCCCCGCGCCGACATCCCCGAACCCTCGACCGGCGGTGCACCGTCCGATCCGGGTGGGCACGACGCCTCGCCCGCGTGGACGCCCTCCGACGACTCCGACCTGCCCGAGTCCGGCGCCCAGCCGGGCACGGTGGTCCCCCTGCGTCCCCGTCGACGGGTGACCACCTGGCTGGCGACGGCCGCGGCAGCCGCGGCGGTCCTGGTCGGTGGGCTCGCCTGGAGCCCGTGGGACGACGGCGGGTCGACGGGGCAGCTGACCGCGACGGAGCAGGTGCTCCGCGCCACCGACGCCCAGCGCTACGAGAAGACGATCGACGGCGCCCGCGCCACGATCGTGCGCAGCGAGTCCCTGGGCAAGGCGGTCATCATCGCCGACAACATGCCCGCCGCCCCACTCGGCAAGGACTACCAGCTCTGGCTCGACATCCCGGGCAGGGGCATGGTCTCGGCCGGGCTGATGCCGCACGACGCCAAGCCGACCCTCACGATGGAGCTCGACGGCGATGCCGCCGTGGCAACGGGTGCCGGCATCACGATGGAACCCACGGGTGGGTCGCCGGCTCCGACGAGCGAGCCCATCGCCCTGTTCGCCTTCTCCTGACCCGACGCACGTGGGGGAGTTGGTCAGGTCGCGGAGCGCAGCACCTCGAGCCGGGACCCGACCTCGAACAGCACGTCCTCGGATCCGGCATAGGGGTCACCGTCGCGGGGCCAGTGGGTCACGACGTCCGTGAAGCCCAGTGCGGCCGCCCGCCCCACCATGTCCTCGAAGACGGCGACGCTCTCGAGCGAGTACTGCGGCGAGCCGTCGAGCGAGAGGTAGCGGTCGAGCGGGACCTCACGGTCGGCCGCCTCCTCGGCGGTGTCGAGCCGCTCTCCGAGCTCGCGCAGGCCGGCCCACCAGTCGTCCAGGGTGTCACCGCCCTTGCCATAGGTGACCCAGCCCTGTCCGTGTCCCGCGGCCAGACGCAGGGCGCGTGGTCCGTTGGCGGCGATGACGAACGGTGGCCTGGGAGTCTGGACCGCCCCGGGCAGCGTGCGCGCGTCGAGGGTCCGGTAGTGGTCGCCGTCGTGGTCGACGTGGTCCTCCCGGAAGAGCCGGTCGAGGACCGCCACGAACTCGTGGAAGCGGTCGACCCGCTCCTTGAGCGGCCAGTCCTCACCCGTGATCCGGGCGTCGAGGTCCCCCCCGGTGCCGAGCCCGACCAGCAGCCTGCCGTCCGAGATGTCGTCGACCGCGAGCAGGTCCCGCAGGAACAGGTACGGGTGCCGGTAGTTCGGCGAGCTGACGAAGGTGCCGAGCCGGATCCGCCGGGTCACCATCGCCGCGGCCGTCAGCGTCGGCAGSGCRCCGAACCACGKYGAGTCCYGCAGYCCMGCCCASACCAGGTGGTCGTAGGTCCACGCGTGGTCGAAGCCCATTTCCTCGGCTGTCTGCCACCGCGGCGCCATGTCGGCCCAGCGGGCCTCAGGCAGGATCGTGATCCCGAATCGCATGCGCCGAGCGTATGCCGCGTGGCCCCCGGCGGCGCCCCCGGCCGGGACCGCCGTGGCAGGGTGGAGGCATGAGAGCCACGATCCTGCACGCCCCTCGGGACATCCGCGTCGAGGACGTGCCCGACCCCACGCTCGCCGCCCCGACTGAAGCGATCGTGCGGGTGACGGCCGCCTGCGTATGCGGAAGCGACCTGTGGCCCTACCGCGGCATCAACGAGGTGCACGGCCCGACGCGGATCGGCCACGAGTTCGTGGGGATCGTCGAGGAGGTCGGGGCCGAGGTCCGCGGCCTGCGGCCCGGCGACTTCGTCATCGCGCCGTTCATGTACTCCGACAACACCTGCCCGCACTGCCGCGTGGGGATCCAGTCGCGGTGCGTCCACGGCGGCTTCTGGGGTGGAGAGGACCCGAACGGCGTGATGGTCGACGGCGGGCAGGGCGAGTACGTCCGCGTCCCCCTCGCCGACGGCACCCTGGTGTCGACGCGCGAGGTGCCCGACGACTCGATGGTGCCCGGGCTGCTCACGCTCAGCGACGTGATGGGCACCGGCTGGCACGCTGCCGTCGCCGCGCGCGTGGACGAGGGAGACACGGTCGTGGTCGTCGGCGACGGCGCCGTGGGCCTGTGTGCGGTCCTGGCCGCCCAGCGGATGGGGGCCGAGCGCATCGTCGCGATGTCGCGTCACGAGTCGCGCCAACGGGTTGCGCGGGCCTTCGGGGCCACCGACGTCGTCGAGGCACGCGGCGACGATGCCGTGGCTGCCGTCCACGAGCTGACCGAGGGCGTGGGCGCCGATGCGGTGCTCGAGTGCGTCGGCACCAACGAGTCCATGCAGACGGCGATCGCCGCCGCCCGCCCGGGCGCCACCGTGGGCTACGTCGGGGTGCCGCACGGCATCGAGTACCCGGTTCGGGACTTGTTCGTGCGCAACGTCGGGATCGCCGGGGGCATCGCGCCGGCCCGCCAGTACCTGCCCCAGTTGCGGGACGACGTGCTCTCGGGCGCGATCGACCCGGGCGCCGTCTTCGACCTCGAGGTCCCCCTCGCCGACGTGGCGGAAGGGTATGCCGCGATGGACGAACGGCGTGCCATCAAGTCCCTCATCCGGCCTTGAGCCCGAACCGGGGTCGGCGACCCGCCCGGACCGGTAGCAAGGCGGGTGCCGGCGCCGGCAGGGGCGTCACGGGGTCTGACGCCGTCGCCCGGGAGCACTTCGAGGTCGAGTCCGACGAGCGCGGAGGCACGACCGTCCTGATCGACGGCTACCCGCAGTCCTACGTCAGCCTCGACGACCCCGCCCTCCTCGTCTTCGGCTACGTCCAGCTGCTCGGGGCCGTCCTGGACGCGCTGCCGCCCGGCCCGCTGGCCGTGACGCACGTCGGCGGAGCGGCGATGACCGTGCCGAGGTACGTCGCGCACACTCGTCCCGGCTCACCGCAGATCGTCATCGAGCCCGACGCTGCCCTCACCGAGCGTGTCCGACGCGACCTTCCGCTGCCGCGCGGTCACCGGATCCGGGTCCGGCCCCAGGCGGGGCGCGAGGGCGTCGCGGCCCTGGCGGAGGCCAGCGCCGACGCGATCGTCGTGGACGCCTACGCCGACAACCAGGTGCCGGCCGACCTGCTGAGCGCCGAGTGGTTCGCCGACGCGGCCCGGGTGCTCAGGCCGGGCGGGGTGCTGCTGATGAACACCGCCGACGAGCCGGACCTGCGGCACGCCGCGAGGGTCCACGCAGGTCTGGCCATCGCCCTGCCGCACACGCTCGCGGTCGCCCAGGTCGGCATCTGGAAGAAGCGGCGGTTCGGCAACCTCGTCCTTGCCGCCTCCCGCCACCCTCTCCCCCTCGGCCCTGTGGTCCGCAACGTCGCCAAGGCGACCTTCCCCAGTCGCGTCCAGCACGGCGTCGAGCTCGCCCGGCTGCTCGGCTCGGCCCAGCCGTTCACCGATGCCGACGCGGTGCCGACCCCGGCCCCACCGACGTCATCGGGCGAGTGGCGGGTGCGCTGAGTCCCACCAGCCGTGAGGATGGGCCCGTGACCACGCTCCCCACGCCCCGCACCCCCGACCCGATGGACGCTCCCCCGCTGCGGTGGGGCGTGCTCGCCCCCGGCGGGATCGCTCGAGCCTTCGCCGCCGCCCTGCGGGCCGGGACCACGCAGCAGCTCCAGGCCGTCGCGTCCCGAAACCTCGACCGGGCGCAGGCCTTCGCGGACGACTTCGGTGTCGTCACGGCATACGGCTCCTATGCCGAGCTCGTCGAGGACCCGGATGTCGACGCGGTCTATGTCGCGTCGCCGCACTCCGAGCACCAAGCGCAGGCGCTGCTCGCCCTCGGTGCCGGCAAGCCGGTCCTCGTCGAGAAGGCCTTCACGCGCAATGCCCACGAGGCTCGCTCTGTCGTCGAATCTGCCCGCGCTGCAAAGGTTTTCGCGATGGAGGCGATGTGGACGCGCTTCCTTCCGCACATGGACGTCGTCCGGCGCTGCCTCGAGGAGGGCGTCCTGGGCGAGGTGCACACGGTGATGGCTGACCACGGCCAGCACCTGTACCCCGACGGGCCGCGTCGGCTGTCCGACCCGGCCCTCGCGGGGGGCGCCCTGCTCGACCTCGGGATCTATCCCGTGTCGTTCGCGCGCTTCGTGCTCGGGCCCATCGACAGCGTGGTCTCCTCCGGGACGCTGGCCGAGACGGGCGTCGACGCCCAGGAGGCGATCACCGTCAGCGCCGCCACCGGAGCCGTGGGGGTCCTCGGCACGACCATGCTCACCAAGACACCGACGACGGCCTCGGTCAACGGCACGCGCGCGCGGCTCGAGATCGACGGCGACTTCTACCAGCACGGCGCCACCGTCCGTCTCGTCGCTCCCGACGGCCGCGAGCTCGACCGCTACACCGCACCGGCCCTGGCCCACGGCCTGCACTTCGAGGCCGTCGAGGTGGCGCGACGGATCCACGCGGGCGAGCTGGAGTCGCCGTGGATGCCGCTCGACGAGACGGTCGAGATCATGGGACTGCTCGACTCGGTGCGCACCCAGCTCGGGGTGAGCTTCCCCGGCGAGTGAGCCGTCCTGCGTGGGCGCCCGCTCTCAGAACGTGTCGCCCCTGCGCCACGCCATCTCCTGCAGCTCGAACGAGTTGCCGTCGGGGTCGGAGAACTCCGCGCCCTTGACGCCACCCCCGAAGTCATGGACCTCGCTGACCTCGACCCCACGGCGGACCAGCTCGGCCCGCGCCTCGTCGATGTCCTCGACGACCAGGTGCAGCCCCCGGATGCTGCCCGGCTCGCCCTGGTAGACCTCGAGCCCCGTCCCGAAGCCGATCGAGCAGCCCGAGCCCTCGGCCGTCAGCTGGACGACCCGGACACCCTCTGCGGGTTGCACGTCGACGTCCTTGGTGAAGCCGAGCGTGTCGGCGTAGAACGCGATGGACCGGTCGACGTCCGCGACCGGCAGGGGAACCAGCTCGAGCTTCATCTGCATGGGACCAGACTCCTTGGGTGGTGTGACGGTCAGACCAGAGGCAGGTATGCCGTGAGGTCGGCTCGCCGGCCGCTCACCTGGAGTGTGCCCGACTCCCAGGCGTCGTCCCAGCCGAGYCGCCCCGTCGCGATGGCCAGCCAGGTGTGGGCGTCGGTCTCGACGACGGCCGGAGGGGTGCCCCGGGTGTGCGTGGTGCCCTCGACGCACTGCACCGCACCGAAGGGCGGGACCCGCACCTCGACGCTGCGTCCGGGCGCGACTGCGGCCAGCTCCTCGAGCGTGTAGCGCACGGCGGTCGCCAGGTCGGGTCGGTCCGTGGCCGTGCCCGCCTCCTGCCAGACCGCCACCGCGGCCGTGCCCTCGGACACGGGAACTCGGCGGCGCGACGGCATACCGGCATCGTCGCACGGGCCCTCGACTCGGGCGAACGGCCCCCCGAGATGGGTACTTCTACCCATGTACGGGCCCGCGAGACCGGCCTACTCTCTTGGAGGGGACACCAAGGGGACGAACGGTCCGGCCGCGCAGGGGGAAGCGCGACCGGGCCGCTCGCTTGTGGCGCGGGTCGTGGGTCAGGCGTGGTCGGGCAGGATCGCCCAGACGCTCGCGCCCCCGAGGGGCGAGGTGTCGATGCCCATCCGCCCACCGTGGGCGGCGACGACCCGCTGGCAGGTGCTCAGGCCGATGCCCAGGCCGTCGACGCCCTCCTGACCACCGCGCTCCATCAGCCCGAAGACGCGGTCCCGCTGCGCGAGTGGCACGCCGGGGCCGTCGTCGTCGACCGCGAGCCGCCAGCCACCGGAGACGTGCTCGACCGTGACCGCGACCCGAGGCCGTCGCCCGCCGACCGAGCTGAACTTCACGGCGTTGGCGACGAGGTTCTGGACGAGCGCGCGCAGCATCGTCGGGTCGGCCGTGACCACCGGCAGGTCTGCCACCTCGACCGCCGCACCCGCTGCCTGCACCTGCGGGCCGAGGTCCTCGAGGACGACCGCGACGAGCACGCCGAGGTCGACCCGGGTCGTGCGGACCCGGCCACCGACCCGCGCGTACTCGAGCAGGTCGGAGATGAGGGCCTGCATGCGCCGAGCCGACAGCTCGGCCCGGCCGAGGGCGTGGGCGACGTCCGGGGCCGCGTCGAGCGACTCGCTGCCCGCGGCCACCTCGAGGAACCCCGACAGTGCCGCCAGCGGGTTGGTGAGGTCGTGGCTGACCTGCCCGGCGAAGTGGGCGAGCTGCTCGTTGGACCGCTCCAGCTCACGGGCGGTGCGACGCAGCTCGAGGACGTCGACGACCTGGCGGGCGAGGACGTCCAGCCCGTGCGCTGCCTCACTGCCCAGTTCTCCCGTGGTGTCGTCGAAGACGCAGAGTGTGCCGATGACCACGCCGTCCGGGGTGACGAGTGGGCTGGACGCGTAGAAGCGCACCTTGGCGATCTCGCCGGTGACGAACGGGTTGTCCGCGAATCGCGCGTCCTCCCGGGCGTCGAACACCTCGACTCGGCGCGCCTCGTCGAGGACGACGGCACACATCGAGTCCTCGCGCTCACACACCGCGGGCGCGAAGCCGACCGCGGCGATCTGGTGCTGCCGCTGGTCGTCGATGATGTTGACGACGGCCGTCGGCACCCCGCACACGATGGCGGCGAGCTCGACGAGGCCCTGGAGGTCCGGCTCGGCCGGTTCGCCCAGCACGTGGTACTGCTCGATGGCCTGGCGTCGCGCCAGGTCGTCGACTGATCTCACTGTGTTCCTTCGTGCTCGGGCGGCCCCCCGGGGTTGCGAGGCTACCGGGCGCGGCGAACCCCGCTGGGGTGCCTGGGCTCTCAGCTGCCGAAGACCGACCGGAGGGTGCCGGTGTGGGCGTCACGGAGCTCGTCGAGGGCGACCGAGAACTGGCCCTGGACATCGAGGCCGTCGGTCTCGTCGTCGACGACGCCGATGCGGGCGTGGACCTGCCCGCGGGCGGTGCACATGTCCGTGAACCGCACCTCCTCCGACCTGGGCACCGACACCACGACACGGGCCGTGGACTCGCTGAACAGGGCGGTGAACGCGTCGATGCCGTCGCGCTCGCAGACCGCGTCGAGCCAGATGCGGGCCCCGACGCCATAGCGCATGGTCGCTTCGGCGAGCGCGATCGCGAGCCCCCCGTCGGACAGGTCGTGGGCGGCATCGACGAGGCCGTCGCGGCTGGCGTTGACGAGGATCTCGCCGAGCAGCTGCTCCGCCGCGAGGTCGACCGCGGGCGGCAGCCCACCGAGGTGGCCGTGGACGACGTGCGCCCACTCGCCGCCGCCGAGCTCGTCACGGGTCGTCCCGAGCAGGTAGACCACCTGGCCCGGCGCCTTCCAGCCCGACGGCGTGCGTCGCGCGACGTCGTCCATGACCCCGAGGACCCCGATGACCGGGGTGGGGTGGATGGCGACGTCACCGGTCTGGTTGTAGAAGCTGACGTTGCCGCCGGTCACCGGGATGCCCAGCGTCTTGCAGCCCTCGGCGATCCCCTTGACCGCCTCGCGGAACTGCCACATGACGCCCGGTTCCTCGGGTGAGCCGAAGTTGAGGCAGTCCGTGACGGCGAGTGGAGTGGCCCCGGCCGTCGCGACGTTGCGGTAGGACTCCGCGAGCGCCAGCTGGGCGCCGGTGTAGGGGTCGAGCTTCGCGAACCGGCCGTTGCAGTCGGTCGAGACGGCGACCCCGCGGCCGGTCTCCTCGTCGACCCGCACGACACCGGCGTCGTCCGGCATCGCGAGCGCGGTGTTGCCGAGGACGTAGCGGTCGTACTGGTCCGTCACCCAGGACTTGTCGCAGAGGTTCGGGGAGGCCAGCAGCGTGAGCAGGTCGACCTTGAGGCCGTTGCCGTTGACGGGCCGCCCGAGGGTGGCGGTGCCGTTCTCCTGCAACGCATCGAGGTATGCCGGCCGCTCCAGCGGGCGGTGGTAGGTCGGGCCCTCGTGGGCGACCGAGCGCGGCGGCACGTCGACGATGACCTCGCCGTGCCAGGTGATGACCAGGTGGTCGCCGTCGGTGACCTCGCCGAGGACCGTGGCCTCGACGTCCCAGCGGTCGGTGATGGCCATGAACTCGGCGAGCTTGCCGGGCTCCACCACCGCCATCATCCGCTCCTGGCTCTCCGACATGAGGATCTCCTCAGGTCGCAGCGAGGCATCGCGCAGCGGGACCCGGTCGAGCTCGATCTGCATGCCGCCGTCGCCGTTGGAGGCGAGCTCGCTCGTGGCGCACGAGAGGCCCGCCCCGCCCAGGTCCTGGATGCCGTCGACCACGTGCGCGGCGTACAGGTCGAGGCAGCACTCGATGAGGACCTTCTCGGCGAACGGGTCGCCCACCTGCACCGCGGGGCGCTTCGTGGGGCCGCCCTCGTCGAACGTCTCGGACGCGAGCACCGAGACACCGCCGATGCCGTCACCGCCGGTCTTGGCGCCGAACAGGATGACCTTGTTGCCGACACCGGAGGCCTTGGCCAAGTGGATGTCCTCGATGCGCATGGCGCCGACGCAGAGCGCGTTGACGAGGGGGTTGCCCTGGTAGCAGTCGTCGAACACGACCTCGCCGCCGATGTTGGGAAGGCCGATGCAGTTGCCGTAGCCGCCCACGCCCGCGACGACCCCGGGCAGCACCCGCTGGGTGTCGGGGTGGTTGAGGTTGCCGAACCGCAGCGGGTCCATGATCGCGATCGGGCGGGCACCCATCGACATGATGTCGCGGATGATGCCGCCGACCCCGGTGGCCGCACCCTGGTAGGGCTCGACGTAGGACGGGTGGTTGTGCGACTCGACCTTGAAGGTCACGGCCCAGCCGTCGCCGATGTCGACGACGCCGGCGTTCTCACCGATGCCGACGAGGAGCTTCTCGCGCATCTCGTCGGTGGTGTTCTCGCCCCAGAGGCTGAAGTGCACCTTGCTCGACTTGTACGAGCAGTGCTCGGACCACATGACCGAGTACATGGCCAGCTCGGCGCTGGTGGGACGGCGGCCGACGATCTCGCGGATGTTCGCGTACTCGTCGGCCTTGAGCCCCAGCTCGGACCACGGCTGCTCGACGTCGGGCGTCTGCGCGGCATGGGCGACGGTGTCCAGCGTGGGCTGGGAGATCTGGGTGGTCGAGGGGTGCGCGGTCATGAGGTGGCCAGTGCCTTCAGGACGGAGGTGAAGAACGGGAGCCCGTCGGTCGAGGGGCCGTAGCCCTCCTCGACGCAGTGCTCGGGGTGGGGCATGAGGCCCACGATGTTGCCGCGCTCGTTGGTGATGCCCGCGATGGCGCGGTACGAGCCGTTGGGGTTGGCGCCGGCATACCGGAACACCACGCGACCCTCACCCTCGAGCTCGTCGAGCGTGCGCTCGTCGGCCACGAAACCGCCCTCGCCGTTCTTGAGGACGATGGTGATCTCCTGACCGGCCTCGAAGTCCGAGGTCCACGCCGTCTGGGCGTTCTCGACAACGAGGCGCTGGTCGACGCAGTTGAACTTGCGGTGGTCGTTGCGGATGAGCGCGCCCGGCAGCAGGTGGCTCTCGCAGAGCACCTGGAACCCGTTGCAGATGCCGATGACCGGCAGGCCGCCCCGGGCCGCCGGGATCAGCGCGTCCATGACCGGCGCGAAGCGGGCGATGGCGCCGCAGCGCAGGTAGTCGCCGTACGAGAAGCCACCCGGGAGGATGACCGCGTCGACGCCCTGCAGGTCGGCGTCACCGTGCCAGAGGCTGACCGCCTCGGCACCGACCGCACGGACCGCACGAGCCGCGTCGCGGTCGTCGAGCGACCCCGGAAACGTGACGACCCCGACCTTCACTGGTCGGGGTCCTCAGCCCGGCCCTGCTGGGCGTCCTGCTCCGCCCGGACGGAGACGACGTCCTCGATCACCGGGTTGGAGAGCAGCTTCTCGGCCGCCTCGGCGGCGGCGGCGAGGTGCGCGTCGGTGACCTCACCGTCCACCGTGAGGACGAACCGCTTGCCCTGCCTCACGTCCGTGAACTGTTCGAAGCCGAGCCGGGGAAGCGCCCCGCCGACGGCCTGACCCTGGGGGTCGAGGATCTCTGGCTTCAGCATGACGTCAATGACGACGTGGCCCATTCGGGTGTCTCCTGGGTTCAGCACGGGTGGCGCGGGGAAGGAAGCACCCGCAGTCTAACGGCGCACCAACAGTGGGTATGCCGCGCGGTCACCTCCCGGACGGAGCGCGCGTCCCGGTCGGGTCCCCGGGCCCGTGGGGTCCTCGGGCCGATGGGCTCCGGCCCTTTCCCGCGGGCGGGCCGAGCGGGACACTCGACCCATGTCGATGACCGCGCAGTCGAACCGGATGGGCGTGTGGATGTACCGCCGGATGGGCGGTCGCGGCATGGGCGGGACGAAGGAGGCTCCGGTGGTCATGCTGACCACACCGGGACGCCGCACGGCAGTCCCCCACTCGACCTGCGTACGGGCCATCCGCCGTCCCGAGGGGTTCGTCGTCTGGGGCTCCGCCTCGGGCAGTCCCCGGGAGCCCGACTGGTTCCGGAACCTTCGCGCCGCCGGCGAGACCGAGCTGCAGGTGGGGTCCCAGAGCAAGCACGCCTGGGCTCGTGAGCTCGTCGGCGACGAGCGCGACGACGTGTGGGAGCACGTCATCCTCGCCACGCTGCCCGGGGTGGCGAAGTACGCCCGCAAGGCAGGCCGGACCATCCCGGTGGCGATCCTGACGCCGCTCGCTCAGGCCGAGAACGTCCGCCCGGTGAGCCGCTCGTAGGCCTCGACGTACTTGGCCCGGGTCCGCTCCAGGACGTCGTCGGGCAGCGCCGGGGGCGCCTCACCCGAGGCCCTGTCCCACCCGCTGGCAGGTGAGGTGAGCCACTCGCGCACGTACTCCTTGTCGAAGGACGGCTGGGTGTGGCCGGGTTCCCACTGGTCGGCCGGCCAGAACCGCGACGAGTCCGGCGTCAGGACCTCGTCGGCCAGTACGAGCTCGCCGTCGGACACCCCGAACTCGACCTTCGTGTCGGCGATGAGGATGCCGCGCTCGGCCGCGATCTCGTTGCCCCGCGCGAGGATCCGAGTGGTGAGGTCCTTGGCCCGCGCGGCCGTCTGCTCCCCCACGGCGGCCACCACGTCGTCATACGGCATCGGCTGGTCGTGCTCCCCCACGGGCGCCTTGGTCGACGGGGTGAAGACCGGCTCGGGCAGGCGCGATCCGTCGACCAGGCCGTCGGGGAGGCGGACGCCGCTGACCGCGCCGTCTGCCTGGTACTCGCGCAGGCCGCCGCCGGTGAGGTAGGCGCGAGCCACGCACTCGACGGGCAGCATCTCCAGACGGCGCACGAGGACGGCCCGGCCGGCGACCTCGGCGGGCACGTCGGTGGACACCACGTGGTTGGGCACGAGGTCCGCCAGCTGGTCGAACCACCACAGCGACAGCTGCGTCAGGACCGCACCCTTGTCAGGGATCGGCGTCTGCAGGATGAAGTCGAACGCCGACAGCCGGTCGCTGGCCACCAGCAGCAGCTGGTCGTCGCGCGGGGAGCCGGAGCCGTCGAGCGGCGCGTAGAGGTCGCGGACCTTGCCCGAGTAGACGTGGGCGTAGCCGGCGAGGGCGAGGGGTCCGTCGGGCTGGAAGGACGTCATGGCCGACATCCTCCCAGCATGGCCGAACGGGGCCACCTCGCCCCGTCTCGCGGCGCTTCGGCTTGACTTGAAGTGCACTTGAACTTCCAGACTCTGTCGCATGCCCGTCGAGACCGCCCAGCGGCCACCCTCCTTGCTCCAGCGCGAGCACCTCCCCTTCGCCGTCGGTGCCGTGGCGCTCGTGAGCCTGGGCGCCTTCGAGAACCGGGCCACGATGACGGTGCTCCCGAGCGTCGCCCAGGACCTTGACGGGCTGTGGCTGTTCGGCGCCGCGGCCGCCGCGCCGCTGATCTCCTTCGTCGTGTCGACGGCCCTGGGTGGGGTCTGGGCCGACCGCCGCGGCCCGGTGCCGGCGCTGCGTGTGGGGATGCTGGTCTTCGTCCTCAGCCAGCTGGCCCTCGGACTCGCCCCCGGCATGCCGGTGTTCGCCCTGGCCCGCCTGGCCTCCGGCTTCGCCGAGGGACTGCTCGACATCGGGCTGACCGTGCTGCTCGCCCGCACGCTGCCGGTGGAGCTGCGAGCCAAGGTGTTCGCCGCGTTCGCCGCCGCATGGGTGCTGCCCTCGTTGCTCGGGCCGTCGATCGCCGGGGGCCTGACCGAGTGGGTCCACTGGCGGGCCGTCTTCCTGCTGGGGGCCGTGTTGCTCGTCCCCGCCGCCCTCGCGCTCCGCCCGTCGATGCGCCAGGCGCGTCGCTCGACCGCACCTGCCACCGCGTGGACCCCCGACGAGCGCCGCACCCTGCAGACGGCCGTGGCCGTCGCCGTCGCTCTCTCGGTGCTCACGGCCGGCGGCGCCATGCTGGCCGGGGACGGCCTGGTCCCGACCCTCGGGATGTCGCTCGTGGTGCTGTCCAGCATCGCGACCGTCCCCCTGCTACGCGCCCTCCTGCCGGCCGGGACGCTGAGGATCGCACCCGGCATACCGGCAGTGGTGGCCCTGCGCGGGCTGGTGGCAGCCGCGTTCGCGATGGTCGGCGCGTTCATGCCGCTGATGCTGACCACGATCCACCACTACGGGCCGGCGGCCGCCGGCCTGAGCCTCACCGTCACCGGGGTCGCGTGGGCAGCCGGCTCGCAGCTGCACGGCCTGCGGGTGGTGCAAGCGCGCACCGGTCCCGCGACCCGGCTGCGCGTCGGGTTCGCCCTCATCGCCGTCGGTGCAGCCGGGCCTGCGCTGACCTCGCTGGAGGTGCTGCCCGTGTGGGCCGGGCTGGGCCTGTGGGCCGTCGCCGGTGTCGGCATGGGCGTGACGTCGCCGACCCTGTCCACCCAGATGCTGGCGCTGTCGCCGGAGGACTCCCAGGGGCGCAATACGGCGGCATCCAGCCTCACCGGCTCGGTCACGCAGGCGGTCGCCCTCGCGGTCGTCGGCGCGGCGATCGCCTGGCTCGAACCATCGCTGCCGGGCTGGCTGTTCGCCGCCGTCATGCTCGCCGGCGCCGGCGTGGCCTTGTGGGGCACGGCGACCGCCCACCGCGCCGGGTGACGGTCAGCCGACGTGCAGCTCGTTGCGCTCGGCGGCCAGCGCGATGTCGGTGCGGTGCTGTGAACCGTCGAGCTCGATCCGCTCGACCGCGTCGTAGACCCGTTCGCGCGCCTGCGTGAGGCTGTCGCCGAGGGCGACGACCGACAGCACCCGGCCACCCGCCGACACGAGCGTCCCGTCCGCGTCGCGCGCGGTGCCAGCGTGCAGGACGTATGCCGTGGGCACGTCGGCGACGTCGTCGATCCCCCTCACGGGGTCTCCGGTACGAGGGGTGTCGGGGTAGTCCTGCGCGGCCACGACGACCGTGACGGCGTGCTGGTCCGACCAGCGCAGTGGACCCAGGCTGTCGAGGCGACCGAGCGCCGCGGCCCGCAGCAACCCGCCGAGGGGCGTCTCGAGCCTGGCCAGCACCACCTGGGTCTCGGGGTCGCCGAACCGGGCGTTGAACTCGATGACCCGGGGCCCGCGCGGGGTCACGGCCAGCCCGATGAACAGGAGCCCGACGAACGGCGTGCCGCGACGAGCCATCTCGTCGATGGTCGGCTGAGCCACCCGGGACACGATCTCGTCGACCAGTGGGCCCGGCGCCCAGTCGAGCGGGGAGTAGGCGCCCATGCCGCCGGTGTTGGGCCCTTCGTCGTTGTCGTGGATGCGCTTGAAGTCCTGGGCGGGGGCCAGCGGCAGCACGGTAGTGCCGTCGCAGACGCAGAACAGGGAGATCTCCGGCCCGTCGAGGTACTCCTCGACGACGACGGCGGCGCCGTCCTTGTCGAGGCACGCCCGCGCGTGGGCCAGCGCCTCCTCACGGTCCTCGGTGACGACGACGCCCTTGCCGGCCGCGAGCCCGTCGTCCTTGACGACGTGGGGGGCACCGAGGGCGTCGAGGGCGTCGGCCACCTGCTCCACGGTCGTGCAGACGTGGGCCAGCGCGGTGGGGACGTCGGCGCTGGCCATGACCTCCTTCGCGAAGGACTTGCTGCCCTCGAGCCGGGCCGCCTGCGCCGAGGGGCCGAACACCGGGAAGCCCGCCTCGCGCACCACGTCGGCGACCCCGGCCACCAGCGGCGCCTCCGGGCCCACGACGACGAGGTCGACCGCGTGGCGCGCAGCCAGCGCTGCGATGCCAGCGCCGTCGAGCATGCCGTCGGGCAGGGCCTCGCAGAGGGCCACCGTGTCCATGCCCGGGTTGCCCGGTGCGACCACCACGGCGTCCACCTCGGAGTCCGCGGTCAGGGCCTTGACGAGGGCGTGCTCACGGGCGCCGGAGCCGATCACGAGTACCTTCACGCGCCCAGCGTATTGAACCGCGCCGCAATGGAGTGCGCGGCGTCCCGGGGAGGCAGGGGGGACATCTCCCGGGGACGCCGCGCAGCCGACGTGCGGTCGCCTGGCGGGGGAACCTGCAACCATGCACGTGGGTCGACCGAAGTCGACTACGACCAGAGTGGACCATAGGTGGCCTATGGGTAAAGCCCGGACATGGCGGGCTTTCGACATTGACGGATATTCGCCACGCCGCGACGATTGGATCGACGCCGGAGGGAGCGCGGGGTGGATCGCATGGAGGGTCAGGCCCACACGGACGAAGACCGTGACGAGGCCCTGCGGACCAGGGCCTACCTCGCGGTGTTGCACCACCCCCAGCCGTCCCGCTCGCTCCTGGTCGCGCAGGGAATGCCTGCCGAGCACCTCGACCGTGCCCTCGCGACGCTGGAACGCCAGGGGCTGGTGCGACTGCGCACCGGCGGTGGCATCGAGGTGCTGCCGCCCGACATCTCGCTGTCCGCCCTGGCGGCCAGCTACGAGGCGCGGGCGCGCGAGACCCGCTCCGCCGCCCACGAGCTCGCCCAGATCTTCTTCCAGGTGCGCAACGCGACCTCGGTGCCCGACCCGGCGACCGTGCGCATCCTGGCCTCGCTCGACGAGATCGCCGCAGCGACGGCGGAGATCGTCGCGGCCGGCAATGAGCAGGTCCGCACCTTCCGGTCGATGTCGCCACGCACCGTGGCCGTCCTCGACAGCCCGCAGCACAGCCACGAGCAGCCGACGACGGGCGTCCGGGGCGTCACGCTGGTGCCGACCACCGTCTACGACTCCCGGGTGCTGGAGCTCGACGGGGCCCTCGAGACGCTGACCGCGCGCGAGCGCGGGGGCGAGCGGTTCCGGTTCACGAGCGACGTGCCGTTCTCGGCCGTGATCGTCGACGACGTCGCGGCCGTCGTCGACGTCAGTGCCTTCGACGAGAGCGGATTCGGCTCGGCACTGGTGCGGGCGCGGTCGATGGTGCTGGCCCTGATTGCGCTCTACGACCACCTGTGGAGCCTGGGCTCACCCCTGCAGCACGGCAGCGGCCGGACCGCCGGCGAGCGACGGGACCAGACCATCCTGGCGCTGCTGGGGGCGGGGGCGTCGGACGCGACCATCGCCCGGCAGACCGGGGTCTCCCAGCGCACCGTCGAGCGCCGCGTCCGGGCGCTCATGGACCAGCTCGGGGCGGGCACGCGCTTCCAGGCCGGGGTGCAGGCGGCACGGCGGGGCCTGATCTAGGCGGTCCCCACACGACTCGTGGCACTCAACTGGTCACGGCTGCTTCGCGTGCCGCGGCCAGCCCGTCCGACTGCGGGTCTATCGCCCCGTTTCCTCCGATGGAAGCCAGACGTACTGGTGGACGTCGGTGACGTGCTCGAACCCGATCCGCTCGTAGACGGGGTAGCCGAGGGAGCTCGAGTGCAGGATCGCGGAGTGGCAGCCGAGCTCCACCCCCCTCTCGACCAAGGCGCACGTCACCGCGGCCCCCACCCCGCGTCGACGGGCCGCGGGCAGGACCCCCACGTTGTAGACCCCCATCACCCCGTCGAGCGCCACCCCCGCGGCGCAGCCCACGAGCTCACCGTCCAGCTCGGCTGCGAGCTGGACGGTCCCGGCGACCCCGCGCCATACGTCCACGAACGTCGACGCGAGCTCCGCAGGCAGTTCGAAGGCCTCCACGAAGACCTCGTTGGCCCGGAGCCACTCGTCCGGCGTCTGGCACGGACGGACCACCACGCCTTCGACGGGCGGAGGCACGACCCAGTCACGCAGGGGAAGGTGCATGCCGGGCGTGGGGCCGTCGGACACGAGTTCGCGCGCGACGAGCACCTCTGCGACGGGGGCGGAGAGGGTCAGCGGCCCCATCCACCAATGGAACGGCGACCCGTTGGCGAAGAGAAGGTCCAGGACGTCTTCGGTGCGCTCCCGCTCCCCACCAGCCGCGAACCGCGGGGCGATCGCGCCACTGAAGAGCGGCAGCGGCACGTCGGAGGTGAAAGCGATGACGTCCGTCTCGGGCAGGCGGCGGATCAGCGGGCTGTCGACCAGCTCGAACAGGCTGACGAAGTGTCGTTCGACCATCGCGACCCTCGGGTCCGGTGCATCCATGCTGCGATGGTCCACCCCCGAGGGGGTCGGTGTCCGAGGGTCCGGCCAAGTCCGTCGAGGACCCCACGGAGAGGGCGCGCTGACCCGGCGGGGCCGGGCGCCCGTCAGGCGCCGTGACGCAGCCGCGCCCGGTGGTCGGGATCCTGCACCGGAGCACCCCGGCGACTGGCTAGACTCGTGCGTTCTCCGTTGGGGACGAGCAGAGAGATCACCGTGACCGGTCAGGACCACCCGACCAAGGCAGACAGCGCCGAGGTAGCCCGAGAGATCGCCGCCGAGCAGGCGCACGTCGACGTCGTCTACGCCGAGCTGGCCAAGGCCCAGGCCCGGGCCGGACTCGTCGAGGCCGACGGGCTCGCACGGGGTCGCACGGACCGCACGGGCGACGTCCGCGACGAGGAGCTCACCGGCCTCTTCGAGCGCGACGCCCTGGTGTTCAACGCCGCTCGCCGCCGCTCGACGCTCGACACCCAGTTCGAGGGGCTCGTGTTCGGCCGTCTCGACATGGACCACAACCTCGATCGCGAGCCGGCGTCGCCCGACCGGGAGGTCCGCTACATCGGGCGCCTCGGCATCCGCGACGACGACTACGAGCCGCTCGTGGTCGACTGGCGCGCACCCGCAGCCGCGGCCTTCTACCGCGCCACCCCGGTCGAGCCGCTCGGGGTCGTCCGCCGACGGGTGTTGCGCTGCAAGGGATCCGATGTCGTGGGGATCGAGGACGACCTCATGGTGGCCGAGGCTCCCGACGACATGGTGGTCGTCGGTGACGGGGCCCTGCTCGCCGCCCTCACCCGCAGCCGCGGCGCCCAGATGCGCGACATCGTCGCCACCATCCAGCGCCACCAGGACGAGGCGATCCGCGCCTCGGCCCGCGGCGTCACCGAGATCACCGGCGGTCCCGGCACCGGCAAGACCGTCGTCGCACTGCACCGGGCGGCCTACCTGCTGTACTCCGACCGCCGCCGGTTCGAGAGCGGGGGCATCCTCGTGGTCGGCCCCTCGGCGGCCTACACCGCATACATCGAGCGGGTGCTGCCCTCCCTGGGCGAGGAGTCGGTGACGCTGCGCTCGCTCGGGGACGTCATCGACGGCGTCTCGGCGGTCCGCCTCGACACGCCGGACGTGGCGGCGCTCAAGGGGTCCCTGCGGATCCGCCGGGTCCTCGCGCGGGCCGCAGCCGACGCTGCCCCGGACTCCCCCGACAGCTTCCGCGCCTTCGTCGGCGGCCACGCGGTGCGCGTCGACCGACCGGCCCTCGACCGGATCCGGGCCCAGGTGCTGCGCAACCACCAGCGCAACCTTGCCGCGAAGGCGGTCCAGCAGGCGCTGGCCGAGGCTGCGTGGGCCAGCGTGCGCGAGGGGGACCGCGCCGAGTTCATGGACCGCTTCGAGGACCACCTCGAGGTCGACGCCTTCCTCGAGCTCTGGTGGCCCCAGGTCGACCCGCGCGAGGCCCTGTTGTGGCTCACCGACTCCGACCGCACCCGCCGCTACGGACACGGGGTGCTCTCGCCGGCCGAGTGCGACGCCCTCGCGGCATCCCTGCGCACCGCCCTCGAGACGGGCACCTGGTCGGTGGCCGACGCCGCCCTCGTCGACGACCTCGCGGCGCGGCTCGGACCCGTCCAGGAGGGGCCGTCCGAGGAGCGCGGCTTCTACGAGATCGAGGAGCTCGACGACCTCTCGCAGTACGGCGTCACCGAGGTGCAGACCGGCCGCGCGGCCCGCAGCCGCCCTGGCGCCCACTCGCCCCGCACCCCCACCGACGCCCGCGAGCGCCTCCTCCAGGGTCGCATCGAGACCCCCGGCGAGTACGCCCACGTGCTGGTCGACGAGGCCCAGGACCTGTCGCCCATGCAGTGGCGCATGCTGGGCCGCCGCGGCCGCTACTCCTCGTGGACCGTGGTCGGTGACGCCGCCCAGGCCTCGTGGCCCGACGCCTTCGAGGCCGGCCGCGCCCGCGAGGAGGCGTTCGGCTCGCAGGAGCGGCGCCTGTTCCACATGGACACGAACTACCGCAACGCGCGCGAGATCTTCGCGTATGCCGCGCGCGTCGTCCGCGCGCAGGTGCCGGATGCCGACATCCCCGTGGCCGTGCGCGACACCGGCGTCGAGCCGGTCGACCTCACGGCGGCTCCGGGACGGTGGGCCGCAGTGGCAACCGACGCCGTCGAGTCGCTGCTCGCTGAGGTCGAGGGTTCCATCGCCGTCGTGACGCCCGCTCTGCACGCGGCCGAGCTCGCGCGGGTGTCCGAGCTCAGCGACCGGGTCGTCGTCATCGACCCGATGTCGACCAAGGGCCTGGAGTACGACGCCACCGTCATCGTCGACCCGGACGAGATCACCGCGGAGTCGCCGGGCGGGGTACGCGTGCTCTACGTCGCGCTCACCCGTGCCGCGCACCGCATGACGGTGGTCCGCCCGGCCTGACGCCGCTCGAGGGGTCGGTCAGGCTCCGAGCAGCGAGTGGCGGCTGATGATCTCGTCGCGCCCGGGGCCCACACCGATGGCGGAGACGCGCGCACCGATGAGCTCCTCGAGCCGCAGCACGTACGCCTGCGCGTTGGCCGGCAGCTCCTCGAACGTGCGGCAGGTCGAGATGTCCTCCCACCAGCCGGGCAGCTCCTCGTAGATCGGCTTGGCGTGGTGGAAGTCGGTCTGGTTCACCGGCATCTCGTCGTGCCGGACCCCCTCGACGTCGTAGGCCACACAGATCGGGATGGTGTCCAGTCCCGTCAGCACGTCGAGCTTGGTGACGACGAAGTCGGTGACGCCGTTGATCCGCGTGGCGTACCGGCCCACCACGGTGTCGACCCAGCCGCAGCGACGCGGGCGCCCGGTCGTCGTGCCGAACTCGGCACCCGTCTTGCGCAGGAACTCACCGTTGGCGTCGAACAGCTCGGTGGGGAACGGGCCCTCGCCGACGCGGGTCGAGTAGGCCTTGAGGATGGCGATCACGGTGTTGACCCGGGTCGGGGGGATGCCCGACCCGGTGCAGGCCCCACCGGCGGTCGCGTTGGACGACGTGACGAACGGGTAGGTGCCGTGGTCCACGTCGAGCAGGGTGGCCTGCCCGGCCTCGAGCAGCACCGTCTTGCCCTCGTTGAGCGCCTGCTCGAGGACCAGTGAGGTGTCGGCGACCATGGGACGCAACCGCTCGGCATACCCGAGCAGCTCGTCCATCACCTCGTCGACCTCGACGGCACGGCGGTTGTAGATCTTGGCGAGCACCTGGTTCTTGAGCGCGAGGGCGGCCTCGACCTTCTGGCGCAGGATCTTCTCGTCGAACAGGTCCTGGACGCGGATGCCGTTGCGCGCCATCTTGTCGGCGTAGGTCGGGCCGATGCCGCGACCCGTGGTGCCGATCTTGCGCGACCCGAGGAACCGCTCGGTGACCTTGTCGAGCACACGGTTGTAGGGCGCGATGATGTGGGCGTTGGCGCTCACCAGCAGCCGTGAGGTGTCGACGCCACGCGCCTCGAGTCCGTCGAGCTCCTGGAAGAGGACCGCGAGGTCGACGACGACGCCGTTGCCGATCACGGGGGTGCAGGTCGGCGTGAGGATGCCGGAGGGCAGCAGGTGCAGCGCGTACTTCTCGCGCTTGCCGTCCTTCTCGATGACGATCGTGTGGCCGGCGTTGTTGCCGCCGTTGAACTTCACGACGTAGTCGACATCGCTGCCCATAAGGTCGGTCGCCTTGCCCTTGCCCTCGTCGCCCCACTGGGCACCCACGAGCACGATTGCCGGCATACACACACCTCTCCTGGTGGACGCGCTGTGGTGCGGTCCGCTCGAAACGACTCCCGAAGGCTACCGGTCGCCCCGGCCGGTCAAGGCGACGAGATCCTCCCTGGCCGCCGCCACCCCGAGCTGGAACCGCGTCTGTGCACCGTGGGCGACCATCAGCGCGGCGATCCGCCGGCGCACCGTGCGCAGGCTGACCCCGAGGTACCGCGCGATCGACTCGTCCTTGAGCCCGAGGCCCAGCAGCCGGATGAGCGACAGGTCGCCCTCGTCGCTCCCGTCGAACGGCGTCACCGGCAGCGCGCGGGCGTAGGCACGGTCGAACAGGGCGGTGAAGGCGCTGATCAGCATGGGGTCCCGGATGAGGACGTAGTCGGCGGCGGGGTCACCCCAGCGGGCGACCGCGACGACGGCGTGCTGGTCGAAGATCGCGAAGTCGCTCGGCGGCGCCAGGCTGAGCCGCTGCTCCTCGCCGAAGGCTCCCCACGCGGCGACCCACTGGCGTCCCACCTCGGTCTCGAGGACGTCCATCGGGTACAGCGTCCGCTGCCGGATCCTGCGCCGGGCCAGCAGGTCCTGGCTCTTGCGGATGCTCTCCTCGTCGAGCCCGGACCCAGCCTCCAGGCTGACCACACAGGACCGCACCATGCCCACCGTCTCCTCGGTCAGCTGGCGCAGCAACGGCGGCGCGAGGTCGGCCGAGAGGTGCTGCCAGACGGGCACCTGGCCGGTGGGAGCCGGGGCGCTCGAGCGACCCCGCAGCTGGACGAGGGCGTGCCGCACCTCGGCGAGCTCGGCGCGGCGACCCTCCATCGCGGCCTCTCCGTGCTCGAGGATCCGCTGGAGCCGGTCGAGGGGGTCGATGAACAGCCGCTCCGCCTCGGACGGCTGGGGGTGCACGGCGCCTCCTGTCCCCTTCAAGGGGTTGCCTGTCATCATCTGGCCTTTGGCAGCATACTGCCAGAATTCGTGCACCTCCCGGGGCAGAATGACCGGGGTCGGAGGTCATCGATGGCAGGGGACGGTCGGACTGAAGACACATGAGTAGGCCCGCGAGGGTCTGCGCAGGGGGCGCCGCCGGGGGCCGGATTCGCAGGGATCCGGCCCCCGGCAGCACACTGTCCGGGGCCGTCAGCCGCCCCTACGACCCGCTCAGCCGACCGGCCAGGTCGCCCAGTCCGCAGGCAGGCTGCCCCCGGAATCGACGCCGTCCGGGACCCGGCGGACCTGCCAGGTGACCCCGTAGTCCGTGCTGATGTGGGCTACGCGAGGCCGTGCATAGTGCTCGACCACCGCCATGGTGCCGGGGCGCCCAGCCACCAGCATCCCGGACCCACCCTCACTCTCGGGGATCGGCAGGATCCTCACCGCGAACGCACCGTCGGGCCCGCGCCACAACGCCGCCTGGCGCGTGACGGTCACACCCTCCACCAGCGAGGCCGTGCCCCAGAACCACGTGTCCCCTGATCCTCCCCACTCCCAGAGGGCCTCGTTGCCCTCCTGCTGGACCTGGTGCAGAGTCCGGCCCGTCAGGTCGACGAAGGTCAGCCCCATCCGTCCATGGATGAGGGGACCCGAGACGTCGGCCATGGGGACAGGCGCGCCGTACTCCAGGGGGCGCCGCTGTCCGCGCGAGTTCACGAGCCAGGGGCCGTGGAAGTCCTCGGTGAAGAACCAGTCGTCCACGACGTGCGAAGCGTCCCCGGCCGCGTCCAGCTCGTAGAGGGCGCTGGAGGCGAAGCCGTCGTGGCTCACCTCGAGGGCCTTCTGCACCTCGCCGGGGACGTACTCGGTCGCCCGGTTGCAGTCACTCAGACAGGCCGTCCAGACGCGGGCCGTGACCCCAGCCGGTGCGGCGGTCGTCGCGATCAGGGAGTCGGCATCGAGCTTCGCCGTGGGGTGCCGCCGGATCGCCTCGGCGCTGAGCGCCGGGTAGCTCGCACTCGGGTCCGGCTGGGGAGCGGTCCTTGTCGAGGTCGGCGTCGACGACGTCGTGGGCGGCCCGACCGGCAGTGGAGCCGCCCCACGCTGACCGGAGACGCTGCCTGCGACCAACGCCACGACGACCAGGGTCGCGGCCACGGCACCGCCCAGCGCGGCCGCGGCTCGCCGTCGGCGGCCGTCGGCGAGGTCCGCCAGTTCGGCCAGGTCCGGCGTGCGGACCTGTCCGGCGAGCTCGTGGAGCTGGTTCAGGTCAGGCATCTTCGCGCTCCTCCTCGGCGAGCAGGGGGGCGAGCCGGTCGCGGCTCCTCGACAGCCGCGACTTGACGGTGCCCTCGGCGATGCCGAGCGTGGCGGCGATCTCGGACACGGGCAGGTCGACGAGGTAGTGCAGGACCACGACCTCACGGTGCGTCCGGTCGAGCCCGGCTAGCGCGGTCATGATCGCCACGTGGTCGGGGCCCAGCTCGAACGCCGACTGTGGCCCGGGCACCCTGCCGAGCAGCCGCCGCACGGTCTCGTGGTGCCGCCAGCCGTTGCGCAGGTGGTTCAGCGCGACGGTGCGCAGCCAGGCCTCGGGGTGGTCGAGGCCGAGGAACCCCCTCTGGTTGCGCAGGGCCTTCGTGAAGGCCTCCTGCACGGCATCCTCCGCGTCCGCCTGGTTGCCGCACACGGCATACAGGTGCACCACCAGGCGCGGGTAGGCCGCGTGGAAGATGTCCGCGACGGCTGCCGAGACGTCCACGAGCCCCACCTTCCTCTCCGGCCGATCCGAACAGAAGACACCTGAGTGCCCCGGTCGGTTCCCTCGGGGAGGGTGCGGATCAGAACCCGAGCTCGCGCGCCCCGCTCGCCGAGGAGTCGCGCAGGAACTGCGCGCACCGCTGCTGCTCGTCGCCCTCGCCGATCTCGCCCGCCGCCCGGGACAGGGCCGCCAGTGCGCGCAGGAAGCCGCGGTTGGGCGCGTGCTCCCACGGGACGGGGCCCTGGCCGCGCCAGCCGTTCTTGCGCAGCGAGTCCAGGGCGCGGTGGTAGCCCGTGCGTGCGTAGGCGTAGCCCTCGACGGTGCGTCCGTCCGCAAGCGCGTCCTCGGCCAGGGTCGCCCAGGCCAGCGACGACGTGGGGTATGCCGCGGCCACCTGGTCCGCGGCGACGCCCTCCTCGAGCTTGGCGGCAGCGGGGTCGACGGGGAGCTCGGTGGGCGGGATGCCGAGGAGGTTGTCGCTCACGCGTGGGTCCCGGCCGAGCGCAGGTTCTCGCAGGCCTCGACGACGCGCGCCGCCATCCCGGCCTCGGCCTCCTTGCCCCACGCGCGGGGGTCGTACACCTTCTTGTTGCCGACCTCGCCGTCGACCTTGAGGACACCGTCGTAGTTGCCGAACATGAAGCCCGCGACGGGACGGGTGAAGGCGTACTGGGTGTCGGTGTCGACGTTCATCTTGACCACGCCGTAGTCGACGGCTGCCGCGATCTCCTCCGCGGTCGAGCCGGAGCCGCCGTGGAAGACGAGGTCGAACGGTCGCGCGTCGGCGCCGAGCCCGAGCTCGCTGGCAGCGGCCTCCTGGGCGGCCTTGAGGATCTCGGGGCGCAGCTTGACGTTGCCCGGCTTGTAGACGCCGTGCACGTTGCCGAACGTCAGGGCCGTCAGGTAGCGGCCGTTCTCGCCGGCACCGAGCGCCCTGATCGTGGCGACCGCGTCCTCGGGCGTCGTGTAGAGCTGCTCGTTGATCTCGTTGGCGACGCCGTCCTCCTCGCCACCGACCACGCCGACCTCGATCTCGAGGATGACGTTGGCGGCCTTGGACAGGGCCAGCAGCTCACGGGCGATCTCGAGGTTCTCGTCGAGCGGCACGGCCGAGCCGTCCCACATGTGCGACTGGAACCACGGCGTCCCGCCTGCCTTGACGCGCTCGGCGCTCGCCGCGAGCAGTGGGCGGACGAAGCCGTCGAGCTTGTCCTTGGGGCAGTGGTCGGTGTGCAGGGCGATGTTGACGTCGTACTTCTTGGCGACCTCGTGGGCATAGGCCGCGAGCGCGATCGACCCGGTCACCATGTCCTTGACGGTCGGGCCGGAGAGGTACTCCGCGCCACCGGTCGACACCTGCACGATGCCGTCGCTGCCCGCCTCGGCGAAGCCGCGGATGGCGGCGTTGAGGGTCTGGGAGGACGAGATGTTGATGGCGGGGTACGCGAAGGAGCCGGCCTTCGCGCGGTCCAGCATGTCGGCATACACCTCAGGGGTGGCGATGGGCATGGTGTCTCCTTCGAGCACTGCGATCGGGTGACGTCGTCGTCGCGCCCGATCCTTCCACGCCGGTCGCACCCACCGACACCCGCGTCTCGCGCTCGCGCGACTGGCCCTAGTCGGCGGCCGGGCGGGGAACCCGGAGCTGGCCGAGCTCCTGGCCGACGCCCTGGTCGAACACGTGACGGCGCACCCACGCGTGCATCGCCACCGCCGCCGCGGCGCCGGCGTTGATCGAGCGGGTCGACCCGAACTGCTCGATGTGCAGCACCACCTCGCAGGCGGCCCGCATGTCGGGCGAGAGGCCAGGCCCCTCCTGTCCGAAGACGAGGACGCACTCCCTGGGCAGGTCGGTCGTCTCCAGGGGGACCGAGCCGGGCAGGTTGTCGATGCCGAGGAGCGGTATGGCGGTGCCCCCGGTGCCAGCCGTGGCAGCCCAGGCCACGAGGTCCTCCACCGTGGCGTGGTGGTGCTCGTGCTGGTAGCGGTCGGTCACCATCGCGCCGCGACGGTTCCAGCGCCGTTTGCCGACGATGTGGAATGCCTTGGCGTTGAACGCGTTTGCCGTCCGGATGACCGAACCGATGTTGAAGTCGTGACCCCAGTTCTCGACCGCGACGTGGAAGCCGTGCCGACGCGTGTCGAGGTCGGCGACGATGGCCTCGTGCTGCCAGTAGCGGTAGCTGTCGACGACGTTGCGCCGGTCGCCCTCCTGCAGGAGGACCGGGTCCCACTGGTCGCCGACGGGCCACTGCCCCGGCCACGGCCCGACGCCGACCTCCTCGTCGCGGACGTCAGCCATCGAGCTCCTGGAACAGCGTGAGCTGGACCCCCGCCGGTGCGTCGAGCCGTGCGTTGAGCGAACGCCAGGGCGTCTCGGTCGGCGGGGCGATCAGCTCCGCGCCCCCGGCGACCGCCGAGGTCGTGGCCTCCTGGGCGTCGTCGACCTCCAGCGCCACCCGGAAGTGGGGGGCCACCCGACGGCCCACCTCCACCTCGTCGATCATCGCGACCTGCGCGGTGTTGGACAGCTCGAGCGTGGCGCGTCCCGCGTCGAGGATCGCGACGAGCGCACCGCCGTCACCGGCATACGACTCCTGCTCGGGCATCCCGAGGACGTCCCGGTAGAAGCGCAGCGCCTCGTCGTAGTCCTCCGCGTGCACCACCAGCCGCAGCTGGCGGACCCTTCCCTGGTCGGAACCCATGGTGCAAGCCAACCACGCAGCATGGGGGTCCGTACTCAGGTGCACGGGCCCCAGGCTGCGCGACGCTGGGGCATGGACCTGCGCGCCCTCGCCTCAGCCACCCCCGCCGACCGCAACCGGGTCGTCGACCTTCTGCGCGCCGCCGCGATCCTCACCGTCGTCCTCGGCCACTGGCTGATGGCGGCGGTCATGGTGCGCGACGGCGACCTCGTCCCGAATGCCGTCCTCAACATCGCCTCGTGGAGCCACCCGCTGACCTGGGTCTTCCAGGTGATGCCGCTCTTCTTCATCGTGGGCGGCTACGCGAACGGCCTGTCCTGGCGGTCAGCCCGTCGCCGTGACGAGACGTATGCCGTGTGGCTGCGGGCGCGGCTCCAGCGGCTGGCCGCCCCGGTGGTTCCCCTCCTGGTCGTGTGGCTGGGGATCGCGTCGGTCGCGTTCGCTGCGGGCGTGCCCGGGTCCACCCTGCGCACCGCCTCGCAGGTGGCACTCGTGCCGACCTGGTTCCTCGCGGCCTACATCCTCGTCGTCGCCCTCGCGCCCCTCCTGCTGCGCCTGTGGGAGCGGTTCGGCTGGTGGAGTGTCGCCGGTGGGCTGCTCGTGGCGGGGCTCGTCGACGCCATCAGCATCGGCGCGGCCAACCCGTGGGTCGGGTTCCTCAACTACGTCGTGGTGTGGGCGACCGTGCACCAGCTCGGGTTCGCCTGGCTCGACGGGTCCCTCGCCGGCGCGCGTCGTCGGGTGGCCCTGGCTGCGGTCGGCCTCGCTGGCCTCGTGGCACTGGTGTGGGCGGGGCCGTACCCGGTCTCGATGATCGGCGTCGACGGCGCCGCCCTCAACAACTCGTACCCGACGCGGGTCACCCTGGCCTTCCTGGGCATGTTCCAGGCCGGGGTGGTGCTGCTCGCCGAGGGCCGGCTCTCGAGGTGGCTGCAGCGCCCGCGCGTCTGGGGGGCGACCGCCGTCGTGAACCTGCGGATCATGTCGCTGTACCTCTGGCACCTCACGGCCATGGTGCTCGTGATCGGCGGCTCGCTGCTGCTCGGCGGTTTCGGCCTCCGTCCCGCGCCACTGACCACCGCGTGGTGGGCGACCAGGCCGGTGTGGTTCGCGGTTCTCGGTGCCGTCACGCTCGTCCTGGTCCTGGCGTTCGGGCGGTTCGAGAAGCCGATCCGCGACCTGCGCCCCGCCCCGTCCCTCTGGCGGCCGGCTCTCGCGACGCTGACCCTGTGCGGCGGCCTGGGCGCCATGGCCGGCTCCGGGCTCGTGTCGGCCGACGGGGTGCGCTGGGTGTGGCCCCTCGTCCCTCTGGGTGGGTTGCTCGTGACCGGGGTCCTCCCGGCCCGCAGCAACCCGTAGGTCGAGTGCCTGAGGCTGCACCGTGGCCCCGCCTCGGGCACTCGGCCTCCTCAGCGGGCGCTCAGGTGAGGATTAAGGGATACCCGGCACGGCGGCATACCCTTGGCGCGTGATGACCCCCACCCTCGGCCCTGACTGGATGGACCCCCAGTGGCTGCTCGAGCGCTTCGGCTCGCAGTTCTTCTGGGTCAGCGCCGCCATCGTGTTCATCGAGTGCGGCCTGCTGTTCCCGATCCTGCCCGGTGACTCGCTGCTGTTCGCGGTGGGGCTGTTCATCGCCGAGGGCTCCCTCCACGTCAACATCGTCGTGGCCTGCCTCCTGCTCACCGTCGTGGCCTTCGCCGGCAACGTCGTGGGTTACGAGATCGGCCGGGCCGTGGGGGCGCCGCTCTACCAGCGTGAGGGCAGGTTCCTCAAGAAGAAGTACTTCGACCAGACGCACGCGTTCTTCGACAAGTACGGCGCGAAGGCGCTGGTGCTCGGCCGCTTCGTGCCGATCGTCCGCACCTTCATCACGGTCGTGGCCGGCGTGGGCCGCATGGACCGCAGGCACTTCTTCGTGTGGAGTGGCGTCGGCGCCGCCCTCTGGGCCACCGGGGTCACCCTGCTGGGCTACTTCCTCGGCAACGCCTTCCCCGTCCTCAAGGACCACCTCGAGGCCGCGATCCTGCTGATCGTGCTCGTGTCCGTCATCCCCATGGTGGTCGAGGTCATCCGCGCGCGCCGAGGCCACACGGCCAGCGAGGTCGTCCTCGACGAGACCGCAGAGGCCGTCGAGGACCTCCGCGACGGCCGCGCCTGACTGACGCTCCGGCGCGAGCCGCCGCCCGTCGCCTGGGCTACTCGGGGCTGTTGGGGGTGTCGCGGCCCAGCCGGAACCGCGTCGTGACTCCCTCGTACATGAGGTGGGCGACCAGGCCCTCCTGGGCGTGCGGCAGGTTGTGGCAGTGGTCCATCCAGATCCCCGGGTTGTCGGCGACGAACGCCACCTCGACCACCTGACCGCTGCCGACCTCGAGCGAGTCCGTCCACCAGGGGCTGCCCGTCGACTTCACGCCGTCGCGGGACAACACCAGGACGTGGTGGCCGTGCAGGTGCATCGGGTGCGTCTCGCCTGAGTGGTTGTCGATCCGCATCACGGCCACGTCACCCTCGGCGACCATGAACATCGGGACGGCGGGGAACAGCTTGCCGTTGATGGTCCACTGCACCCCGGGGCGTCCGTTCACGAACCCGGGTCGCCGGCCGATGCTGTACTCGAAGCGCCGGTCGGGCCGGCTCGGGTCGAAGTCGAGCGTCGCGGGGGTGCCGTAGCCCAGCAGGTCGACGGACTCCCGTGGCGCGCGGGTGGGCGCGGTGGTGCTGCCCGCCGGACCCACGACGAGTGCAGCCCCTCCCATCTCGACGCGGACCGCCCCGCCCCCCGCCGGGACCTGGACCAGCAGGTCGACCCGGCCACCCCCGGGCAGCAGCACCTTCTTCCCCGAGACCGGGGTGGGACCGTGCAGGTCGACGCCGTCGACCGCAACCACCTGGAACGACGCACCGCTCACCCACACCGGCATGATCCCCGCGTCGGTGTTGACGATCCGGACCCTGGCTGTGCGGCCCGCGGCCGCCGCCACCGGGACGTCGCCGACCCGACCCTGCACGGTCCGCCTCCCCGAGTACAGGTGAGCGAGCCCGACCACGTCGACGTCTGCTCCGATGCCGGCCCTGGGCGTCACCACGACGGCACCGAGCAACCCCTTGATCACCTGCTCGTGCGACACCTGGTGCGAGTGGTACCAGTACGTGCCGACCTGGTCCGCCGTGAACCGGTAGACGTGCCGGCCCCCCACCGGCACCGCGTCCTGGGTCACCCCCGCGACGCCGTCGACCGCGCCCGGCACGGAGAGGCCGTGCCAGTGCAGCGTCGTGCCACCCGGCACGGACTCGTTGACGAGGGTCACCTCGACGAGCTGTCCCTCGGTCGCCCGGATCGTGGGTCCGGGCGTGGCGCCGTTCAGGGTGTATGCCGTGAGGGTGGGTCCGCCCGGGATGGTGACCTTCTGGCGGCGGGCGACGAGCGTCACGGCCACGTCGGGCGGCCCCTGGGCGGGGTCCACCAGGGTCGTGACGTCCCGGTCGCCCGGCGAACCGGGCAGGTGGGCGTGGCGAGCCGCGACCCCGCCCGTGTCGGCCGGTCCCATCCGCAGGATCGAGTAGGACGAGGGCATCAGGCTGGCGGCCCACATCCAGCCGATCGGCACGACGAGCGCCGCGGTGGCCAGGACCGCCACGAACAGGCGACCCCGGCCACCCCGGAGGAAGCGCGCGTCAGGCGGCAACGCGCTCGGCAGGTGCGCTCTCCGTGGCCCGCTTGGGGGCGACCCGAGCCACCCGCAGGCCGGTCCAGGCCGCCGTCGAGAACAAGGCCAGGGCGTTGAGGCCGTGCAGGGCGCCCAGCGCGGCGATGCTGTGGCCCATCAGGCCGAGGGTCACCTGCAGGATGACCAGCGCGAGCACGCCGAACGCGAACGCGACGCCCCGCGGGACCTTGGCGAAGAACGAGGAGATCACCAGCAGCAGCGCCAGGGCGGGGATCACCATCATCCCGTTCATGCCGTGCAGGATGAACGCCTGGAACTCGGGGAACGGCGCCTCACCCGACTCGAACGCGGTCTCGAAGGTCGCCTTGTCGACGACTCCGCCGTCGTTCTCGATCCACAGCCCCAGGCCGGCGTCTCCATAGACGATGAACATCGCCTGCAGGGCCACCTCGAGCGCCACCAGGAAGGCCAGCCCACGGTAGACAGTGCGCATTCCGATCCCCTCTCGTGTCGGGCGCAGCGTGCGGCTACGCCCTGCCAGTCGCCCCATCGTGACGGGTCACACCGGTGGCCGACACCGGTTTTCCGTACTAGCGCAGGTGTACCGGACAGACGGGACGAAACAGGCGGAACCAGCGCGAACCGCCACGATCCGGGGCCCGCTCAGAGCTGGATCAGCCCTGCGCGGTAGGCCGCCGTGACCGCCGCCGTGCGGTCGGTGACCCCGAGCTTCTCGAAGGTGCGCAGGAGGTGGGTCTTCACGGTCGCCTCGCCGATGTGCAGCTCGCGGCCGACCTGGGCGTTGGACAGTCCCCGGGCCACGCACTGCAGCACCTCGGACTCCCGGTCGGTCAGCGTCGGCCCGATCGGCGCACGCATCCGGTTGGCGAGCTTGGCCACGACCGGCGGGGCGAGCACGGTCTCGCCGCGGGCCGATCGGCGGATGGCATCGGCGAGGGTCGCCCGGGGCGCGTCCTTGAGCAGGTAGCCCGTGGCACCGGCTTCGACCGCCCGCACGATGTCGGCGTCGGTGTCGTAGGTGGTCAGCACCAGGACCGCCGGGGGGTTGGTGGACGCGCGCAGCCGGGCGGTCGCCTCGGTGCCGTCCATGCCGGGCATCCGCAGGTCCATGAGGACGACGTCCGGCGCCAGGGCGGCCGCGAGCGCCACGGCCTCGGCGCCGTCGGCGGCCTCGCCGACCACCTCGAAGTCCTCGTGCTCGGACAGCATGGCCACGAGGCCCATCCGCACCACCGGGTGGTCGTCGACCACGAGCAGTCGCAGGGTCATCGGGGGACCTCCACCCGCAGGCGCGCACCGGATCCCGGCGTGCTGTCGATCTCGAACCGTCCTCCGACCTCGGACGCACGGGCACTCGCGCCGTCCAGCCCGTACCCCCGCGCCCCGTCCTCGGGGGCGAAGCCGACCCCGTCGTCGGTGACGGTCATGGCCACCGGCCCCTCCGCGGCATACGAGAGGTTGACCTCGAAGGAGTGCGCCCCACTGTGCCGGCGCACGTTCGCCAGCCCCTCCTGCGCGGTGCGCAGCAGCACCACCTCGGAGTTGGCCGGCAGCACGAGGGGCTCACCCTCGACCCGGAGCCGGCCACGCATCCCCGTCTCGATGGACACGGCGTCGACGAGGCGCTGGAGGGCCTCGGTGAGGGTGCGCGACTGGAGGTGGCCGGGGGTCATCTCGGCGACGATGAGCCGCGCCTCCGAGAGGTTGTCGGCAGCGGTCTGCTCGATGAGCCGCAGCCGCTCGCGGACGGCGGCCAGGTCACCACGGTCCAGCGCCGACTCGGTGGCCCTCGCCAGGGTCACGACCGACGTGAAGCCCTGCGCCAGGGTGTCGTGGATCTCGCGGGAGATGCGCTCGCGCTCACCGGCCACGCCCTGGGCACGTTCGGCGGCGGCGAGCTCGTCCTGGGTGCGGTGCAGCTCGTCGATCGTCCGGGCGCGGCTGTCGGCCTCGGCGACGATGCGGTCGATGAACAGGCCAAGCGTCAGGGAGAGGGCCAGCATGATCGCGGTGCTGATCGCGATCCCCACGAACTCCTCACCGGTGTGCTGGCTCTGCCACACCCGGACGCCGCCGATGCCGACGACGGCCACGACCACCGTCGCGGCCGCCTGGTTGCGCGGCAGGATCGCCCAGGTCTGGGGGAACAGCCCGAAGGTGAGGATCCACGCCGTGCCGGTGCCGTCGAGGGCCATCAGCACGATCATGAGCCCCCACGCGACGACGACGTAGGTCACGGCGGCGCGGTGGTCACGCTGACCCATGCCACGACGGCCCCACACGACGTAGGCGGCGCCGATCGCGAGCACACAGGCCAGCTGCCACCCGAGGTGCTCCATGTCCTCGGCCAGCATCACGACCAGCGTGGTGGCGACCAGCACGGCGAACAGCCCGTGCCACCACCGCATCTGGCTCTGCCACATCTGGTCCAGGCCGTCCGACGAGGCGCCCTGTGGCGGGCAGTCGGCCCTGTTCTCGCTCACGGGACCATCATGTCGTGCCGCGCTTGGTCCAGCGGAAGGTCCGCGCACAGACCACCAGGCCGGCGACGAACCACGCCGCGAGCACGATCGCTGTCCGGCCGTGCTCCCAGGTGCCTGCCATCTCCTGGCTCTGCCAGGTGTCGGGGAAGAAGACCGACCGCATGCCCTGGGCGATCCACTTGAGCGGGAACACCGACGCCACCTGCTTGAGCCACTCGGGCAGGTCGGTGAACGCGAAGTAGACGCCGGAGATGAACTGCAGGATCAACATGGGGGCGATGACGATGGCCCCGACGGACCGTGCCGAGCTGGCCAGCGACGAGTAGGCGATACCGAGCACCGTCCCGCCACCGACCCCGAGGAGGAAGGTCCACAGGAAGGCCACCCAGCGACCGGGGTCGGTGGGCAGGTCGACCCCGAAGGCGAACCGAGCCACGGCCAGGAGCAGCAGGAGCTGGGCCAGCGACGTGAGGGCGACGAGCCCGACCTTCCCCAGGAAGTACGCCACCGGTGGCATCGGCGTCGACCGCAGCCGCTTGAGCGTCCCGTCGTCGCGCTCCGCCGCGACGGACAGCGCCATGGACTGGAAGCTGGTGAGCATCACGCCGGCCGCGACCATGCCGGGCAGGAAGAACTGGGCGGCGCTCACACCGTCGGCCTCCTCCGGGGTGATCTGGTCGCCGAAGATCACCGAGAACAACGTCAGCATGAGGATCGGGAAGGCGAACGAGAAGAAGACCGCCTCCTTCTCCCGGAAGTACATCTTGAGCTCGAGGACGGTGCGGTCCCAGCCGATGACGAGCGTCCTCATCGCGCTACCTCCACTGCGGCCTTGGCCTCGACGACGTCCACGACGTCGAGGTGCGGTGCGATGAGCGACAGGTAGGTGTCCTCGAGCGACGGGCGGCTGACGACCAGGCCGGGGACCTCACCGCCGTATCGGGCCGCGAGGTGCGCCACGAGTGCCGTGGGACTGGCGGTCGCCTCCCTCTGCCGTATGCCGTGCTCGTCCTCCCAGGCGACCGTCGCCTCCTCGGTGGCGCGGCCACCCAGGTTGGCCGGGGTGTCGAGGGCCAGCATCCGGCCCGCGGCGATGACGCCCACGCGGTCGGCGAGGTGCTCCGCCTCGTCGAGGTAGTGCGTGGTGAGCAGGATTGTCGTCCCGCCGTCCGCCAGGCCCTTGATCAGCTCCCAGAAGTCACGGCGCGCCTGCGGGTCGAACCCGGTGGTCGGCTCGTCGAGGAAGAGCAGCTCCGGTGACCCGACGATCCCGAGGGCTACGTCGAGCCGCCGGCGCTGGCCGCCGGAGAGCGTGCTGATCCGGTCGTCGGCCTTGTCGCCGAGGGCGACTGCGTCGAGGACGTCATCGGCGCCACGCCCCCGGGAGTAGACCCTGGACGTGCTCGCCAGGACCTCCCTCGGCGTGAGCAGGTCCAACCCCGTGGACGTCTGCAGCACCACGCCGATCCGGTCGCGCCAAGCCAGGCCTGCCCGTCCGGGGTCCTCGCCGAGGACCGCCACGTCGCCGCCGTCGCGCTGCCGGAACCCCTCGAGGATCTCGACGGTCGTCG
Source organism: Pedococcus sp. P2_E4 (assembly GCF_056403935.1). Classification (NCBI taxonomy): domain Bacteria; kingdom Bacillati; phylum Actinomycetota; class Actinomycetes; order Micrococcales; family Intrasporangiaceae; genus Pedococcus; species Pedococcus sp. P2_E4. The sequence continues at coordinate 89,736 of NZ_JBFUEO010000001.1, read as the reverse complement.
TCTTGCCCGCGCCGTTGGGGCCGAGCAGGGCGAAGACCTCGCCACGCTCGATGGTCAGGTCGAGCCCGTCGACGGCCTCGCGGTCGCCGTAGGTCTTGTGCAGGCCGCTGACCTGGATGGGTGCGTCGTGTGCTGGCATGGTCCCAGCCTGTCGGATCCGCGCCCGACCCGGCAGCACCAGGCGGTGGGTCCTGGGTCCACCGTCCGGTGGACCCTGCTGTCGATGGCTACGGCGCCTGGGGCGGCTCGGTCGTCGGCGGGGGCGCGGGGGCGGGCGGGGCACCTGCTGGCGTGCCCCCGGCATACCCACTGGGCGGGGGGATCGTCGCGTCCCGCTGGCCGAAGTCCACCTTGGGGGCCTCGCGCTCGAGGCCCTCGACCTCGAAGTACTCGGCGCGCCCGATGTTGAACATGCCCGCGACGATGTTGGACGGCACGGTCTCGACCTTGGTGTTGAGCTCACGCACGTTGGCGTTGTAGTAGCGCCGGGCCGAGGCGATGCGGTCCTCGGTCGCGGTGAGCTCCTGCTGCAGGGCCAGGAAGTTCTGGTTGGCCTTGAGGTCCGGGTAGGCCTCGGCGACAGCGATGAGGCGACCGAGCGCCTGGCTCAGCATGCCCTCGGACTGCGCCTGCTGCGCTGGAGACTGCCCGCCGGCCATCGCGGCGGACCGCGCCTTCATGACGTCCTCGAGCGTGCCGCGTTCGTGCGCCGCATAGCCCTTGACCGTCTCGACGAGGTTGCCGATCAGGTCGTGGCGCCGCTTGAGCTCGACGTCGATCTGGCGCCAGGCCTCCTGCACCAGGTTGCGCAGCTTGACGAGCCCGTTGTAGACGCCGACCGCCCAGAGGACGAGCAGCAGGACGATGGCGCCGACGACGATCAGCCAGATCATGGGACTCCCCTGTCTAGGTCAGTGCYGCTGATCCTAGGCCAGTCCCAGCTCGTCCAGCCCGAAGACGAACCGGTACTCGTAGCCGGCGTCGGCGAACTTCTCCGCCGCCCCGGTCGCGCGGTCGGCGATGGTGGCGACCGCGACGACCTCGGCACCGGCCTCGCGGACGGCTGTGGCGGCATCGAGGGGCGAGGCCCCGGTCGTGGAGGTGTCCTCGACCACGACGACGCGCCGGCCCTGCACCGAGGGTCCCTCGATGCGCTGCTGCAGGCCGTGGGCCTTGCCGGCCTTGCGGACGACGAACGCGTCGGTGCGGTCGCCGGCAGCGGCGCTCGCGTGCAGGATCGAGGTGGCCACCGGGTCGGCGCCGAGGGTCAGCCCGCCCACGGCGTCGTAGTCGAGGTCGGCGATGAGGTCGCGCATGACGATGCCCACCAAGGGGGCCGCTTCGCCGTCGAGCGTGACCCGGCGCAGGTCGACGTAGTAGTCGGCCTCCTTGCCTGAGGAGAGGGTCACCCGGCCGTGCACGATGGCCTTCTCCTTGATGATCTCGAGCAGGCGAGCGCGGGCGGCAGCAGTGTCGGTCACGGTCCGTGAGCCTACCGAGGACCCGTGGGCTACTTGCCCGGGCGGTGGACGGTCCTGGCGCGGGAGCGCACCAGCCCACGCGGGACGAGCCGCAGCCCGGCGACGATCGCCTTGTACTGCGCACCGGGCACGGAGACGACCTTGCCCCTGGAGACGTCCGCGAGGCAGTCGCGGACCAGGCGGTCCGAGTCGAGCCACATGAAGTCGGGGATGCGTGACATGTTCACGCCGGCACGCTGGTGGAACTCGGTGTGCGTGAAGCCGGGCAGCAACGCCGTGGCGGTGACCCCAGTGCCCGCCAGCTCGGTGGCCAGGCCCTCGGTCAGGACGGTGACGAAGGCCTTCGCGGCCGAGTAGGGGCCGGAGGCGATCTGGCCGGCCACGGACGAGACGTTGACGATCGCGCCGTGCCCGCGCACGCGCATGGCCCCGGCGGCGGCGTGGGACAGCACCAGCACCGCCCTGGCCAGGACGTCGAAGACGGCCTCCTCCTCGCTGATGTCGTTGTCGAGGAAGCGCCGCTTGAGCGAGTAGCCGGCGTTGTTGACGAGCAGGTCGACAGGGCGGGCCTGGTCGGCGAGTCGCTCGGCGACCTTGCCGGTCTCGGCGCGGTCGGCCAGGTCCGCGACGAGGATCTCGGTGCCCACGCCATACTTCGCAGCGAGCTCGTCGGAGACGTTCTCGAGCCGCACCCGGTCACGGGCGACCAGGACGACGTCGTGGCCGCGCTCGGCGAGCTGGTGGGCGAAGGACAGGCCGATGCCGGCGGTGGCGCCGGTGACGAGGGCGGTGCTCATGGCCCCAGCCTACGGGCGCTCGCCTAGGGTTGCCCTCGTGCGCATCGCGACCTGGAACGTCAACTCGATCCGATCCCGCGTCGACCGGGTGGAGGCGTGGCTGCAGCGCAGCGACGTCGACGTCCTGGCCATCCAGGAGACCAAGGCCACGGATGCGCAGTTTCCCTTCGCCCGGCTGCAGGCCCTCGGCTACGAGGTGGCGCACCACGGGCTGAACCACTGGAACGGCGTGGCGATCCTGTCCCGGGTCGGCCTGACCGACGTGACGCCGTCCTTTGCCGACGCACCCGCCTGGGGCGAGCCGCCGGTGGTGGAGGCCCGTTCGCTGACGGCGACGTGCGGAGGGGTCCGGGTCACCTCGGTCTACGTCCCGAACGGCCGTCACCTCGAGGACCCGCACATGGCGTACAAGCTGTCGTGGCTCGCCCGGCTCGAGGCGCAGGCCCGGCAGTGGGTCGCCGCCGGTGAGACCGCGGCCCTGATGGGCGACTGGAACATCGCCCCGCAGGACGAGGACGTGTGGTCGATGGAGTACTACCTCGACAAGAGCCACGTGTCGCCCGGAGAGCGCGCGGCGTTCCAGGCGTTCCTCGACGCCGGCTTCGTCGACGTGGTGCGGCCGCACACCCCTGGCCCTGGGACGTACACGTACTGGGACTACAAGATGCTCAGCTTCCAGAAGCGCCGCGGGATGCGGATCGACTTCGTCCTCGGGACGCCGGCGTTCGCTGCCCGGGTCGCCGGGGCCGCGATCGACCGCAAGGAGCGCAAGGGTCAGGGCGCCTCCGACCACGCGCCCGTGGTGGTCCAGCTCGACGACTGACCACGGGAGGGCTCAGGGGCGGACGGACAGGCGCGCCTGGTATGCCGTGGGCGGGCAGCCCTCGCCGTTGGGCTGGACCCGGCTCGCCGCGGCGATGACCTCCTGGGTGGGCACGACGACCGCTCCTGCCTGTGTCCGCACCGTGACCCGGTAGGTCAGCTCCGCGACGGAGTCCACTGCCGGCAGCTCGACGAAGGTCTCGGGCGGGCCGTCGACGAACAGCGGCGCCGAGACGCACTGCCCCTCGAGACAGACCTCGACGTCCAGCTGCTCGCTGCGCACCAGGTCGAGGACATCGACCGCGACGCCGTTGGACGCCCCGATCTCGGTGCAGGCCCTCGGCTGCTGGACACAGCCCGCGAGGCCGGACAGCGCGACGAGCGCGAGGAAGACGGTGGCAGGGGGCCGGGTGGTCATGTCGGTTGGAGGCTAGCTCTCGCCGGATGGTTCCGGCCGTCGGTGGGCCACTCCCAGCCCGATCGCGCCGGCGGCACCCAGGGACGCTGCCACGGCAGCGCCGAGGAAGACCGTCTGCACCTGGACCAGCCCGGCCGCGAGCAGCGCCGTGGTGTCGGTCTGGTCCGGCAGGGCGGCCACGGTGTCGTAGTAGCGGTGCAGGCCGATGGCGGTGAGCAGGGCGAGCCCGACGACCATGCCCACCATCCGCGCCACCACCACGAGGGCGCTCGCCACCCCGTGCGCGTCGTGGGGGGCGTCGGCGAGCGCCGCGTTGTTGACCGGGGCCAGGGCCAGGCCGATGCCCAGGCCGACAAGGACGAGGACGACCGTCGAGCTCGGGCGGTCGAGCGCGCCGTCGCCCCATCCGCTCATGGTGAACAACCCGACCGCGGCCACCAGCAGGCCGCCACCTGCCACGACTCCGTCGCCGAGGCGCCGCAACGACCAGCCGCCGAGGACCGCGCCGACCGGGACGGCCACGAGGAACCGCACCAGCACGAACGCCGCGACCGTCTGCGAGTCAGTCAGGGTGAGCCGGGCCAGCACCGGCACGTCGACGATGACAGCCACCAGTGCGGCGCCGACGCAGAGGCTGACCACGAGGGCGACCCGCGCCCTGCCGCGCACGACACCACGGGCGACGAGCGGCTCGTCGCCCGTGTGGTGGCGCCACAAGTAGAGACCGAGCGCCACGGCCCCGACCGGCAGGAGCGCGAGCCCCAGGGGGCCCACCACCTCCTTCTCCGGGTCGCTGACCGCGAACGTCAGCACGACACAACCGAGGGCCGCCCCGAGCAGCACGGCGCCGAGCAGGTCGGCCCGACGCAGCAGGGGCCACCACGTCCGGGCCGTCGACCCGAACCAGAGGAGCGAGACGACGCCAGCCACGACGCCGATCGGAGTCAGGACCCTCGAGGTCGACTCGCCGAACGGGACGAAGGGCAGGCCGAGCGTGACGTCCGACGCCAGCCGGGCGGGCGCGGCGAGGGCGAGCCCGCCGAGCGTCAGGGCCAGCACCCCGAGGACCAGCGCAGCCCCACGGGGTCGCCGCAGCGGGAGGCCTCCGACGGCGACGACGGCGGCTGCGATCGCGAGGCCGACCGCGACGTTGAGCCAGAAGATCATCCGCCAGTCGGAGACCGCCAGCACCGCCGCGCCGAGGACCGGGCCCAGGACGCTGCCGAGCTCCTGCACCGCACCGACGACGCCGAGCGGTGCGCCGCGGCGGCCGGCCGGCCAGAGGTCGGCCACGATCGCCAGCGTCGCGGGGACGAGCCCTCCCCCGCCGACGCCCTGCAGGACCCGGCCGGAGACCAGGACGGGCAGCTCCACCGCCAGCGCGGTGATGGCCGACCCGACGACGAAGATGGCCAGACAGGCGAGCAGGATGCGTTGCCGTGCAACGAGATCCGCAAGACGCCCGATGAGCGGCAGCACGGCGATGTAGCCGAGCAGGAAGCCGGAGATGATGGGGGTGGCCTTCTGGAGGGCGTCGATCCCGAGACCGACACCGGTCATCATGTCGGTGAGCGCCAGGACGACGACATAGGTGTCGGCGGCAGCGAGCGCGACCGCCACCGATGCGGTGGCGAGCAGCGCCCTAGGGGCGGGTGATCGCAACGGGCTGCGCCAGGCTCTTGAGACCGAGGGTGTAGGTCGCCGTCGAGCCGGCGTAGAACGGCCCGGAGATGATGACGCTGCGCAGCTGCTTGCCCGGTGTGGTGACGCCGTAGGTGACGTCGAAGGTGCCGGAACGGACGCCGATCACGAGGAGGTCGGCGATGGCCGAGCCGGGCAGCGTGCCGGTGAAGGTCTTGAGGACGTCGGAGCCCTCGCGCTTGTCAGGGCCTGCCGCGACCTTGGCGGTCTTTCCGATGAGTGCCGTGATGCCCGTCTGGGTGTTGAACAGCTGGGCCGGGTTGGGGGCGCCGTAGTCCGCGGGGTCGATCTTGTTGTAGGTCGGCGTGAAGAACTTCATGAAGACGTCCTGCTCGACCGCGATCACGTCGACGGTGCCGGTCACGCCGCTCACCGTGGCGTTCAGGGTGCCCTGGAACGACGGCGGTTTGAACAGGCCTGTCCCCTTGGCTCCCGAGACCCCGACCGCCTTGCTGGGCAACCCGGTCGAGGTGAGCGTGAAGGCGACTGCCGGGCTCTTCTCGAGGTTGGCGCGCGCTGCCGCCAGCTGTTCGGCCGGTGGCGCCTCCGGGGCGTCGGACGACGAGCCGCCGCTGCAGCCGACGAGACCAGCCACGACGAGACCGACGGCGGCCAGTGCCCTGATGCGCATGCGCCCCACGGTAGTCGGCGTGGCCTGGTCCCCACGGTCGCCGCACCGAGCGTTCGCGACGACGAGCGGCCGCGTGGGCGCACCCACCGCAGGGGTATGCCGGGTGGTCGCCACCCGGCATACCCGCGCTGCGGTGCAGGCGCGCCCCGATCAGGGCAGCCGTGCGGCCCCGGGCGGGTGGACCCGCAGCCAGCGGAAGCCGTACCCGGGGAGGGCGAGCTCGACCCGGCCGCGCTCGTCGGCGGTCACGTCGTCCGGACCCAGCAGGTCGGCCAGCTCGACCGGGCCGTCCGCGACCGTCAGGGACACGGTCACCGGCTCCGCACCCAGGTTGTGCACCACCACCACCGCGGCGTCCTCCCAGGCGCAGCGGTGGGCGAGGACCTGTCGGAACGGCTGGTCGAGCAGCTCGAACCCACCCCATCCCAGCTCGGGGCAGGACCGGTAGGTCGTGATGAGGTTGCGCATGAACATCCACAGGGACGTGGGGTCGCGTCGCTGCTGGGCGACGTTGACGTGCTCCGGTCCGAGGCCGCCGGGCACGACCCTGGTGACGAGCTTGCGCGGTGGCGCGGTGGAGAACCCGCCGTTGGGCCCGTCGGTCCACTGCATCGGCGTCCGGACCGCCATTCGTCCCTCCTGCTCCAGGTCCTCGCCCATCCCGATCTCCTCGCCGTAGAAGATCGTGGGCGTGCCCGGCAGGGAGAACAGCAGGCTGTAGACCATCCGCAGCCGACGGGGGTCGCCCCCGAGCATCCCCGGCATGCGTCGCTTGAGGCCCCGCCCGTAGATCTGCATCTGCGGCTCTGGCCCGAAGGCGTCGAAGACCTCCTGGCGCTCGGAGTCGCTCAGCTTGTCGAGGGTGAGCTCGTCGTGGTTGCGCACGAAGTTCGCCCACTGCGACGAGGGGTGCAGGCGGGGACGCCTGCTCAGCGCGCGGACCAGGGGACGCGCGTCCTCCCGCGCCATCGACAGGTAGAGGTTCTGCATCGTGATGAAGTCGAACATCATCTGCAGCTCGTCGCCGGCGTCGCCACCGAAGTACTTCTTCTGGTCCTTGTGGGGCAGGTTGACCTCGCCGAGCATGATCGCGGTCCCCTTGCGTCGCGTGATGAACGCACGCAGGTCCCGCAGGTGCTGGTGCGGGTCGGCAGGGACGTCAGGTCGCGCGGGGTCCTCGGCGGCGGTCTCCACGTCGTCGATGAAGAACGGCACGGCGTCGACCCGGAAGCCGTCGAGGCCGACCTGGAGCCAGAAACCCATGGTGCGGGCGATCTCGTCCCGGACCTGCTGGTTGGCGACGTTGAGGTCGGGCTGGTGCTTGTAGAAGTGGTGCAGGTACCACTCACCGGTCTTGTCGTCGAGCTCCCAGATGCTGTCCTCCTTGTCGGGGAAGACGACCTGGTCCGAGGTGTCCGGCGGCGCGTCGGAGCGCCACACGTAGTAGTCCCGCATGGGGTTGTCGGTGCTCCGCCGGGCCGCCTTGAACCACGGGTGCTGGTTGGACGTGTGGTTGATGACCACGTCCGCGATGACGCGGATGCCGCGGTCGTTGGCCGTGCGGATCAGCTCGACGAGCTGTCCGTGGGTGCCCAACCGGTGGTCGACCCCGTAGAGGTCGGTGACGTCGTACCCGTCGTCGCGGTCAGGCGTGGGATAGAACGGCATCAGCCACAGGCACGTGATGCCCAGCTCGGCGAGGTAGTCGACCCGCTCGGCCAGACCACCGAGGTCGCCCGTGCCGTCGCCGTCCCCGTCGTAGAACGTCTCCACGTCGAGGCAGTAGATGACGGCCGTCTTCCACCACAGGTCACTGGTGTCGGTGATGCGCATGGCTCAGCTCCTCAGGGCGGGCAGCACGTGCTCGCCGAACGTGTCGATGAAGGCGTCCTGCTGTTGCCCGACGTGGTGCAGGTAGAGGTCGTCGAAACCGAGGTCGGCGTACTCCTGGAGCCAGGCGCGGTGCTGCCCGAGGTCGGCGGACACGCGCACGGGTCCGCGGGCCGCATCGTCGGGGAGGGCGGCGGAGATCGCGTCGAAGCCCTCGACGGTCTCGACGTCCCAGGACAGCGGCGGCCCGACCGCGTTCGCCGCCCACTGGTCCCGGGCCAGCGCCAGCGCCTCGTCGTCGCTGCCCGCCCAGCTCAGGTGCACCTGCAGGGCCAGGCGACCGCGGCCACCAGCCCCCCTGTACGCCTCGACGACCCCGCGGAGGGCATCCAGCGGCTGGTTCACGGTCACCAGCCCGTCCGCCCACGTCGCGACCCGTGCCGCGCTGTCGGCGGAGACGGCCGGACCGATGAGCAGGGGCACCGGGTCGGCCCGCTCCCACAGCCTGGCCCGGTCGACGGTCACGAGACCGTCGTGGCTGACCTCCTCGCCGGCGAGCAGCCGCCTGATGACGTCGACGCACTCCTCGAGGCGCTCCGTGCGGACCTCCTTGCGCGGCCAGCCGTCACCGGTGATGTGCTCGTTGCTCGCCTCCCCACTGCCGAGGGCCACCCAGAACCGGCCCGGGAACATCTGACCCAGGGTCACGATCTTCTGGGCGACGACGGCCGGGTGGTACCGCTGGCCCGGCGCGCAGACACACCCCAGGCTCAGCTCGGTGGTGGCCAGGGCGGCACCGAGCCACGACCACGTGTAGCCCGAGTGCCCCTGGGCGCTCGTCCACGGGGAGAAGTGGTCGGAGCACATCGCCATGTCGAAGCCCGCCTGCTCGGCCCGTTGGACGTCGGCGAGGAGCTGGCGGGGGTCGATCTGCTCGTGCGAGGCGTGAAATCCGATACGGGTCACGCCCCCACCTAACCGGAGGTGGGGGCGCACCGCACCTGACCAGCGGGTATGCCGGGTGGTCGCCACCCGCGCAGACGTGCCGGGGGTGACCACGCGGCATACCCGTGGGCCCGCTCCTTGCGCGCGCTAGGCGATCGTGAGGGAGTCGCTCGCAGGGTCGAGGTCGACGGTCACGGTGTCGCCGTCGCGCACCTGCCCGGAGAGGACGGCCCTGGCCAGCCGGTCGCCGATCTCCTTCTGCACCAGGCGACGCAGCGGTCGCGCGCCGTAGGCAGGGTCGAAACCGGTGATGGCCAGCCACTCGCGGGCGGCATCGCTGACCTCGAGGGTGATCCGACGGTCGACGAGCCGGGTGGCCAGCTGGCGCACCTGGAGGTCGACGATGTGGGCGAGCTCGGCGGACGTCAGCGGGTCGAAGACGACGACCTCGTCGAGCCGGTTGAGGAACTCGGGCTTGAAGCTGGCCCGCACCACCCCCAGGACGGCATCGCGCTTCGCGGCGTCGTCGAGTGTCTCGTCGATGAGGAACTGGCTGCCGAGGTTGCTGGTCATCACGAGGATGACGTTGCGGAAGTCGACCGTGCGTCCCTGGCCGTCGGTGAGCCGGCCGTCGTCGAGCACCTGCAGGAGGATGTCGAAGGTCTCGGGGTGCGCCTTCTCGACCTCGTCGAGCAAGACGACGGAGTACGGCCGCCGTCGCACCGCCTCGGTGAGCTGGCCGCCCTCGTCGTACCCGACGTACCCGGGCGGCGCACCAATGAGGCGGGCGACGGAGTGGCGCTCGGAGTACTCGCTCATGTCGATGCGAACCATGGCCCGCTCGTCGTCGAACAGGAAGTCGGCCAGCGACTTGGCGAGCTCGGTCTTGCCGACACCCGTCGGCCCCAGGAACAGGAACGAGCCGGTCGGCCGGTCCGGGTCGGCGAGCCCGGCACGCGAGCGGCGCACCGCGTCGGACACCGCCTGGACCGCCTTCTCCTGACCGATGAGCCGCGCCCCGATGATCGACTCCATCGAGAGGAGCTTCTCGGTCTCGCCCTGCAGGAGCCGTCCGGCAGGGATGCCGGTCCAGGCCGAGATCACCTCGGCGATGTCGTCGGCGCCGACCCGCTCCTTGACCATCGGGTCGGCAGAGCCAGCCGAGCCGTCAGAGCCGTTCGTCCTCGCGCCGGAGACCCGGGCGGCCTCGGCCTCGCTGGCGGCTGCCAGCTGGTCCTCGAGCTCGCGGATCTCGCCGTACTCGATGCGGCTGGCGGTCTCGAAGTCGTAGTCGCGGCGAGCCCGCTCGAGCCTCGTGCGGGCCTCGTCGATCTGGGACTTGAGCTCGCCGACCCGGTTGAGGCCGGACTTCTCGGCCTCCCAGCGGGCGTTGAGGGCGGCCAGCTCCTCGGTCTTGTTGGCGAGGTCCTCGCGCAGCCGGGCCAGCCGCTCGGCCGAGGCCGGGTCGGTCTCGCGGGCCAGGTGCAGCTCCTCCATCGTGAGCCGGTCGACCGCTCGCCGGAGCTGGTCGATCTCGACCGGGCTCGAGTCGATCTCCATGCGCAGCCGGGACGCCGCCTCGTCGACGAGGTCGATCGCCTTGTCCGGCAGTTGCCGGCCGGTGATGTAGCGGTCGGACAGGGCGGCGGCCGCCACCAGCGCGGCGTCCTCGATCTCGACCTTGTGGTGCGCCTCGTAGCGTTCCTTGAGGCCGCGCAGGATCGCGATGGTGTCCTCGACCGACGGCTCCCCGACGAAGACCTGCTGGAAGCGGCGCTCGAGGGCCGCATCCTTCTCGATGTGCTGGCGGTACTCGTCCAGCGTGGTCGCACCGACGAGCCGCAGCTCGCCGCGGGCCAGCAGCGGCTTGAGCATGTTGCCCGCGTCCATGGCGCCCTCACCGGTCGCCCCTGCGCCGACCACGGTGTGCAGCTCGTCGATGAAGGTCACGACCTGGCCGTTGCTGGCCGTGATCTCCTCGAGGACGGCCTTGAGGCGCTCCTCGAACTCACCGCGGTACTTCGCGCCGGCGACCATGGCACCGAGGTCGAGGCTGATCAGCCGCTTGTCCCGCAACGACTCCGGCACGTCGCCGTCGACGATGCGCTGCGCCAACCCCTCGACGACGGCAGTCTTGCCGACGCCGGGCTCACCGATCAGGACGGGGTTGTTCTTGGTCCGCCGGCTCAGGACCTGGACCACGCGACGGATCTCGGCGTCGCGGCCGATGACGGGGTCGAGCCGGCCCTCCCTGGCCATCTGGGTGAGGTCGGTGCCGTACTTCTCGAGCGCCTCGGCGCTCGACTCAGGGGTCTCGGAGGTGACCTTGCGGCCTCCGCGCAGCACTGCGATCTGGGCCTCGACGGCCTTGGGGTCTGCTGCGACCGCCCCCTTCTCGACGAGCGCGAGCAGCAGCACGTCCGTGGAGAGGTGGCTGTCGCCCATGGCCTGCATGAGGGTCTGGGCGTGTTGGAGGACGGCGAGGGTGGCCGAGCCGAACCCGGGCGTCTGGACGCTGCTGCCCCTGGTGCGCGGGAGGGTGGCTGTGCTGCGTCGGGCTGCAGCGGCCACGGCCTCTGCCGTGGTCCCGCCGGCCGTCAGCAGCGCGGCAGTCGTCGTGTCGGGCTGCTCGGCGAGGGCGAGCGTGAGGTGCGCGGGCGTGATCTCGGGGTTGCCGTCGGCCTGGGCGGCTCGTTGGGCGATGGCCAGGGCCTCGGCGACCTTGGCGGTCGGCTTCAACTCCATTCGGCGGGTTCTCCTGTGCTGGTCGGGACGGGTTCGGTGCCATCGGTGACAACCGTCGTAAAGTTGAGTGTATTCCGCTCAAGTTTGCCTCGTCACCCCCGTCCGAAACGGGGAACCATGGCAATTGGGGCGAAGCGATCCGCAGGGCTGGCAGGGCGCTCGGGGCAGCCGTACTGTCGGAAGATTCGGGCGTCCGCAGGCCCGGAACACCCCCAGGAGGATCACCGTGCGAGTACAACGCAAACCCGTCGTCGTGGCCGCCGTCGCCGCCGCGTTGGCGACCGCCTTCGCCGCAGCCCCGGCCCAGGCCGGCAACTCCAACAACTCAGCCAAGTTCCGCAGCGCGGTCACGGTGGCTGGCATCATGCACCACCTGCAGCAGCTGCAGGCCGTCGCCGACGCCAACGGCGGCAACCGGGCCGCGGGCACCAGCGGCTACGCCGCGTCGGGCGACTACGTGCAGGGCGTCCTCGAGGCGGCGGGCTACACCGTCACCCGCCAGGTCTTCAACATCGCCTACCAGGCCCCCGGCCAGCTCCAGCAGATCTCGCCCAACGCCGTGAACTACCCGACCGACTCGTTCACCGGGTCGGGGGCGGGCGACGTGACCGGCACCGTGAGGGCCGTCGACCTCCAGCTGGGCCTCGGCAACACCAGCAGCTCCGGCTGTGAGGCCTCGGACTTCGCCGGCTTCCCTGCCGGCAGCATCGCGCTGATCCAGCGCGGCACCTGCACCTTCGCGGTCAAGGCCGTCAACGCCCAGGCCGCCGGCGCCACGGCGGCCATCATCTTCAACCAGGGCAACACCACAGCGGCCGACCGGCAGGACCTGATCGTCGGCACGCTCAACCCGTCCACCGCGCCCATCACCATCCCCGTCGTCGGCGGCTCGTACTCCAACGGCGTGGACCTCGCCGACCCGCCGGGCACCGTGGCCCGTGTGTTCGCCGCCCCGATCGAGACCCGACCGACCTTCAACCTCCTCGCGGAGACCAGGACCGGGCGGCCCGACAACATCGTCATGCTCGGCGCCCACCTCGACAGCGTCGAGGCCGGACCGGGCATCAACGACAACGGCAGCGGCTCCGCCTCGATCCTCGAGACGGCCGTCCAGCTCGCCAAGGTCAACAAGGTCAACAACAAGGTGCGCTTCGCCTGGTGGGGCGCCGAGGAGGCCGGACTGCTCGGGTCGACGCACTACGTTAACGACCTCGTGGCCAACGCCCCCGCCGAGCTCGCCAAGATCGCGACCTACGTGAACTTCGACATGGTGGCGTCGCCGAACTACCAGATCGGGGTCTACGACGCGGACCAGTCGACCTTCCCGGCGCCGACCGGCGTGCCGATCCCGCCCGGGTCGATCGAGACCGAGGACGTCCTCACGGACTACTTCGACTCGGTCGGGCAGCCGTGGGTCGACACACAGTTCTCGGGCCGCTCCGACTACCAGGCCTTCATCGTCAACGGCGTCGCGGCGTCCGGGTTGTTCACCGGCGCCGAGGTGCCCAAGCCCGCGGAGTTCGTCCCGCTGTTCGGCGGGACCGCCGGCGTCGCCTTCGACGTGAACTACCACGGCGCAGGCGACACGATCGGCAACGTCAACACCACCGCGCTGGACATCAACAGCGACGCGATCGCCCACCTGGCGATCACGCTGGCCCAGAGCACGGAGTCCATCAACGGGGCACGGAGCGCCGGCAAGTCCGGCAACCCGCACCCGATCCAGGACGGCCTGCAGCCGGCAGCCTGACCTGCACCACACCCGGCGCCCCGGCCCACCACGGACCGGGGCGCCGGTCCGTGCGGAGGGCGCCGGGCGGGTGGTTGGCCCGGACGCGGGGCGCAGGTATGGCGAGTGCGCATGGCGCGTGGCGCGGCATACGGTGGGCTCGTGCCCATCCCCCTCGCGGTCGGGCGGTGGAACCGGGTCGGGTTCAACCGGTTGAGCACCCCTGTGGCACGGCGCCTGCCCGGCTTCGCCGTGGTGCACCACCACGGACGCCGCAGCGGCAGGGCGTACCGGACGCCGGTCAACGTCTTCCCGGTCAGTGGCGGCTTCGTGGTCGCCCTGGCGTACGGTCCGCACACCGACTGGGTCCGCAACGTCGTGGCGAGCGGCGGCTGCACGCTCGAGACCCGCGGCCGGATGGTCGCCTGCGGGGACCCGCGCGTCTACCGCGACCCCGGACGGCACTGCATCCGGCCGCTGGAGCGCGCGGCGCTCAGGGTGATCGGCGTCGAGGAGTTCCTGTCACTGACCACCCTCGAGTCGCTCGCAGCGAGTCCCTGACCTCGTCGGCAGCGTCCGCCTGGCACGGTCGGTGGGCTCGTTCGCAGGGCAGGGGTCAGGTGCGGGGCTCGGGGTCGTACCAGCCGCCGCGCTCCTCGGCGAGCGCCGCGAAGCGGTCGCGCAGGCCGCCCTCGACGGCTCCCGACTCGTCGGCAACCATCTCCTCGACGACGTGGACGGCCCACTCGTGTGACTCCGAGTCGTCCTCGCCGGCCAGCGCCTCGCGCACCACCCGCACCTGCGAGAACCCCTCGTGGGCGAGGTCGGCGGCGATGTCCTCGGCGGTCTCGCGGTCGGGAAAGACCATCAGGTGCTCACTCACGGGCACGAGTATGCCGCCTTGTCGGCCCCTCGGCGTGGGCGCGCCGGGCGGCCGCGTCCCGTGCCTGCCTAGGCCGAGAGCGTCCAGTCCGACCACCGGCACGCGAGGTCCAGTCGCGCGTGGTCAGCCGGACGGATGAGGGACACCCGGAACCGGACCCACCACTCGGGCACCTTCATGTGCCACACGAAGTCGTCCCAGTCGCTGGCGACGGCCAGGCGTTGCTCCATGACCGCGAGGGGCATCGCCCGCCGGGCCGCCTCTCGCTCGACGCTGCGCTCGGTGGCGGACCTGACCCACCCCGAGCACTCGCGGTCGCCTCGCTCGGCGTGGACGAGCTCGTGCCAGAGGCAGCGTCGCTCCTCCTCGAGGCTGCGCCCTGACCGGAGGACGATCGCCCGTCGCCCGTGGTAGTAGCGGGCCGGCTCGGCGATCGGCTGGCGCAGCAGGACGACGTCCCGCATCTGGGCCAGCACCGCCCAGGGGTCAGGAACCCCGGATACGGCGCTCGATGACGTCAAGCCTGCTCCTCATGTCGTCGATGAGCGCGAGGACCTCCTCGTCGCTGACCCCGGACTGGACTCGTGGACCGGGGGCGGTCACGAAGCCGCCATTGTGTGACGACGCACCGACAGGCTCGCCCCGGTCGTCGAGGGCGAGCACGTCGAGCACGGCGGCGCGCTTGACGTCCTGGACGCCGAGGCCGTCCTCGACCCGCTTCCACGTGATCGAGGAGATCCTGGCCTCGCGGGCCGCCTGCTCCTTGCTCCAGCCGTGGGCCAGGCGGGCGCGCTCGACGCGGCGCCCGAGTTGCTTGAGCTGCTCGGGGTTCATGCGACGCATCTTGCCAGTCATATCCAGTCACTTCTAGTCCTGCTCAGTCACACTTTGTCGCCGCTAGCCAGCCTTGCCCTGACCCTTGCGACGACCCGGGGTCGTGGTGACCAAAGACCGACACAGACACCTGCGTCCTCCATGGCTGGGTCCTTGCCTGACTGACAGTTTATGACTAGATTCATGGACATGCCTAGGGGGACACCGCCATCACAGCGGGTGGTCGAGGTGCACGGGTTCGCGCTGCGGGTCATCCGCCAGGCCCGCGGGCGTGGCGTGGCCGACCTGGCTGCGGCGCTCGACGTCGACCGCTCCTACATCACCCACCTCGAGAACGGCAGCAAGTTCCGGGTGAGCCCCGAGCTCTACGCGGCGCTCCTGCACGAGCTGCAGATCGAGGACTACCGCGCCCTGCTGGCCACCGCGCCGATCCGCGAGCAGGCCTCCGCCTGACCAGCAGCCAGCCTGTCGGGCGTCACCCGGGCCATCGCGACGTGCACCCGGCGCGCGCCCGTCCCGCACCGCGCCGCCGTCACTGCGATGAGGGGCGCCAGACGACCAGCGCCTGGTTGCGGGCCACGCGCGGCCTCTGACCGGCCCGCACCGCGATGACGTCGCCGGTCGGCCCGACTGCGAAGACCCTCGAGCCGGAGCGCGACTGCGCCGCCTGGGCACGGGCTTCGCCGAGCTCGTCCGTCAGCTCGCCGACGCGCGCCCGCAGTGCTGCCACCTGGTTCTCGAGCTCGAGGATGCGCTGGATCCCCGAAAGGCTCACGCCCTCCTCCTGAGAGAGCCGCTGCACCTCACGCAGCAGGGCGACGTCGCGGCCGGAGTACCGCCGACCGCCGCCCCGGGTGCGCGACGGGGTGACAAGCCCCAGGCGGTCGTACTGCCGCAGGGTCTGGGCGTGCATCCCGGCGAGCGTCGCCGCCACCGAGATGACGAAGATCGGGTCGTCGTCGTCGGGTTGGAAGCCGAGTCGTGCCATCGGGGTCAGTCCTTCGCCGCGATGAACAGCTCGGCGCGCGGGTCGTGCCCGGCGTCCTGCGCCTTGAGCACCTCGACGGCGGCCTGCGCCTCGTCGGTCAGCCGCTGCGGCACGACGACCGACACCTTGGCCAGCAGGTCACCCGGGGATCCCTTGCGTGGCACCCCACGTCCCTTGACCCGCAGCACGCGCCCGCTCGGCGTTCCGGGCGCGATCCGGACCTTCACCGCCGAGCCGTCGAGGGTCGGCACGGGCACCGTGGCACCCAGCGTGGCCTCGGCGAACGTCACGGGCAGGTCGACGGTGAGGTTGTCGCCGTCGCGGCCGAAGACCGGGTGCTTCTCGACGGCAACCGTCAGCATGAGGTCACCGGCAGGGGCACCGGCCTCGCCGGGCTGGCCCTTGCCCCGGAGCCGGATCTTCTGACCGTCCTTGACGCCCGCGGGGATCCGCGTGGTGATCGTGCCGCTGCCGGTGCTGAGGGTGACGGTGGCCCCCTCCACGGCCTCACGGAAGGACAGGGTCGTGCGGGCGGTGAGGTCCGCGCCACGGCGCGGGCCCTGGGGTGCGCGGAACCCCGCACCCCCGTATGCCGGGCCGGCACCGCCGCCGAACATGCCGCCGAGGATGTCCTCGAGATCCGGCTGGGCGCCGCCGGTGGAGTACCTCACCCTGGTGCCGCCCCCGCCACCGCCGAACATCGAGGAGAAGACGTCCTCGAACCCCCCGTTGCCGCCACCGGGGCCCCCCGCGGTGAAGCGGGCGCCGCCGCGGGACATCTGGCGGACCGCGTCATACTCCCGGCGCTTCTCGGGGTCGGCGAGGACCGAGTGGGCCTCGCCGACCTCCTTGAAGCGCTGCTCGGCAGCGGCGTCCCCGGCGTTCTGGTCGGGGTGGTGCTGGCGCGCCAGCTTGCGGTACGCCTTCTTGATCGCGGCCTGGTCGGCATCCTGGGGGACGCCGAGGATCGCGTAGAAGTCCTTCTCGAACCAGTCCTGGCTAGCCATGTCGACGTCCTCCTCTCAGCTGAATCGTGCCGGGTTCGCCGCCCTCGTGGCGACTGCCGGCGCTCGTGTCGCGGTCCGGGTGCTCGGCCGCAGCCTCACTCGGGGTCYGCGACCGCCACGCGCGCCGGGCGGAGCACCTGCTCGCCCGCCCGGTAGCCGGGCTGCAGGACCTGGATGACGGTGGTCGAGCCGGTCGAGGAGACCGAGCCGTCGGCGGGCCAGGCGGTGTGCATGAGCGCCTCGTGCAGCATCGGGTCGAACTCCTCGCCCGCGGCGCCGTAGCGCTCCAGGCCGAACTTGCCGAGCACGCCCTCGAGCTTGTCGGCGATGGCCGCGAACGGGCCCCCGTCGAGGTCGCCGTGCTCGCGGGCCGCGTGGATGTCGTCCAGCACCGGCAGGAGCGCCTCGATCACGGACTGGGCGGCGCGCTCCTGCACGACGGCCCGGTCGCGGTCGACGCGACGCTTGTAGTTGACGTACTCCGCCTGCAGCCGCTGCAGGTCGGACAACCGCTCCGCGGCCAACACCGTGTCGGGGTGCAGGTCGTCTGCGGCCGCACCCCCGGCCGTCGCGTCGTCCGGGGTGTCTGTCGCGCCATCCCTCGACTCGGCCGGCTCTGCCTCCGCGGTCATGGCGGCGTCCTCGGACGAGTGCGCGCCCGCGGTGGCGGGTGGCGCCCCCTCGGCGGTGGCGGGCGGTGCCCCCTCGGGGGTGGTGGGCGCGGCCTGCTCGGCCTGCGCGCCCACCACCWCCTCGGCGGACTCGGCAGAAGGGCTCTGCTCGGTCACTTGGCGTCCTTGGCGTCGTCCTCGTCCTCCACGACCTCGGCGTCGAYGACGTCGTCGTCCGCGCCGGAGTCGCCGGACGGGGCACCGTCGCCCGCACCCGCGTCGTCACCCGAGGTGCCGGCCTGGTCGGACTCGGACGCCGCGGCATACATGGCGGTGCCGAGCTTCTGGGACTCCTCCGAGAGCTTCTTGCTCTTGGTGGAGATGTCCTCGGGCGTGGCGCCGGACTCGGGCTTGAGGGCCTCCTTGAGGTCGGCGAGCGCCGCGTCGACGTCACCGCGGCCGTCGGCCGGGATCTTGTCGGCGGAGTCGGACAGGAACTTCTCGGTCGAGTAGACGAGCTGCTCCGCGGTGTTGCGGGCCTCGGTCTCCTCGCGCCGCTTCCGGTCCTCCTCGGCGTGCTCCTCGGCCTCCTTGACCATGCGCTCGATGTCCTCCTTGGGGAGGGCCGAGCCGCCGGAGATGGTGATCTTCTGCTCCTGGCCGGTGCCGCGGTCCTTCGCCGACACGTTGACGATGCCGTTGGCGTCGATGTCGAAGGTGACCTCGATCTGCGGCACGCCGCGCGGCGCGGGGGCGATCCCGGTGAGCTCGAAGGTGCCGAGCTGCTTGTTGTGCTGCGCGATCTCACGCTCGCCCTGGAAGACCTGGATGAGCACGCTCGGCTGGTTGTCCTCGGCGGTCGAGAACACCTCGGAGCGCTTGGTCGGGATGGCGGTGTTGCGCTCGATGAGCTTGGTGAACAGGCCACCCTTGGTCTCGATGCCCAGGCTGAGCGGCGTGACGTCGATCAGCAGGACGTCCTTGCGCTCACCCTTGAGGACGCCGGCCTGCAGGCTCGCGCCGACGGCGACGACCTCGTCGGGGTTGACGCCCTTGTTGGGCTCCTTGCCGCCGGTGAGCTCCTTGACCAGCGAGGTCACGGCGGGCATGCGGGTCGAGCCGCCGACGAGGACCACGTGGTCGATGTCGGACAGGCTGATGCCGGCGTCCTTGATGACGTTCTGGAACGGCTGGCGGGTGCGGTCAAGCAGGTCCTTGGTCAGCTGCTCGAACTGCGCGCGGCTGATGGTCTCCTCGAGGTGGATCGGGCCGTTCTCCGACATCGAGAGGTACTGCAGGCTGACGTTGGTGGACGTCGAGCTGGACAGCTCCTTCTTGGCTTGCTCGGCGGCGTCGCGCAGTCGCTGCATGGCGATCTTGTCCTTGGACAGGTCGACGCCGGAGGTGTTCTTCACGGTCGTGAGCAGGTGGTTGACGATGCGCTCGTCCCAGTCGTCGCCACCGAGCTGGTTGTCACCGCTGGTCGCGCGCACCTGGATGGTGGAGAAGCCGTCGTCGGGGTCCTTGCCGACCTCGAGGAGGGACACGTCGAAGGTGCCGCCACCGAGGTCGAAGACGAGGATGAGCTCGTCCTCCTTGCCCTTGTCGAGGCCGTACGCGAGGGCCGCGGCGGTGGGCTCGTTGATGATGCGCAGGACGTTGAGGCCCGCGATCTCACCGGCCTCCTTGGTGGCCTGGCGCTCGTGGTCGTCGAAGTACGCCGGCACGGTGATGACCGCGTCGGTGACGTTCTCGCCGAGGTACGCCTCCGCGTCGCGCTTGAGCTTCTGCAGGATGCGGGCGCTGATCTCCTGCGCGGTGTAGGTCTTGCCGTCGATCTCGGGCGACTGCCAGTCACGGCCGATGTGGCGCTTGACGGAGCGGATCGTCCGGTCGACGTTCGTGACGGCCTGGCGCTTGGCGATCTCGCCGACCAGCACCTCACCGCCCTTGGAGAACGCCACGACGGACGGGGTTGTGCGACCGCCCTCCGCGTTGGCGATGATCGTCGGCTCCCCGCCCTCGAGGACGGCGACGGCCGAGTTGGTGGTACCGAGGTCGATGCCGACCGCACGTGCCATGGTGAATCTCCTGGTGTTCTGGGTTGGGTCCCGGTTGAGTCTGGGTTGAGTTGCCTGCACTCAAGTTAGGAGCCGGTATGCCGTGTGGCAAATCGGGGCCGCCAAACTTGCGTTCACCTGACTCAACTTCGTGCGGTGCGGACGTGTTCCCGGTCCGGCGAACTTTTCTCCGGCACGCCCGGCTGGCTAGGGTCGCGCACCATGACCTCGGGCACGGACCAGCTCTCGGCACGCCAGCGGGAGCTCGTCGAGTCGTGGCTGCCCGGCCTGCGCATCGAGCGCGACCACAGCTGGGGACTGGTCGGGACCACGGTGCTGGAAGTGACCAGCGCCGGGGGCCGGTTCATCGTCAAGGCCGGGGACGAGCACGACCACCACCTCGCCCGCGAGCTGCGGGCCCACCGCGAGTGGCTGGCTCCGTGGACCGACCTCGGGCGGGCGCCGGCCCTCGCCTTCGCCGACGGCGACGCGAAGGTGCTCGTCACCCACCACCTGCCCGGGAGGCTCGTCCAGGGGCACCCCGCGGCCGACGAGCCCGGCACCTACCGGCAGGCGGGGGACCTGCTGCGACGGCTGCATACCCAGTCCTCGGTCGTCGACCACGACCACGAGGCGCGCGAGAACGCTCGGTCCCTCACCTGGCTGGCGAAGCCGCACCGGATCGCGCCGGCGGTCGAGGCGGCGCTGCGTGCCGAGATCGCGTCCTGGCCGACCCCCGCGGCCGCGCTCGTCCCGACCCACGGCGACTGGCAGCCGCGCAACTGGCTGGTCCACGACGGCACGGTCCGCGTCATCGACCTCGGCCGCGCCGACCTGCGTCCGGCCCTGACCGACTTCGCCCGGCTCGCGGCGCAGGACTTCGCCCGCGACCCGGCGCTGGAGGCTGCCTTCCTCGAGGGCTACGGCGACGACCCGCGCGAACCGGGCGCCTGGCACCGGGCACGGGTGCGCGAGGCGATCGGCACGGCTGCCTGGGCGTACGAGGTCGGCGATGAGGAGTTCGAGGCCCACGGCCACCGGATGATTGCCGAGCTGCTGGCCGGCTGACGGGGGTCGCGGCTGGTGGGTCAGTCCTCTCCGCGGGCGACGCCGTGCCAGTACGCGGCGATCTCGCTGCCCTGGCGCACGATGACGTCGGTCGACTCCGGCGCCGGCCACAGCTGGAGCAGGTAGCGGTCCGGCGCCACCTCACCCTCGTCGGGGGTGTCGAGCTCCTGGCCCTCGTCCATCCCCGACACGCAGTAGCGCGCCCGGTGCCAGCCGTCCTGCGGGACCTGGCACCCGTAGGCGTTGTCGAACGTGGCGAGCGTCAGGTCGGGCGTGCTCAGGTCGACCGACACCTCGACGACATCCTCCCAGTCGTCCTCGAGCGCGGGCTCGGTCTCGGTCCACGTGACGACAAGGGGCACCTGACCGGTGTGGAGCCCGGTGACCATGCCCAGCTGGTGGGGGACCCGGGCCCCGACCAGCCCGTTGGCCTGGCCCCGACGGGCTCCCACGAGGTCGTCGGCCTCGTCGCCGCTGCCGTCAGGGTCCGAGTACAGGTCGATGAAGCCGTAGTGCACCTCGACGCCACCCGCGAAGACCTCCGTCATGCGGGCAGCCTCTCGCGGCGTCGTGCGCGAGGGCAATCCGGGGTCCCCGGGGAGTCTTTGGAGCACCAGGCGTCGGAGCGTCCCCTGTCGGTGGTCGGTCCTACCGTGTGCGACATGGCCGAGAAGCGTTCACCGCACCTGCGGGTCGTCGACCCGGGGCGTGCCACCGGGCCGGCTCCGCAGGACTCGCGCGCCGACTACTGGGCCCAGGTCCAGGCACTGCGCGACGAGCGACAGCGGCTGCGCGCGGGCTGACCTGCCCCGCCGAGCCTCGGGTAGCGTCACCGCGATGGACGACGAGCTCTTCGCGCGGTCGGTGGCAGAGCTGACGGCCACCGACCCCCGCCTCGCCCGGCTCGTCGCGGCCCACGGCACACCAGCGCTCTGGCTGCGCCCGGCGGGATTCGCCAGCCTCGTGCTGTTCATCCTCGAGCAGCAGGTGTCACTCGCCTCCGCGGCGGCGGCCTACCGCAAGGTCCTCGACCGCCTCGGCACGATGACGCCCACCCAGCTGCTCGCGAGCACCCCCGAGCAGCTGCGGCAGGACGGGGTGTCCCGCCAGAAGGACCGCTACCTGCGAGCGCTGGCAGCCGCGGTGGAGTCGGGCGCCCTCGAGCTCGACCACCTCGCGGCCCTCCCCGACGAGGACGTCCGGGCGGCCCTCACGGCCGTGCCGGGCATCGGGCGATGGACTGCCGACGTCTACCTGTTGGCCTGCTTGGGCCGTCCCGACCTGTGGCCCGTGGGCGACCGGGCCCTGCAGGTCGCCGCGGCCGAGGCCCTCGGGCTCGACACGGTCCCTGACCAGGCGACCCTCGAACAGCTCGGCGAGCGGTGGCGCCCCTACCGGTCCACGGCGGCCCGGTTGCTGTGGCACGGCTACCTCGCCCGGCGAGGCCGGCTCGAGACCCCTCTGACGACCCTCGGCTGACTCTTTCGCCAACCCCTGCTAGCAAGCCTTGGCTGAGTCCGGACAGGTTGCACGCTGTCCGGATTCGGCTAACCCCTGCTAGCAGGGTTTAGCCAAATGGGGGGAGAGGTCAGCTGGCGGGGGTGACCTCTCTGGCCAGGGCGGGCGGCATGTAGTCGTACCGGACGAAGGAACGGCTGAAGGTCCCCGTTCCGTGGGACACCGAACGCAGGTCGACGGGATACCGGGACAGCTCGTGGGCAGGGACCTCGGCGTGGATGACGGTGCGCCCCTCGACCTCGGCGGGCGCGGTGCCGTGCACCTGTCCACGCCTGCCCCGAAGGTCGGCCAGGACGCTGCCGACGGAGTCGTCCGAGACCTCGATGTGGACCTCGTCGACGGGTTCGAGCATCGACACGGTGGTGTCGTTGGCGGCCTCGCGCAGCGCCATCCCGGCGGCGGTCTGGAACGCCATGTCCGAGCTGTCGACCGAGTGCGCCTTGCCGTCGAGCAGGGTGATCCGCACGTCCACCACCGGGTACCCCGCGAGGACCCCGCGCTCGAGCTGGGCGCGGGCGCCCTTCTCGACCGAGGGGATGTACTGACGCGGCACGGCCCCACCCACCACCTTGTCGACGAACTCGATGCCGGCGCCGCGGTCGAGTGGCTCGATCTGCAGGTGGCAGACGGCGTACTGGCCGTGGCCACCCGACTGCTTGACCAGTCGGCCCTGCACGGTCGTGGGCCGCACGAAGGTCTCGCGCAGCGAGGTCCGGAACGGCTCGACCTCGACCACCACGTGGTAGCGGCTCTCCAGGGTCGAGATGAGCTGGTCGACGTGGGCGGGACCCATCGCCCAGATCACCAGCTGGTGCGTCTCGGAGTTGTGCTCGAGCCGCATGGTGACGTCCTCGGCCACCAGCCGCTGCAGGGCCGCGCCGAGCTTGTCCTCGTCGCCCTTGGACTTGGCGTGGATCGCGACGGGCAGGAGCGGCACCGGCAGCACCCAGGGTTCGACCAGGGCCGGCTTCTCCTTGCGCGACAAGGTGTCCGACGTCTCGGCACCGGCCAGCTTGGAGACCACGACGATCGACCCGGCGATGCCGGCGGAGGTCGGTCTGGTCTCGTCACCGATCGGCGCGGCGAGGGGCCCGATCCGCTCGTCGTCGCTGTCGTGGTCGGCGTGCTCGTCGACCAGGTGCGTCGCGAAGTGCTGCAGGTGGCCCGAGATGTGCACGGGCTCGTCCGGACGCAGCGTGCCCGAGAACACCCGCACCAGCGACTGGCGGCCCACGAACGGGTCGGTCGTCGTGCGCACGACCTCGGCCACCAGCGGACCGCCGGGGTCGCAGCTGACCGGACCGAAGTCGCCCCCGGCCGGGGTGAAGACCTTCGGCACCGCCGAGACGTCAGGGGCGGGAAACCCCTTCTCGCACAGCTCGATCAGTGCCTCGACGCCCACCCCGGCGGGCGCATGCGTGGGGATCACGGGGAAGAAGCGCGCCGTCGCGATGGCCAGCCGCAGGTCCGTCGAGATCGAGTCGGTGTCGACCTCCTCGCCCTCGAGGTAGCGCTCGAGCAACCCCTCGTCCTCGGACTGCTCGATGACCGACTCGATGAGGTCGCCGCGGGCGGCGTCGATCAGCTCGGCCTCGTCTGCGCTGGGCTCGCGGTCCACGACGGACCCGCCGGAGTGGTCGGTGACGGTGCGCCGCAACAGGTTGAGGATCCCTTGGACCGTCCCGTCCTCGGTCAAGGGCAGGGCCAGCGGCTCCGCATCGCCGAACGCGCGCTGGCACGCCCGCACGGTCGCGTCGAAGTCGGCCCGCGCCTGCTCGAGCCGCGTCACGGCGACGGCGCGCGGCATACCCAGGACCGCACACTCACGCCACAGCAGGCGGGTCGGCTCGTCGACCCCGTCGGCGGCGGACACCACGAACAGGGCCGCGTCGGCTGCCCGCAACCCTGCACGCACGTCGCCCACGAAGTCCGGGTGACCCGGGGAGTCCAGCAATGTCAGCGTCACGTCACCCACCGGGACGGTCGCGGCGCTGAGCGCCAGCGTGGCGCCCGGGGAGTCCCCCTCACGAGAGCGGCGGCCCGGAATCCGGGCCGCCACCATCTGCTCGAACAGAGCCGTCTTGCCAGCCCCGCTCGCCCCCACCAGGACCACGTTGCGAATGGCCGCCGGAGAGCCAGGTCCGTCAGCGTCATTGGGACGGTTCATGTCCACACCTTGCTCCCGACGTGCCAGCGGCACAAGAGGGAACCTCAGGCGAGGACGGCGACCGCGGCCGGGACCAGTCCGAGCACGACGAGGAGCGTGTCCGCGGCCCGCCAAGGCGCGGGGGCAGCCCACGTGCGCCGGTATGCCGTGGCGAAGCCACGTGCGTCCATCGCCACCGCGAGCGTCGCCGCGGCGAGCAGTGAGCGGACCAGGATGCCGACGGTCAGGGCCCACAGCTCGGCGAGGACGGACCGGGGCGACCGCGCCGTCGCGCCGATGCCGCGGACGCGCCGAGCCCGCGCGATCTCGGTCCACAGGTCGCCGAACGTGTGCACCCGCTGCAGGGCGGCGGCCAGCGCGACGACGGGTCTGGCCGGCAGCCGCAGCTGCTGGGCCAGGTGGTCGCCGAGCGCGTCGGCGTCGACGTAGCGCACGAGGACCGCAGACGGCAGCACGATGATGAGCACCCGCAACCCCGCCGTGCAGGCCGTGGAGAGGTCATGGCCCCCCAGCAGCCACGTGGACCACGCCACCGAGAGGGCTCCCACGAGCCCGGGGAGCAGGCGCACCGCCACCGCCCTCGCACGCCCGGTGGGAGCGGGGTCGCCTGCGACCGCACCCCTCGCCGGAGCCCAGAGCCCGACCATCGCGAGGACCGCCTGAACGGCGAGCACCACCAGGCTCGTCGACCAGTGCGGCGACAGGACCCCGGCCGGGATGGCGAGCGCGGCCGTCGCCAGCAGCGCGAGCGGCCCGCACCGGGCCACGAGCGGTCGCCGCGGAACCGGCCGCTCGGCAGGCTGGTCGGGCCGGGTGACCGCGGTCGTGCGATCCGCGAGGGCAATCACGTCGTCGTCGTGGGTGGTGAGCACCACGGCGGACCCCGCATCGCGCAGCGCCGTCACCACCCCGGTGACCGCGGCCCAGGTCAGCCGGTCCTGGCCGACCGTCGCCTCGTCGGCGAGCAGCACCGTGGGCTGGTGCACCACAGCGGCCACCATCGCGAGCCGGCGCTGCTCACCCCCGGAGAGGTGCCGCGGGTCGACCTGCTCGAGGTGGGCCAGGCCGAGCGCGTCGAGCAGCGCTCGGGCCCGCGAGAACGCCTCGTCCTCCACGAGGCCGAGGGCGCGCGACGTGGTCATCGCCTCGTCGAGCACCGTGTGCGCCACCAGGGTCGAGCTCGCCCACTGGGGCACCCAGGCGAGTGCCCGCGCGACGTCCGGAGAGCTCCACGTGGCCGGGTCGCGCGAGCCACCGCGCGCGGCGGCCGGCGTCAGGTCGGTGTGGGCGACGACTGTGCCCGAGTGGTCGAGCAGCCCGGCCATCGCGAGCAGCAGCGTGGACTTGCCGGAGCCGCTCGGTCCGACGAGGGCATGCACCTGCCCGGCACGTGCCGCCAGCGACTGGTCGCGGACCGCCGTCGTGGTGCGCGTCGAGCCGTCAAGGCGGCGGACGCTGCGCTCGACCGTGACCTCCTGGGCGGACAGGGCGACGACGTTGGCCCCGATCGGGTTGGTGGTGAACGTGCCCACGGGTATGCGGTGGGGGTGCGGAGCGGGGATGCCCGGCACCCAGATCCCCTGCGCTGCAAGGGAATTGCCGTGGACCGCGAGGACCTCACGGGGCTCGCCGTCCGCGGCGACGGCGCCGGTGCGGTCCAGCACCACGAGCCGGTCCGCGAAGTCGAGCCACGGCCCCAGCCGGTGCTCGACGACGACCGTCGTCAGGCGCCGGGCGTCGGCCACCTCCGCGACACTGGCCCGCACCGACGCGGCACTGGCCGGGTCGAGCATCGCGGTCGGCTCGTCGAGCAGCAGGAGCGAAGGGCCGAGGGCCAGGGCACCGGCGAGCGCGAGCCGCTGCTGCTCGCCCCCCGAGAGCGCGTGGGTGGGGGTATCCAGCGGCATGTCCAGGCGGACTGCCCGGAGGGCCTGCGCGACCCGGGCCGGCATGTCGACCCGAGGAACCGCGATGTTCTCCAGGCCGAAGGCGACGTCACGGCCGACGGTTGCCGACACGACACCGGCGCCGGGCTCCTGCAGCACCAGGCCGACCGCGCCCGCCCGGGACCCGGGCTCGACGCCGTCGAGCAGCACCGTCCCGGACCGCTCGCCGGAGTCGGCCACCTCGAGAACTCCGGCGAGCCCGCGCAACAGGGTGGACTTGCCCGAGCCGCTCGGACCGACGAGCAGGACGCGCTGGCCGGCAGGGATGTCGAGGTGGACGCCCGGGATGACGGGCGACCGACGACCGAACGGGCGCCAGGTGAGCGCCCGGACCTCGACGGCGCCCCGGGGCGCCTCGGCGCCGTCGGGGTCGGTCGAGGCGTCCGACCGACCCCGTCCGTCGCTCGCCCCGACGCGCTCAGACAGCGCGTGACTCCCGTTCCTCCTGGCCGGCCGGGAACGCACCGAGCGCCCCTGCCCTGGCCAGCGCGGTGGTGACGAGCCAGCCACCGGCGCCGGCGAGGACCGCGCCGCTGGCGGTGAGGATCCCGGCATACGCGAGCTTCCAGGTCAGGGCCCAGTCCTTGATCCAGTTGGTGGACTCGTAGCCGGCCTCGAGCGGGCCGGCGAGCCCGCCCGCGACGATGGCGGCGAGCAGCCCGAAGGCGCCGTAGCCGAAGAGGGCGAAGCCCAGCTCGGTGCCGACGCCCTGGACGATGCCGGAGACCAGGGTCGTGGCGCCCCACTGGGTGCCGGGGAGCATCGAGACGAGGGCCGCGACGACCTCGCAGGCGAGGGCGGCGCCGGGTCGGCGGACGACCAGCCCCCCGACTACTCCTGCCATGAACCACGGGCCGGCGAACAGGCCGGACAGCGGCGGGAAGCCGGCGCTGATGGCGTTGGCCGGGGCTTCGTAGGCGAGCCCCCAGCCCCAGTAGGCGATGCCGAAGGCGGCGCCGAGGAACGCCACGGTCAGCAGGTCGACCGTGCGCCAGCGGGTGAGTGGTGCCGACGCGCGGAGACTTCCGCGTCGAGGCGTGGAGGTGGTGGAGGCCGAGGTGGCCGGGGTGTTGGTGGTGCTCATGTGTTCCTTCTCCCGTGGAATCCGTGGATACCTCGGGGAGACCCCTCGCCGGACGACCTCACCCCGTCACTGCGGGACGCAGTCGCCCGACAGGTGCCTGAGATCTCGACTCCCTACGCCGGTGCGAACCGGATCAGGTGTGAGGGTCTGCGGTCTCCCGCACTCTCAGCGCTCGCGCGCTCCCCTGTCGTTACAGGTGCCCACGCTACTCCACCGTGTGACAGGGTGGGGAGCAGGACCACGGTCAGTTCCGGACCATGGTCAGCTCACGGATGCGGAGGACACGATGGGCCCCTTGGTGTGGCGAGTGCTCGGGACGGGATCGGCGGTGCTGGCCGGGGTCGTCGCCAACAAGCTCGTGACGACGATCTGGAAGAAGGCCGGGCGCGACGCCGTGGTCGACCCCCGCGACCCGCGCACGCCGTGGCGGGACGCCGTCGCCTTCGCTGCCCTCACGGGGCTCGCTGCCGGGGCTGCCCGGGTGGTCGCCACGCGCAAGGCCGCGCAGTACTACGAGAAGTCCGCCGGGCACCTGCCCAAGGCGATGCAGCAGGGCGACGCCTGACCGTCTCCTCACGGTTCGCCGACGGCCCGCCGAGGCTGGCGGACGAGCCGTCGGCCTCCGCCGTCAGGCCTCCCGCCGTCAGGCCTCCCGCAGTCAGGCCGGCAGGTCGAGGGCACGGGCGATCGGCACGCCCGCGCGGTAGGACAGGTGCACGTGGGAGGGCGCCTCGAGGACGGTGAGGTCCCCGCGCGCACCGACGGCGATGCGGCCGATGTCGTCGCGCCGCAGCGACTTCGCAGCCCCTCGCGTGGCGGCGAGCACAGCCTCGCCCGGGGTGAGCCCCATCTCGCGGACGGCGAGGGCGATGACGAACGGCATGGACGACGAGTAGCAGGTGCCCGGGTTGCAGTCGGTGGCCAGCGCGACCGAGACGCCGGCCCGCAGGAGCGCCGCGGCATCGGGGTAGGGCGACCGCGTGGAGAACTCGACCCCCGGCAACAGGGTCGCGACCGTCGTGTCCGCGGCTCCCGAGAGCGCCTCGACGTCAGCAGGCGACAGGTAGGTGCAGTGGTCGACGCTGGCGGCCCCGAGCTCGACGGCCAGCTGGACCCCGGGCCCGTGGCCGAGCTGGTTGCCGTGAACCCGCAGCCCGAGCCCCGCGGCGCGGCCCGCGAGCAGCACCGCCCTCGCCTCGTCGTGCGTGAACGCGTGCGCCGAGTGCGGCTCGCAGAAGACGTCGACCCACCGGGCGTGCGGCGCCGCCGCCTCGAGCATCGGCCCGGTCACCAGGTCCAGGTATGCCGGCCGGTCACCGGCGTACTCGGCCGGCACGACGTGGGCGCCGAGGAAGGTCGTCTCGTCGGTGAGCTCGCGTGCGATCCGCAGCGCCCTCGCCTCGTCGTCGACGGTGAGGCCGTAGCCGCTCTTGATCTCGACGGTCGTGGTCCCCTGGGCACGCATCTCGGCGACGCGGGCGGCGACGAGCCCCCGCAGCGTCTCGTCGTCGGCGGCACGGGTCGCCGCGACGGACACGCCGATCCCACCACCGTCGTAGGGCGTTCCTGCCATCCGGGCCGCGAACTCCGCTCCCCGGTCTCCGGCGAAGACGAGGTGCGCGTGCGAGTCGACGAAGCCGGGGACCACCGCCCGGCCCTCGACGTCGACCCGGTGGTCGGCGGCCGGTGCGTCTGCCGCCGGGCCCAGCCAGACGACATACCCGTCGTCGACCACGACGGCAGCATCGCGGCGCAGGCCGAGGCGGTCGGCGGCCGGACCGTCCGCGGGGCCGTCGCAGGTGACGAGCTCGCCGATGGTGGTCACCAAGGTCGACGTCATCAGTGGTGCTCCCTCACGTCGGCGAGTGCCTTGCCCAGCAGGGCCGCGGTGTCGCCGAGGTGGTGCCGGCCCGCCTCGACGATCTTGCGCCCGGCGACGACGACGGTGTCGATGTCGGACCGGGTTGCGCTGTAGAGGATCTGGCCGGCCCGCGACCCGATGGTGTTGACCGTGTCGGTGCGCACCATGACGAAGTCGGCTGCCTGCCCGTCGGCGATGGTCCCGGCGTCGGCCCAGCCTAGGCTGCGGTAGCCGGCGACGCTGGCGGCCTCGAGCAGCTCGTCGGGGGTGAACCGCCCGCGTTCGTTGCTCACCAGGCGCTCGTGCATCTCGAGCCCGCGGATCTCCTCGAACGGGTCGATCACCGCGTGCTGGTCCGACCCGAGCGAGAGCCTGGCGCCCGCGGCGACCAGCTCGTGGGCCGGGCCGATCCCGTCGGCGAGGTCGCGCTCGGTGGTGGGGCAGAAGCAGGCGGTCGACCGCGACGAGCCCAGCAGGGCGACGTCGTCGTCGGTGAGGTGCGTGGCGTGGACGGCCGAGAACCGCTCGTTCAGCAGGCCGGCCTCGCCCAGCAGCTGGGTCGGGGTGGCGCCGTAGAACATCTGGGCCGCGAGGTTCTCCGCGGGCTGCTCGCTCACGTGCGCGTGCACGACCCGACCGCGGGTCACCTCGGCCATCGCGGCGAGCTGGTCGCGCGGGACTGCGCGCACCGAGTGCACGGCGGCACCGAGCCGGGTGGTCGGGTCGGACTCGAGGGCTGCGACGCGCGCGGCCCACGAGTCGACGTCACCGTCGGTGAACCGGCGCTGGACGTCGTCGAGCTCCACGTGGCCCTCGCCCGTCAGCCCGCCGGCGAGGTAGCAGGTGTCGAGCAGGGTCAGCCTGATCCCGGCCTCCCGAGCGGCCTCGATGAGCGCCTTGCCCATGGCGTTGGGGTCGGCGTACGGCTTGCCGGCCGGGTCGTGGTGCACGTAGTGGAACTCGCCGACCACCGTGATCCCCGCGAGCGCCATCTCGGCGTAGACCGCGCGCGCCAGCGCGAGGTAGGTGTCGGGGTCGAGGTGGCGCGTCACGGCATACATCAGCTGACGCCACGTCCAGAAGTTGCCGCCGTCCCCGTGGGTGCGCCCGCGCAGCGCCCGGTGGAAGGCATGGCTGTGCGCGTTCGCCAGCCCGGGCAGGACCACCCCGCGCAGGTGCTCGTCGCCGTCGTGCGGGCGCGCCCTGGGCCGGACGCCGGTGAAGGTCCCCTCGGCCGTCACCTCGAAGCGCACGTCGCTGGCCAGTCCGGTGGGCAGCCACGCGTGCTCGGCCCAGTAGGTCGTCATGGTCCCTCGCTGGCGAGGTCTTCGAGGACGGCCGTGAGCGCCTCGACGCCCTCGAGGCAGTCCGAGAGCTCGGCGTGCTCGGAGGGTGAGTGGGAGACGCCGGTGGGGTTGCGGACGAAGAGCATCGCCGAGGGAACACCCGCGTTCGCGAGGATGCCGGCGTCGTGCCCCGCGCCGGTGCCCAGGACCGGTATGCCGCCCAGCCGGGTCTGCAGGCGGGCGGACAGGGCGCTGTCGAACGGGGTGGAGGGGGTCCAGGACTCCTCGGTCATCCTGCCGCCGGACTGCGCGACCATGGAGCCGATGTCGGCGACGGCGCGACGCACCGCGCGTGGACTGGCGCCGCGCGCGTCGAGCCACCCGGTCACCGCGCTCGGGATGGCGTTGACCCCACCGGGCGTGACGGCGACCTTGCCGATGGTGGCGACGCAGCCGTGGGTTATGGCGGCCTCGCGAGCCGCGAGGACGGCGCCGGCATAGCCGAGCATCGCGTCGTGCCGGTCCTCGAGCCGGGTGGTGCCGGCGTGGTTGGCCTCACCGGTGAAGTCGAGGCGCCACCGGCCGTGCGGCCAGATGTCCGACGCCACCGCGACTGGCTGCTCGAGGTCGACCAGCCCCCTGCCCTGCTCGACGTGCAGCTCGACGAAGGCGCCGATGCGGTTGACGGTGTCGTCGTCACGGCCGATCTGGTGTGGGTCGCGGCCGGCGGCCTTCAGCGCGTCCGCCATGGTCGTGCCGTCGGCGTCGGTGAGGCTACGGGCACGGCGAGCGGTCATCGCCCCGGTGATGACCCGCGACCCGGCACAGGCGACACCGAAGCGGGCGCCCTCCTCATCGACGAAGTTGACGATGCCGATCGGTCGGTTGGGCGCAAACCCCTTGTCCTGCAAGGCATCCAGGGCAGCGAAGGCACTCACGACTCCCAGCGGGCCGTCGAAGGCCCCACCGTCGGGAACGCTGTCGAGGTGCGACCCGGTGACGACGCCCTTGACCCCGCGACCGAGCGCCTCGTCGGGGTTGCCCCACCAGGCCCACTGGTTGCCCATGCGGTCCTCGGTGACATCGAGTCCACGGGCCGCGGACTCGCCGGAGAACCACTCGCGCAGGTCGTGGTCGGTCCGCGTCCACGCGAACCGCCGGTAGCCACCCGACCCGCCGTCGCGTCCGAGCGGCTCGATCGCCGTCCACATCGACTCGAAGCTCACATTGCCCTCTCTGGCTGGCGGTACGGGTGCACCGACCAGACCATTCCACACCAGACCCGGGCACACCGTCGGGGGACCGGGGCTTTCCGTCTCGGACCGGAGACTGCCGCCGTGCCTAGAGTGGGCGCATGGACGACGGGGCGGCGCGCGCTGCAGCGGCACTGCAGGACAGTGGCATCACGCACACCATCACCCGCCACGGTCGGGTGGGCTCGCTCGAGGAGGCCGCGGCGGCGCGAGGCGTCGAGCCACGCGACATCGTCAAGACGCTCGTGGTGCGCCGCGGCGAGGACGACTACCTGTTCGTCCTCGTGCCCGGCGACCGCGAGATCTCCTGGCCCAAGCTGCGCGCGCACCTGGGCGTCAACCGGCTGTCGATGCCCGACGCCGACACCGCCCGCGACGTGACCGGCTACGTGCGCGGCACGATCACGCCGTTCGGCTCGCTGACCGCGTGGCCGGTCGTCGCCGACGCCACCCTCACCGGGCGCCCGATCTCGATCGGTGCGGGGGGCCACGGGGTGGCGGCGACGGCGGACGCGGACGACGTCGTGGCCGCGCTGGCCGCCGAGGTCGCCGACGTCACCGACCCCGTCTAGCCGGACCGAGCGCACGTTGCCGCGGCTGTCGCACGCTGCCGCCTGTGCGCTCGCGGCACCGTGCGGCGACCGCGGCAACGTGGCGACCACCCGGCATACCCCTCCCTTGGCGAGGGGCCGAATCACCCCTCGCGCATGGGGATCCGAACGCCCTGCTCGACGGCGGTGCGCTCGGCGACCTCGTAGCCGGCGTCGACGTGGCGGATGACGCCCATCGCCGGGTCGTTGGTGAGGACCCGGGCCAGCTTCTGGGCGGCCAGGTCCGTGCCGTCGGCCAGTGAGACCTGCCCCGCGTGGAGCGAGCGACCGATGCCGACACCGCCGCCGTGGTGGATCGACACCCACGACGCGCCGGACGAGGTGTTGACGAGGGCGTTGAGCAGCGGCCAGTCGGCGATGGCGTCCGAGCCGTCGAGCATGGCCTCCGTCTCGCGGTAGGGGCTGGCCACCGAACCGGTGTCGAGGTGGTCGCGACCGATGACGATCGGGGCACTCACCTCACCGGTGCGGACCAGCTCGTTGAAGGCGAGCCCGGCCTTGTCGCGCTCGCCCTGCCCGAGCCAGCAGATGCGGGCAGGCAGACCCTGGAACGCGATCCGCTCCTGCGCACCGCGGATCCACTTGTGCAGCCGGTCGTTGTCCGGGAACAGGTCGAGGACTGCCTTGTCCGTGGCGGCGATGTCCTTGGGGTCAGCCGACAGGGCCGCCCAGCGGAACGGGCCCTTGCCCTCGCAGAACAGCGGCCGGATGTACGCGGGCACGAACCCCGGGAACTCGAACGCCCGCTCATAACCGCCCTGGCGCGCCTCGTCACGGATCGAGTTGCCGTAGTCGAAGACCTCGGCGCCGGCGTCCTGGAACTCGACCATCGCCTGCACGTGCTTGGCCATCGACTCGCGGGCCCGGTCGGTGAACTCCTCGGGCTTCTTCTCGGCGTACTCGTGCCAGTCCTCGACCGAGATCCCCTCGGGCAGGTAGGACAGCGGGTCGTGGGCCGACGTCTGGTCGGTGACGATGTCGATGGGGACCCCGCGACGCAGCAGCTCGGGGAACACCTCGGCAGCGTTGCCCACGACACCCACCGACCACGCGCGACGTTCGTTCTTCGCGGCGACGGCCTTGTCGATCGCCTCGTCGAGCGAGTCGGCGACCTCGTCGAGGTAGCGGTGCTCGACGCGGCGGCGCAGGCGGGTCCCGTCGACGTCGACGATGAGGCAGGCGCCCTCGTTCATGGTGACGGCGAGCGGCTGGGCCCCACCCATGCCGCCGCACCCACCGGTCAGGGTCAGGGTGCCGGCGAGGGTGCCACCGAACTTTTTCTCGGCGATGGCAGCGAAGGTCTCGTAGGTCCCCTGCACGATGCCCTGCGTGCCGATGTAGATCCACGACCCGGCGGTCATCTGCCCGTACATCGTGAGACCGAGGTGCTCGAGGCGGCGGAACTCCGGCCAGGTGGCCCAGTCGCCGACGAGGTTGGAGTTGGCGATGAGCACCCGCGGCGCCCACTCGTGGGTCTGCATGACCCCGACGGGGCGTCCGCTCTGGACCAGCATGGTCTCGTCCTGCTTGAGCGTGCTGAGGGTCCGGACCATCGCATCGAACGACTTCCAGTCACGAGCCGCTCGTCCCGTGCCGCCGTAGACGACGAGGTCGTCGGGACGCTCGGCGTTCTCGGGGTCGAGGTTGTTCATGAGCATCCGCAGCGGAGCCTCGGCACCCCAGTGCGTGGCGTGGGCGAGCGAGGTGCCGCGGGGGGCGCGGACGGGGCGAGCGCCTTCCATGTCGTTCTCCTTCAGTGCCTTGGTCGGACGGTTCAGTGACGAGGGGGTATGACGGGTGGTTCAGCTGAGGGGGCCGGTGACGGCCTCTGCTGCGGCGACCGCTGCGCCGCTGGCGACGAGCTGCACGGCGGTCTCGATCTCGGGGGCGAGGAACCGGTCCCTGCCCGGCTCCGGTGCCCCTGCCGCGCGCAGGGCCGCCACGACAGCAGCGGTCGCCGGAGCGGGGGTCAGCGGCGCCCGCAGGTCGAGCGCGCGAGCCGCGGTCAGCAGCTCGACGGCCAGGACACGGGTGAGGCCGTCGATCGACCGGCGCAGCTTGCGGGCGGCCGACCAGCCCATCGAGACGTGGTCCTCCTGCATCGCGCTCGACGGGATGGAGTCGACCGACGCCGGGGCCGCCAGCCGCTTCATCTCGGAGACGATCGCCGCCTGGGTGTACTGCGCGATCATGTGGCCGCTGTCGACACCCGGGTCGTCGGCCAGGAACGCGTGCAGGCCGTGGTTGCGCGAGACGTCGAGGAACCGGTCGGTGCGGCGTTCCGAGATGGAGGCCAGGTCGGCCGCGACGATTGCCAGGAAGTCGAGCACGTAGGCCACCGGGGCGCCGTGGAAGTTGCCGTTGGACTCGACCCTGCCGTCGGGCGTGACGACCGGGTTGTCCACCGCTGAGGCGAGCTCCAAGCCAGCCACCGTCGCGGCGTACTCGACGGTGTCCCGGACACCGCCCGCCACCTGCGGCGAACACCTCAGGGAGTAGGCGTCCTGGACGCGCGTGCAGGCCTCGGGGTCGCGGTGGCTGTCACGGATGCCACTGTCCTGCATGATCTTTCGCAGGTTGGCAGCAGAGATGGCCTGACCGGGCTGGGGCCTGAGCGCGTGCAGGTCGGCGGCGAACACGTCATCCGTGCCCAGCTGCCCCTCGACGCTCATCGCGGCCGTGATGTCAGCGGTCTTGAGCAGCTGCCGCAGGTCGGTGATGGCGAGGACCAGCATCCCGAGCATGCCGTCGGTGCCGTTGATGAGGGCCAGACCCTCCTTCTCGCGCAGCTCGACCGGAGTGATCCCCGCCGCGGCGAACGCGTCCGCGGTCGCCATGCGCTCCCCCGCCGCGTCGCGCACGACGCCCTCGCCCATGACGGCCAGCGCACAGTGCGAGAGCGGGGCGAGGTCGCCCGAGCAGCCGAGCGAGCCGTACTCGTGGACGACCGGGGTGATGCCGGCGTTGAGCATCGCGACATAGGTCTGCAGCGTCTCGGCGCGGATGCCGGTGCGCCCCGTGGCCAGCGTCGAGATCCGCAGCAGCATCAGGGCCCGGACCACCTCCCGCTCGACCTCGGCACCCGAGCCAGCAGCGTGCGACCGGACGAGCGAGCGCTGCAGCTGGGCGCGCAGCTCGACGGGGATGTGCCGGGTCGCGAGCGCCCCGAAGCCGGTGGAGACGCCGTAGTGCGCGACCGAGTCGTCGGCGAGCGCCTCGATGACGGCGCGGGTCCGCTGGACCTCGGCCAGCGACTCCGCCGAGATCTCGACCTGTGCGTCGTGCCGCGCGACCGCGACGACGTCCTCGAACGAAACGGGACCGGTGCCGACGGTGACCGTCGGTGCGGAGGTGGCAGTGGTCGTCATGCCTCCATTGCAGCGGACGTATGCCGGGTGCGCGCCTCGCGCACCCGGCATACCGTCTGGGATGCGAGACGGGATGACCACCCGTGAAGGGGCGGATGCGAACCGAACCCGCCCCTGAGGTGTCGTCCAGGTGTCAACATCGCACTGAGGGCAGAGCCGAGGTGGCCATGGAGCGTCACGAGGTCGTGGGTCGGGTATACGACGCGTCGTACCGGCGGCTCGTCGTGCAGCTGCTCGGTGTCTGTGGCGACGCGGCCGAGGCCGAGGACGCCGTGCAGGAGGCGTTCATCAAGGCCATCCGGCAGGGCGCCCACTTCGCCAGCGTCGAGAACCCCGAGGCCTGGCTGCGCACCGTCGCGGTGAACCACGTCCGCAACAGGTGGCGCCACCTGGGTGTCGTCCGCCGAGCCCGGGTGCCCGCCCCCGGTGGCGTCCGGGAGGTCGAGCTGTCCCCCGACCACGTCGCCCTGGTCACCGCGCTCGCCCAGCTGCCCCACGACCTGCGGCTCACCGCGGTCCTGCACTACATCGCCGACCTGTCGACGGCACAGGTGGCCGCCGAGCTCGACGTCCCCGAGGGCACCGTGAAGTCCCGGCTCTCCCGGGCGCGGGCCGCCCTGGCAGACCTGCTGAGGGAGGAGTCCGAACATGTCTGACCTCATGGACCTGCGACGGGTCGCGGACCAGCTCACGCCTCCGGACTTCGCCGACCTCGTGGCCGTGGCAGGCCGGCGCCGACGCCGGACGGCAGCCGCGGGATCGCTCGCGCTGGCTGCCACCGTCGCCGTCGTGGCGGTGCTCACCGCGCAGTCGGGTCGGCCGGACGCCACCCCTCCCGCCCACAGCGCCACGCCGCCCGGCGGGTCAGCGACCGCGGGTCCACTCACGCTCGAGGACCTCGTCCAGAACCCCGCCGCAACGCGCGGCGACACCCTGAGGTCACCCGACGGCGCCGGGGCCACCGCGACGTTGTGGAGTCGTTGCCGGCCGTGGGGAGGGCCAGCCGCGCCGGGGAGCACGACCTGTGCGCTCGCCATCGAGGTCGTGCGTGGCACGCACTCCTCGAACCACCTGCTCCCGCTCACCGGCTACACCAACGTCGAAGCTCTCCCCGATGGCTGGTTCTACGTCGACCCGAACGTCGGCGACCCCAGCCCCGACGGCCGAGGCGCAGTCGCCTTCGGGTCGGCGCCGGCGCTGCTCACCGCCGACGCGCCCGACCCCGCCGACCTGCGTGACCTCCGCTCCAGCACGCTGCTGCCGGCGCGGGTGGGCCACGACGTGGTCGTCTGCGGCCTGAACCGGCTGTGCGTCGTCGATCTCGACCGGTTCGCCCTGATGGGGATGGACGCGCCGCCCCTGCAGTGGTCCGACCAGCAGGACAGTCTCCTGTGGGGCATGGGCGACACCGCGGCCGTGTGGCTCGACTCCACCGGGAAGGTGCACAGGCACCCGTTCCCGGAGACGACGCGCAACGGCTTCGGGGACGGCCTCGTGCGGCAGACCACCAACGGGACCATGGCGTTCTACCGGGTGCCCGCTGACCTCGAGCTGGAGAAGCCGTGGTCAGGCCGTCAGGTCCTGCTCACCGTGAGCACCGACCGGGGCGCGACCTGGCGCGTGCTCCGAGCACCCGAGTCGGCCCGGTCGTTCGTGGCCCAGAGCCTGCTCCCGGACGACTGGACGCAGTGGCCCGTCGCCGCGGGCTGACGACATCCCGCTCCGGCACCTGACGAGGCCCTACTCCACCACCCAGTAGGTGCGCTGGTTGGTGAACTCGAGGACGCCCGCGTCGGCGAGCTCGCGGCCGTAGCCACTGCGCTTGGTCCCGCCGAACGGCACCCGCGGGTCCGATGCGACGACGGAGTTCACGAAGGCGGCCCCGGACGTGATGCGCCGGGCGACTGCCACGGCCCGCTCGGTCGAGCGGCTCCAGACGCTGAGGCCGAGTCCGTACTGCGTGGCGTTCGCCAGCTGCACTGCCTCGTCCTCGTCCCTGGCCACCGCGACCGCTGCCACCGGGCCGAAGGTCTCCTCGTCGAACGCAGGCATCCCGGGGCGGGCGCCGAGCAGGACCGTCGGCTCGTAGAAGCACCCCGGCCCCTCGGGGCTGCGGCCCCCGGCAGCGAGGGTGGCCCCGGCAGCGACGGACTCGTCGACCTGCCGCTGCAGGGCGTCCCGCAGGTCGGCGCGGGCGAGGGGGCCGACCGTGGTCGCGGGGTCGGTCGGGTCGCCCATCACCAGCGCGGCGACGCCCTCGAGGAAGAGCCGGGTGAACTCCTCGGCGACCGGCTGCTCCACGACGAACCGCTTGGCGCAGACACAGCTCTGGCCCGAGTTGGTGAACCTGGCACGCACGGCTGCCGCGGCCGCTGCGGGCACGTCCGCGTCGGACAGCACCACGAACGCGTCCGAGCCGCCGAGCTCGAGCACCGACTTCTTCGACGCCCGCCCCGCTGCGGCACCGACCATCTCGCCGGCGCGGTTGCTGCCGGTCAGGGTGACCGCGGCGACGCGCGGGTCGTCGATGAGCCGACCGACCGTGGCGGGCACCTCGGACTCGGTCACGACCAGCGTGGTCACGAGGCCCTCGGGGAAACCAGCCGCCACGAACGCCTCGGCGAGGGCCAGAGCGGAACCGGTGACGTTGGGTGAGTGCTTGAGCAGGACGCCATTGCCGGCGGCGAGGGTGGGGATGGCAAAACGCATGACCTGCCAGACCGGGAAGTTCCACGGCATCACCGCCAGGACGAGTCCGAGTGGCTCCGGCTGGACGAACGCGGAGACCCTTGCGGGAGAGTCGATCTCGACGGTCCTCGCGGCCAGGATCCGTGGCGCCTGCGCGGCGTAGTAGTCGGCAGTGGTCGCGGACTTCTCGACCTCGCCCCTCGCCTCGGCCAACGGCTTCCCCATCTCGGCGGTGACCAGCGCGGCAAACCGCTCGGAGTCGGCGCGCAGGTGCGCGGCGAGGCGGGCGAGGGCGGCGGCCCGGTCGGCCACCGGGACCTGCCCCCAGGTGATCGCCACCTCGTGGCCACGTGCCACGGCCGCCTCGACCTCTTCCGCGGACATGGCGGCGTAGGTCGCGAGGACCGTGCCGTCAGTGGGGTTGCTCGTGGTCACGCTGGCGCTGCTGGTGACGGCGGAGGCACTCATGGCGTGCTCAACCCTCCCCGGTCGCTCTCGGAGAGGTGCTCGAAGGTCTCGCCCGTCGCAGTGATCGTGCGGGTCACGTCCCGGCCGCCGTAGACCCAGTAGATCCGCATGAGCCCCTCGCCGCGGTTGAGGAACCGGTGCGGGACGCCCGCGGGCACCCAGGTTGCCTCACCCGCGACGAGGTCGAAGGTCTGCTCGCCGATCTCGGCGACCGCCTCGCCCTCGAGGACCAGCACCGACTCCTCGACGTTGTGGCTGTGCAGGGGCAGACCCGTGCCGGCCTGGAACTGGGTCTGGCCGGTCGTGACGTGGTTGGTCTCGCAGTTCCACTTCCCGACGTAGGGGATGGTGACGACCCCGTTGCCACGGTCGAACGGGATCACCTGGTCGGGGCGGACCAGCAGGTTGGGCGCGAGTGGCTGGTCAGGCATGGGTGAGCTCCTGGGTCAGGGTGCCGATGAGGGCGCTGGTGAAGTCGGCAGTGCCGAGGGTGCCGCCGAGGTCCCGGGTCCGGGTGGCCGGGTCGGCGATGGTGGCGGACACGGCGGCGTCGAGGAGTCGCCAGGCGTCGCGCAGGTCCGACCGTCCCGCGCGAGCGCCGTACCAGTCGAGCAGCATGCCCGCCGAGAGGATCAGCGAGACGGGGTTGGCCACCCCCTGGCCGGCGATGTCGGGGGCGGAGCCGTGCTGGGCCTGCGCGAGGCAGTGGTCGGTCCCGGCGTTGATCGCCCCACCGAGCCCGAGGCTGCCGCACAGCTCCGAGGCCTCGTCGCTGAGGATGTCGCCGAACATGTTGGTGGTGACGAGCACGTCGAACGAGCCCGGGTCCCGGATCAGCCGAGCGGCGGCCGCGTCCACGATGAGCTCGCGCAGCTCGACGTCCGGGTAGTCGGCGGCCACCGCCCGCACGGAGTCGAGGAACAGGCCGTCGGACAGCTTGAGGACGTTGGCCTTGTGGACGGCGGTGACGTGCCGGCGCCGGCCGCGGGCCAGCTCGAACGCGGCGCGGGCGACCCGCCGCGAGGCCCGCGCCGTCACCTTGCGGATCGAGAACGCGGACTCCGGGTCCGGCATGAACTCACCGCTGCCGGCATGCATGTTCCGGTCCGAATAGAAGCCCTCAGTGTTCTCGCGGACGATCACGAGGTCCATGGGACTGCGCAGGACGCTGAGGTCCCCGACCGACCGGCAGGGCCGGATGTTCGCGAACAGCTCGAACCTCGTGCGCAGCTCGGCCGACGGGTTGATGCCGCCCTCGGCCCGGGGCGGGTAGTCGTAGTGGGACACCGGTCCGAGGATCGTGCCGTCGACCTGGGTGACCAGGGTCAGCACGTCGTCCGGCAGGGTCGCCCCGGTCGCGGCCAGGGAGGCGAGGCCGATGTCGCGCTGCTCGAGCTCGAGGCCCAGCCCCAGCCTCTCGTCGAGGACGGTCAGGACCTGGACGGTCGCGTCCGTGATCTCCGGACCGATGCCGTCGCCGGGCAGGACGAGGATCCTCATGACTGGCTCCCCGGGTGGTGGATGCGTTGTCTGGCAAGGGTGTTCAGCTGGCTGCCCGGCACGACGCACCGGTCGGCCGCCGCGCGCCATACGGCGAAGTGCGGTGCCGCGCGATGGGCGACGACGGCCGCCTCGTCGGCGTACAGCTCGTAGAACACGAAGTGGTGGTCGTCGTCGAGGTCCTCGGTGACGTCGAAGTGGAGGCAGCCGGGCTCGTCGGTGAAGGTCCGCTCGGCGTTCTCGCCGATCGCGGCGAGGAACTCCTCGCGCCGACCCGGCTGCACCTGCAGGGAGACGACGAGGGCGATCATGCGGGGACCTCCGGTCCGGTGGGTCGGTCGTGGCCGGGCAGGGGGACGCCCGTCTGCGTGGACAGCACCTCGAGTGCCTGCCACGTCGTGGCCGCAACCGGTATGCCGTCGGCGGACAGCCGCGCGCGGGTCCGGTCCTCGAGCTCGCCGGGGACGAGGATCTCGTCGGCCCACGCGGCGAGCGGGCCCCCGCGGGTCTGGTCGACCAGGGCCTCGATGCGGGTGGCGAACTCGGCCGGCTCGGCGAGGGCTGCGACGTCGATGGTCAGCAGCAGGTGGCCCGCGCCGCTGCGCCGGTCGGGCTCGTAGGGACCGGCGACCTGGTCGCCGAACGCGCTGCCCGTGAGCACCCCGGCAAGCACGTCCATCATGAACGAGATGACGTACCCCTTGGGCCCTGCCATGGGCTGGATCAGCCCGGCGATCGCCTCGGCGGGGTCGGTCGTGGGCGCCCCCTGGGCATCGGCTGCCCAGCCGTCGGGGATCGACTCCCCGCGCTCGGCGGCCAGATAGACCTTGCCGCGCGCGACGGCGGTGTTGGCGAGGTCCATGACCACCACGCCGTGTCGTCCCGCCGGGGCGGCCACCGACCACGGGTTGGTCCCGATGCTCTTGACCCGCCCGCCCCACGGGGCCATCGCAGGGCTCGCGTTGGTGGCGAGCAGGGCGACGCACCCGGCCTCGGCGGCCTGTCGGGTGAAGTAGGCGGCGGTCCCGAAGTGCCCGGAGCGGCGGACGGCCACGCCGCTGATCCCGTGGGCACGGGCCCGCTCGATGCCCAGCTCGACCGCGCGCTGGGTGACGACCTGGCCGATGCCGTCGCGCCCGTCGAGCACGACGACCGCGCCCTGGTCGCGCACGACCTCGGCCGACGTGACCGCATTCATCGCGCCGGTCCTCAGCCGAGCGACATACCAAGGCAGTCGGAGCATCCCGTGCGACGCGTGGCCCCAGAGCTCGGCCGTGACGAGCGTGTCGGCGAGCAGCGCGGCGTCAAGCGGCGGGACCCCCTCGGCCTCGAGGACGGCCTGGGCGAAGGCCGAGAGCGCGCCGGCGTCGCGATCGGTCGGCTCGACGCCGGCGACGGGCGACTCGACACGGGTCACGGTGGCCTCCGGGGGATGGTGGTGTGCAAGACTGGGATCAGAGAAGCATACTTGTATACAAGTATGCAAGATGGGAGATCAAATGGTGGACCGTCCACGTCGGGCGTCGGCCGGGCAGCTCGTGTACGCCGAGCTGCGCCGCCAGATCCTCGACCTCGAGCTCACGCCGGGCGAGCGCCTCTACGAGCCCGAGCTGTCGACCCGCCTGCAGGTGAGCCGCACCCCGCTGCGGGAGGCTCTGCGGCTGCTGCTGGCCGAAGACCTGCTCGACCAGCTCCCGACCGGCGGCATGGTCGTGCGGGGGCTCAGCGCGCGCGAGATCGAGGAGCTGTACTCGGTCCGCGCCTCCCTCGAGGGGCTCATGGCCGCCGAGGCCGCCGTCCGGCTCGACGACGCCGGCGCCCGGACCCTGAAGGGACTGGTCCAGCGCAACGAGGCACTCGTCGACCTGCCGGTGGATGCCATGAACGCCGGGCACGACTTCCACCTCGCGATCGCCGAAGTCGCCGGCCACGGCTGGGCCTCCCGGCTGCACGCTCAGGTCGACGGCCAGATGGCGCGGTACCGCGCGTACACGAACCAGTCGCAGGACCGCCGCCGGGCCGCACTCCGCGAGCACACCGAGATCCTCGACGCCCTCGTGGCCCACGACGCGGAGCAGGCCCGCGGCCTCGCGGAGCGACACGTCCTCGCAGCCAGGGACACCGCCCTCGCCGCCATCGCGGACCGCCTCGACGCCCCGGCCTGAGGCCCAGCCGGGAGCCTCAGCGCAGGCGGTACCGGCGCTCTGGCCGGCCGGCGGCGCCATACCTCGGGCGCATCTCGGCCGTGCCCACCGCCACGAGGTGTTCGAGGTAGCGCCGCGTGCTGCTGCGCGACAGGCCCGTCGACTCGGCGCACTCGGTGGCTGACAGCCCGTCCTCGTCCGACGCCTTCAGGGCCTGCAGCACCAGCGCGGTGGTCTCCTGGCTGATGCCCTTGGGCAGGCCACCGCCGGCCCGGGCGACGGCACCAGCCCGGAACACCCGGTCCACGTCGTCCTGGCCCACCTCGGTGAGCTCGTCGAGCTCGGCCCGGTGCACGGCATACTCGCGCAGTCGGTGCTGGAGCGACTCGATCTCGAACGGCTTCACGAGGTAGTGGAAGACACCACCACGCAACGCGGTTCGCAACGTGTCCAGGTCGCGCGCGGCACTGATGACGATCACGTCGAGGTCCTCGCTGGCACCCTCGCGGAGCTGGCGCAGCACCTCCAGCCCCGTCATGTCGGGCAGGTAGATGTCCAGCAGCACGAGGTCCGGGCGGGTGGCCTCGACCGCACGCAGGGCGTCCTTGCCCGTGCTGGCGATGGCGGCGACCTCGAAGCCCTCCTCGCGGGCGACGACGCTGGAGTGCAGGCGCGCCACCATGAAGTCGTCGTCGACGACCAGCACCGAGATCACGAGACACCCTGACCGACCAGCACCGGCAGGGTCGCCACGAAGACGGCCCCGTCGTCGTTGCTGACCACGATGTCCCCGCCACGGTTGCGGCAGATCACCCGGACGATCGCCAGGCCGATCCCGCGCTCCTGCGCGGTGGCCGTCGACTTGGTCGTGAACCCGCGGTCGAAGACCATCTCGCCGATGGTGGAGTCGACGCCCGGGCCGCTGTCACGCACCGTCACGGTGACGGCCTCGCCGGTGTGCGCCAGGGCCACCCGCACGGTCGGTGAGGCCCCGCCGGCGGCGGCGTCGAAGGCGTTGTCGATGAGGTTGCCCATGACGGTGTTGACGTCGGCTGCGAGCGCGTCGTCGAGCTGGGGCACGTCGCTGGACGGGTCGACGACGAGGTCCACCCCCCGTTCGGTCGCCTGGCTCGCCTTGGCGATGAGCAGCGCCGCGACGGCCGGATCCTGGACCCGCGTCACGACGTTCGTGGTCAGGGTCGTCGAGTCGTCGGTGATCTGGCGGACGTAGTTGCGGACCCCGTCGTACTCCTCCAGCGCGATCAGGCCGCTGACGACGTGCATGCGGTTGCTGAACTCGTGGGCCTGCGCCCGGAGCGTGTCCGTCGTGCTCTTGGTGAGGTCGAGCTCGCGCTGGAGCTCGAGCATCTCGGTGCGGTCGCGCATGGTGGCGACCCAGCCGATGTGCCTTCCCCGGCTGCGCACCGGCATCCGGTTGACAGTCAGCACCCGCCCGCGCACGGGCATGACGTGGTCGGTGAGCTCGACCTCCTCGGTGAAGATCAGGGCCGCTCGTCCCGTCGCGTCGACCTCCCGGAGCGTGCGCCCACCCGAGGTGAGCGGTATGCCGAGCAGGTGCGCCGCCTCGTCGTTGACCATGGTGATCCGGTGGTCGAGGTCGACGGCCAGGACGCCCTCCTTGATCCCGTGCAGGAGGGCTTCGCGCTGCTCGACGAGCCCGGCGATCTCGCGCGGCTCGAGCCCGAGCGTCTGTCGCTTGACCCGACGGGCCAGCAGCAGCGACCCGACGACACCGAGCAGGCTCGCGATCCCCAGGTAGGTCAACAAGTTCGGGAGGGCGGCCTCGAAGTTGTCGAGGACGGAGGGATAGGCCCGCGCCACCGCCACCACCCCGTCCGTCTGGCGGTTGTCGACGTTGATGATCGGCGCCATGGCGAAGGCTGCGCCGGTGCCCTGCTCCGTGCCCACCCACGAGCGACCGTCGAACGCGTCGGTGGGCTGCAGGTAGAGCGGAGCGCGCGGCAGCGCATCACTCGACGCGATCACCTGGCGGTCACGCAGGGCCAGCAGCACGGTCGTCGAGCTGGAGAAGGTCCG
The DNA here is from genome assembly GCF_056403935.1 of Pedococcus sp. P2_E4. Taxonomy (NCBI): domain Bacteria; kingdom Bacillati; phylum Actinomycetota; class Actinomycetes; order Micrococcales; family Intrasporangiaceae; genus Pedococcus; species Pedococcus sp. P2_E4. Next base: position 45,234 of record NZ_JBFUEO010000001.1, on the reverse strand, counting down.
CCCGGACTCCACCACGGACTGGGCCTGCCCGAGGTACTCCCGGCCACCCGAGGCGGCCGCCTCGCGTACGCCCGCAGTCACGGCCAGGCGCTCGGCGATCGCGAGCGCGCGACGCCCCTCCGTGTCCCGAGCCCTGGCGTCGGACTGGGCGAGTGAGACCGCCGCCACCCCCACGAGGACCACGCACACGATGGCCAGCTGCATCGCGAGCATGCGGCTGGCCAGCGTCCAGCGACGCTGCCAGGGCCATCGCCGGGCCGCGTACCAGGCGCGCCATCGAACCTCCACACCCTGATTGTGTCGGGGGCACCGCCGTCGGGCCAGCGGCCCGTGAGCAGAAAGAACGAAACGGAGTTTGCGCACCTAACCGTGACAGGCCGTCCACGGCCCGGCACGGTTGGCGACGAACACACCTCAGACAAAGGAGTCTCCCGTGCGTGTACGGACCCCCCTCAAGATCGTGGCAGCCGCCACGGTCGCCGGTCTCGCCCTGAGCGCCTGTGGCGTCAGCGGCGACGACACCTCGTCCGACGCCAGCAGCTCGTCGGGCCCCGTCAAGGGTCTGCGGATCCTCGTCCCCAACTCCCCCGGCAGTGGTTACGACACCACCGCCCGCCTCGCGGCCAAGGCCATGCAGGACGCCAAGCTCGCCGAGAGCATCGAGGTGTTCAACTCAGCCGGTGCCGGTGGCACGGTCGGGTTGCAGCGACTCGTCAACGAGAAGGGCAACGACGACATCCTCATGCAGATGGGGCTCGGCGTCGTCGGTGCCGTCTACACGAACAAGTCGAAGGCCACGCTCAACGACACCGTCCCGATCGCCAAGCTGATCGAGGAGTCGGAGGCCATCGTCGTGCCCAAGGGATCGCCCTACGACACCCTCGACAAGCTGGTCGCCGCCTGGAAGGCCGACCCGGGCAAGGTGCCCGTGGGCGGCGCGTCCAACCCCGGTGGTCCCGACCACCTCACCCCGATGCTGCTCGCGAAGGCCGTCGGCGTGACACCCAAGGACGTCAACTACGTGGCGTACGACGGTGGTGGCGAGCTCCTCACCGGCGTGCTCGGCAAGAAGGTCGCGTTCGCAGCGACCGGCATCGGTGAGGTCGCCGAGCAGGCCAAGGCCGGCGACGTGAAGATCCTCGCCGTGACCAGCGCCAAGCCCGTCGAGGGCGTCGACGCCCCGACCCTCAAGAGCCTCGGCGTCAACCTCGAGTTCACCAACTGGCGCGGCATCGTCGGCCCTCCCGGACTCAGCGAGGCCAAGACGAAGCAGTACATCGACCTCGTGACGGCGATGCACGGCAGCCAGCAGTGGAAGGACACCCTGGCCAAGCAGGGCTGGACGGACGCGTTCCAGACCGGTGACGAGTTCAAGACGTTCCTCACCGCCCAGAACGACAGCGTCTCCAGCATCCTCAAGGAACTGGGCCTGGCCTGATGTCCACCACGGCATCGGCAACGGCCACGCAGAAGGGGGGCCGCTCCGAGTACGGAGTGGCCCTCCTCCTGCTGGTCCTCGGCGCCTGGGCCATCGTCGACGGGCTCAGCCTCACCGACACCGCCTCACGCGGTCCTGTCAGCGCCCGCACCATGCCGATCGCGGTGGGCCTGCTGCTGGTCGCGATGGCCGTGCTGCTCGTCGTCGACCTCGTCCGCGGAGGCCGCGGCGAGGCTGAGGGCGGCGAGGACATCGACCTGACGCAGGGCAGCGACTGGCGCACCATCGGTCTTCTCGTGGGCTCGTTCGTGGCCAACGCCCTGTTGATCGAGCGCGTGGGCTGGCCCATCTCCGGGGCGATCCTGTTCTTCGGCACCACCTACGCCCTCGGCGCCCGGCACTACGTGCGCATGGCCCTCATCTCCGTGGTGCTCTCCGTGGGGTCCTGGTACCTGTTCTTCCTCGGGTTGGACATCAAGCTCCCCGTCGGTCTGCTGAAGGGAGTCCTGTGATGGACGGCATCAACGCGCTCATCGACGGGTTCGGCACCGCGCTCACGCCCGTCAACCTGCTCTACGCCGTCATCGGCGTCGTGCTCGGCACCGCCATCGGCGTGCTGCCCGGCATCGGCCCGGCGATGACCATCGCCCTGCTGCTGCCGCTGACGTTGCGCCTCGAGGCGACCCAGGCCTTCATCATGTTCGCCGGCATCTACTACGGCGGGATGTACGGCGGCTCGACCACCTCGATCCTGCTCAACACACCGGGAGAGAGCGCCTCGGTCATCACTGCCATCGAGGGCAACAAGATGGCCAAGAAGGGGCGCGGCGCGGCCGCCCTCGCGACCGCCGCGGTCGGCTCGTTCATCGCAGGCACCATCGGCACCCTCGGTCTGGCGCTCCTCGCGCCGGAGATCGTCAAGCTGGCCATCAAGCTCGGGGCTCCAGACAAGTTCGCCGTCATGCTGCTGGCCTTCATCGCCGTCACCACCGTGCTGGGGTCGTCCAAGATCCGCGGGCTCGCCTCGCTGGGGATCGGCCTGCTCATCGGCACGATCGGTATCGACCGGTCCGCCGGCGGCCAGCAACGGCTCACCCTGGGCATCCCGCAGCTGGCTGACGGCATCGACGTCGTCGTCGTGGCGGTCGGCCTGTTCGCCGTCGGTGAGGCGCTGTGGGTCGCGGCCCACCTGCGCCGCAGCCCGGCCGAGATCATCCAGGTCGACGGCGCTCGGATGAACCGCGAGGACTGGCGCCGCTCGTGGAAGCCGTGGCTGCGCGGAACCGCGATCGGCTTCCCCTTCGGCGCGATCCCCGCTGGTGGCGCGGAGATCCCGACGTTCCTGTCCTATGCGATGGAGCGGAAGCTCAGCAAGCACCCCGAGGAGTTCGGCCACGGCGCCATCGAGGGCGTCGCCGGGCCCGAGGCGACCAACAACGCCTCCGCCGCAGGTGGGCTCGTCCCGCTGCTGACGCTCGGCATCCCGACCACCGCGACCGCGGCCGTCATGCTCGGCGCCTTCCAGAGCTATGGCATCGACCCCGGCCCGCGGCTGCTGAGCGACCACGCGGACCTGGTGTGGGCGCTCATCGCGTCCTTGTTCATCGGCAACACGATCCTGCTGGCGCTCAACCTGCCACTGGCGACCGTGTGGGCCAAGCTGCTGAACATCCCCCGCCCCTACCTGTACTCAGGGATCCTCTTCTTCGCCAGCATCGGGGCCTACGCCACGAACACGTCGGCCTTCGACCTGTGGTTGTTGCTCATCATCGGCATCCTCGGCTTCTTCATGCGCCGGTACGGACTACCCGTGGTCCCCGCGATCATCGGGATCATCCTGGGACCGGTGGCCGAGTACCAGCTGCGCCAGGCCCTGCAGATCAGCGACGGCCAGCTCTCCGGGCTCATCAACACCCCGTTCGCGAAGACCGTCTATGCCATCGCGGTCATCCTGGTCGTGGCGCCCGTCGTCATCGACCGCATCCGCTCGCGCCGCGCCGGGGACGACGACCAGGGCGACGGCACCCACCACGTCCCGCACCTGACTCCCCAGCCCAGCAACACCGAAGGGAACTGACCATGGCGATCGTCGTGGGCTACGTGCCTCGTCCCGAGGGCCAGGCGGCCCTGGACCGCGCCATCGAGGAGGCGCGCCTGCGTCATACCCGTCTCGTGGTCCTCAACGTCAGCCGGGGCGACGCACTCGTCGACTCGCGCTACGCGACGGCGGCGGACTGGGACGCCGTCACCGCGAAGCTCGAGGCCTCGGGGGTGGATCACGAGGTCGCCCAGCACGTGGAGGCCCGGGACCCCGCCGAGCAGCTGCTGCGCGTCGCGCAGGAGACGAACGCCGAGCTGATCGTGATCGGGCTGCGCCGGCGCACCCCGGTCGGCAAGCTCATCATGGGCAGCGCGGCCCAGACGATCCTGCTCGACGCGGAGGCGCCGGTGCTCGCCGTCAAGGCAGGACCGGACGAGGGTCGGTGAGCGCCGTTCCGCAGCTGAGCACTGCTGACCTCTACGACGAGCACGGCGACGACCTGCAGTCGTGCTCGGTGCAGTTCCGGCAGCTCGGTGGGCGCACCATCTTCGAGGGCGTGGTGAGCACCATCCGGTGCCACCGCGACAACGCCCTCGTCAAGGCGGCGCTCGCCGAGCCCGGGGCCGGCCGCGTGCTCGTCGTCGACGGCGGTGGGTCCCTCGAATCCGCCCTGATGGGCGACCTCATCGCCGCGAGCGCGGTGTCCGGCGGCTGGGAGGGCGTCGTGATCCATGGCGCCGTCCGCGACGTCGCCGCCCTCCGCGAGCTCGACCTCGGGGTCAAGGCGCTCGGCTCGAACCCCCGCAAGAGCGCCAAGGACGGCGTCGGCGAGCGCGACGTGGTCGTGTCGTTCGGCGGCGTCGACTTCGCCCCGGGTCAGCACCTGGTGAGCGACGACGACGGCATCGTGGTGACGCGCGCCGGTTCCTGACCTGGGGCGGGACGCGCGCCGCGTCCTGACCGGGGTCTCATCCCTGAGACACTGGGCGGGTGGCCAACGCCCCCGCCGCCCGGCACGCCCTCGCGCTGCTCACGCTGCTCGCCCGGCACGCCGAGCCCATGCCGGCCGGGTCGATCGCCCGTGAGCTCGGCCTCCCGCGCTCGACGACCTACCACCTGCTCGCTGTCCTGCGCGATGCCGGCTTCGTGACGCACCTCGAGGAGGAGCGGCGCTACGGGCTGGGCGTGGCCGCCTTCGAGCTCGGCTCGGCCTACCAGCGCCAGGCTCCCCTCCAGCGCATCGCCCGCCCCCTGCTCGGACGGCTGGTCGACCAGACCACCCACAACGCCCACCTCGCGGTCCTGCACGGCCGTGACGTGCTGTACGTCATCGAGGAGCGTGCCCCCGGGCGGCCGCTGCTGGTCACGGATGTCGGCGTCCGGCTGCCGGCCACGCTCACCGCCAGCGGGCTCGCGATGCTCGCGGCCCTCCCACCGGCCCAGCTGCGCGCGCTGTTCCCGCACCGCGACACCCTCGTGCAGCGCGACGGCCACGGGCCGACCAGCGTCACCGAGCTCAAGCGGGCGCTCACGTCGGTCCGCGCGCGCGGCCACGCCACCGAGGACGGGTCGGTCAGCGCCGGGCTGTCGTCGGTGGCGCAGGTGGTCGTCGACCACACAGGACACCCCGTCGCCGGTGTGGCAGTGACGTTCCCGACGGACGCCGTGGGCGACGAGGAGCGTTCGGCCCTGGCCGCGGCCGTCACCCGGGCCGCGACGACCCTGACGGCGCGGATCCGCGGCGTCCGCTGATCGGGCGCCGCTTCCTGCCAGAATCGGCGGGGCGGGTCGAGGAGGTGCGGGCGGTGAGCACGACACACGTGTCGGCAGGTCGACGGCGACGCCGTCGGCTGCGTCGCACCGTGGTCGTCGCCACCTTGGTCACAGCCCTCGGAGCCGGAGCCACCGGGTATGCCGTGTGGGCCGGTCCCGACGACGCCGCCTCTGCTGATGCGGGGGCCCACGGTGCCGCGGCGTCCGCGGGTCAGCGCTCCGCCCCGGGGGCGAACGAGTCGGCGTCCCCGTCGCCCGGGTCCAGGACGCCCGAGACGTCCACGACCTCGAGCATCTCCCAGAGTGGCGAAAAGCCTTACGGCACAGGGAGATTCGGGCCGGTGGTGACCGACCGCGTCCCGGCGCCCACCACGAGCCTGGCCCTGTCGGCGCCCGTTCCGGGGACCACCAACATGCAGGTGCCTGCAGCCGCGGCCTTCGAGCAGGCCTTCGCCGACGCCCGAGCCCGCGGTCTGTCGCCGCAGATCCGGTCGGCCTGGCGCAGCGAGGCCTGGCAGCAGGTGCTCTTCGACCGGGCGGTGGCGCGGTACGGCTCGGCCAGCGAGGCGGCGAAGTGGGTGCTCGCGCCCGAGCGCTCGGCGCACGTCAAGGGCTACGCCGTCGACGTCCACCCCCAGGCGATGGCGACGTGGCTGCAGGCGCACGGCGCGGCATACGGCATCTGTCGCACCTACGACAACGAGTGGTGGCACTTCGAGTACCTCGCCACCGCCACGTGCCCGCCGCGCGAGCCCACCGCCGCCGGCTGACCCTCGCAGGCCAGCCGACGGCGGACGGGGTCAGACTCCGATGGTCTGCCAGGGCCCCCAGATGGCGAAGGTGAGCCCGGCGCTGGCCTGGATGTTGACGAACAACGTCGACTTGTCCGGGCTGAACGTCGAGCCGGCGAACTCGTCGTCGAACCGCGGGGTGCCGTTGGCGTTGGCCGCACGGTTGAGCGCGATGTCCCAGAGCTGGCCGCCCTTGTTGAGGCCGCGGACGTAGTTGTCCTGGTTGCTGTCCTCACACACGACAAGGGTGCCGCGGTTGCTGACGGTGATGTTGTCGGGGAAGTCGAACGTCTCCTTGCCCGGCGACTGGTAGACGAGGCGGAGCTTCTCGGAGCGGGTGTCGTAGGCCCACACCTGGCCGAACCCGTTGCCGTACCCCGCAATGAGCTCCGGCCCGGTCTCGGGGTCGCCACCGCCCTGCGTCGAGGTGAAGTACACGACGCCGTTGTCGTAGATCTGGCCCTCCAGCCTCGAGAAGCCGGCGGCCCCCAGCGCCCGACCCTGGTCGCCGACGTAGACGAGGGCATCGTCGTTGCGCGTCGGCGCGGGCTGGCCCGGGGTGTAGGGGAACGTCGGGTCGGGGTCGGCGATGTCCACCCACTCGACGTCGTAGACGGCGCCCTTGGCCTGGTGCCCCTCGAGGTGGGCGTTCGGCTGCCCCTTGACCGCGAGCATCTGCAGGTGGCCGTCGTTGTCGAGGTGCCCGCTCTCCATCGGGTTGGTCGCCGGCGTGTAGCGGTAGAAGCCCGACGGGAACGCGAAGTTGTCCTCGGTGAGGTAGAGCCGGCCCTCGCGCGGGTCGAACGACACCGCCTCGTGGGAGAAGCGACCGGCCCTCGTGATGGGCGTCGCCGCCGAGCGGCCGGTGACGGGCACCTCGAAGACGAAGCCGTGCCTCTTGGTGAAGGGCACGTTGGACGCGCCGGTGAAGTCCGGTCCGACGTCGGGGCCGTTGACCGTCTCCTCGCAGGTCACCCAGGCACCCCACGGCATCTGGCCGCCCGAGCAGTTGTTCGCGGTCCCGTTGATGGCGGTGAACTCCCCCAGCACCTCGCCCTGCCCGGTGACGTCGACGTGGATGCACCCGCCTCGGGCGCCGGTGTCGTAGGTCCACGACCCGATGGCGCCGAAGGGCGTCCCGGTGCCGGCGACCTCGTGGTTGCGGATCAGCGTGACGGCGCCGTCCGGGCCCTCGAAGGCACCCATGCCGTCGTGGCGTCCCGGCATCGGCTTGCCGTCGACGAGGGGCGGTGGCTGCGACTGGGTGTCGTGGAACGACCGGTAGCTGAAGCCCTCGGGCAGGTGCAGCCGCACCTTGCCGTCACGCAGGTCCGGCGTCGCGCGCAGGCCACGGAACGGCGCTGCACCGATCGCCGATGCAGGCCCCGCCACCAGTCCGGCGAACGGACCGGCCATCGCCACCCCGCCCGCCACGGCTGCGCTCCCCTTCAGAAACGTCCTTCTTTCGAGCGTCATCACTTCTCCTCCGAGATCGTCGAATCTCGTCAACCTAGACCCGACCGGCACCCTCCCGGAACCCCCCACAACAGGCCCTTCCACCCCCACAATGGGCCGGTGACCTCGGACGACACCCTCATCGGCCCCGCGACGGCGGTCGTGCTGTGCGGTGGCGCGGGCCGGCGGTTCGGGAGTGACAAGACCCGGGCACTGCTCGACGGCGTCCCGATCCTGGACCGCGTCCTCGGCGGCCTGCCGGGCGACTGGACGGTCGTCTGCGTGGGCGAGCAGCGCCCGGTCGCGCGCCCCGCGGCGTGGTGCCGTGAGGAGCCACCCGGCGGTGGTCCGGTGGCGGCGCTGGCCGCAGCCCTCCCCCTCGTGTCCTCCGACGTCGTCGTCGTCCTCGGCGGCGACATGCCGTATGCCGCGGGGCCGGCTCCCGGCCTCGTCGACGAGCTCCGCGCCGCACCCGACCTGGAGGGCGTGGTGGCGCGCGACGGCGACGGCCGCCTGCAACCGCTGCTCGCGGCATACCGGACCGCGGCGCTGCGGGCAGCGGTCCCGGAACCCGCGGCAGGCGCCCCGCTGATGGCGCTGCTCGACCGCATCCGCACCCTCGTCGTCCCGCTCGCCGAGCCGGCGACCCTGGACGTCGACACCCCTGCGGACCTCGACCGGGCCCGCCATAGGCTCGAACCATGAAGGCGATCACGATCCCCGAGCCCGGTGACGCCTCGGCCCTCGCCGAGGCCGAGGTCCCGACTCCCGAACCGGGTCCGGGCGAGGTCCGGGTCAAGGTCGCCGCGGCGGGGGTCAACCGCGCCGACGTGATGCAGCGGATGGGCCACTACCCCCCACCGCCCGGGGCCCCGGACTACCCGGGGCTGGACGTCAGCGGGACCGTCGACGCCGTCGGGGAGTCGGTCAGCGACTGGTCCGTCGGCGACGAGGTCTGCGCCCTGCTGTCGGGGGGCGGCTACGCGGAGTACGTCTGCGTCGCCGCGGGGCAGCTGCTCCCCGTGCCCGACGGCGTCTCGCTCGTGGATGCGGCAGCGCTGCCCGAGGTCGTGAGCACCGTGTGGTCGAACGTCTTCATGACCGCGAACCTCTCGCCGGGACAGACGATCCTGGTGCACGGGGGCTCGTCAGGCATCGGCACCATGGCGATCCAGCTGGCCCGTGAGGTCGGGGCCCGGGTCGCCGTGACCGCGGGGTCGGCCGACAAGCTCGAGGTCTGCCGCTCGCTCGGGGCCGAGATCCTCGTGAACTACCGCGAGCAGGACTTCGTCGCGGAGCTCGAGGCCGCCACCGGTGGCGCCGGCGCCGACGTCATCCTCGACAACATGGGGGCGAAGTACCTCGCCCGCAACGTCTCCGCCCTCGCCGCGAACGGCCGCCTCGTGGTCATCGGGCTGCAGGGCGGTGTCAAGGCCGAGCTCGACCTCGGGCAGCTGCTGCGCAAGCGTGGAGCCGTCATCGCCACCTCGCTGCGGGCGCGCCCGGCCAGCGAGAAGGCCGCCATCGTCGCCGCGGTGCGCGAGCACGTGTGGCCCCTCGTGGCCGCCGGGCGGGTCCGACCGGTCGTGCACTCGCGGTACCCGCTGGCGCAGGCCGCGGACGCGCACCGCGAGCTGGAGTCCAGCGCGCACATCGGCAAGATCCTGCTGACCACCTGACCCTCGCACTGTCGAGTCTTTGACGGATCCGCCACGCCAGGGCGTCGTACATCCCTCAAAGACCCGGGCGGCCGGGGCACCGCTCTGGGACGCTGGCCCCATGACCGCCCTCGCCACCGTGCTGGTTGCCCTCGTCGCCCTCATCCACGTCTACATCGTCGTGCTCGAGATGTTCCTTTGGACGACCCCGCGCGGCCGGGCCGCCTTCGGCCTCACGCCGGAGTTCGCGGAGCAGACCAAGGCGCTGGCTGCCAACCAGGGCCTCTACAACGGGTTCCTCGCTGCCGGCCTCGTGTGGGGGATCGTCGGACCTGACCACCTGCGGTTCGGCTTCCAGGTGTTCTTCCTGCTCTGCGTGATGGTGGCAGGGGTGTATGGCGCGGCGACCGCGAGCCGCAGGATCCTGGCCGTCCAGACGCTCCCGGCCACCTTGGCCCTGGTCGCTGTGCTGCTCGCCCGCTGACCCCGGGGCGGTCGGACGTCCCACCACGCCGGGATCCTTGACGAACCCCGTGATACTCGGTATACATCTCCCACCGGGGTCTATACCGGGTATGTAGGGGACGCACGGACCGCACGCGCGGTCGGGGAACGGGGGTGGCCGGCGATGTCGGTGAGACAGGGGCTGCTGGCCCTGCTGGCGACCGAGCCGATGTACGGCGCGCGCCTGCGGGCCGAGTTCGAGGCGCGCACCGGGGGCACGTGGCCGCTCAACGTCGGGCAGGTCTACACGACGCTCGCCCGGCTCGAGCGTGACGGGCTCGTCGAGTCGGTCGGCGAGGACGACGAGGGCCGGATCAGCTATCGCCTGACGCGCACCGGCCGGGCCGAGGTCGCCCAGTGGTGGCTCTCCCCGGTCAACCGCGAGACCACCCCTCGCGACGAGCTGGTCATCAAGCTCGCGCTCGCCGTCACCGTCGAGGGGGTCGACGTCCCGCGTGTCGTCCAGACGCAGCGGACCGCCACCCTGCGCCACCTGCAGGACCTCACCCGCCTCAAGCAGCGGGCCACTGCGCACCACGAGTCCGGCGACGACGGGGGCAACGTCGACCTCGCCTGGCTGCTCGTGCTCGAGAACCTCATCTACGCGGGCGAGGCCGAGGTCCGCTGGCTCGACCACGTCGAGGCGCGGTTAGTCCGCGAGGCGAACCGGCCACGCCGGCAGGCCGCCGTCAAGACACCAGCCACCACGACGACCACGGGGGTCACCACATGAGCACCGACGCGATCCTGCGCCTCGACAACGTCACCCGCGTCCACGGCACGGACGGGACCGCTGTCCGGGCCCTCGCCGGAGTCACCCTCGAGGTGCACCCCGGCGAGCTCGTGGCCGTCATGGGACCCAGCGGCTCCGGCAAGTCCACCCTCCTCAACCTCGCGGGCGGGCTCGACGCCCCCACCACCGGGCAGGTCCTCATCGAGGGCCAGAGCATCGGCGCCCTCAAGGGCGACGGGCTCGCCCGGCTGCGTCGGCGCCGGGTCGGGTTCGTGTTCCAGGACTTCAACCTCATCCCGTCGCTGACCGCGGTCGAGAACGTCGCCCTGCCACTCGAGCTCGACGGACAGCGCACCGGCAAGGCCCGTCGCCAGGCCATCGACGCGTTGACACGCGTGGGGGTGCAGGAGCTCGCCGACCGCTACCCCGACAAGATGAGTGGCGGTCAGCAGCAGCGCGTCGCCATCGCCCGCGCCCTGGTGGGCGACCGCCGCCTGGTGCTCGCCGACGAACCCACCGGGGCACTCGACTCGCACACCGGCGAGGGCGTGCTGCGGGTGCTCCGCGAGCGCTGTGACGCCGGGGCGGCCGGGCTGCTCGTGACCCACGAGGCCAGGCACGCCGCGTGGGCCGACCGGGTCGTGTTCCTGCGCGACGGCGTCGTCGTCGACAGCACCGGGTCGGCCCAGACGGCCGAGTCGCTGCTCGACCCCGCGGTCTGAGGCCCGCCGTGAGCACCCTCACCGAGGAGAAGACCACCGCCGGTGTGCCGGGCGGCCCGGTCCCCGACGAACCCCGCGCCTCGCGCTGGTCGCGGTGGAAGGCCTCGTGGCGCGTCGCGCTGCGGATGGCGAAGCGGGATGCCTGGCGCTACAAGGGACGCAGCATCCTCGTCCTCGTCATGGTCGCCCTCCCGGTGGGCGTCCTCGTGGCGACGACCGTGTTCGCGACGAGCTCGAGGGTCTCGACGCTGGAGCGCCTGCCCACCTCGCTCGGCAGTGCCCAGGCGATGATCCTGGGACCTGAGGAGAACGCCACGTGGCAGACCGCCGACCCTGACGAGGGCTGGGCCACCGACGGGGACCACGAGCCCTCGAAGGCCACGCCGATCCCCGGGTTCGACCGTGACCAGAGCCTCGGGTCCGCAGCGAACGTCGCTGCGCTGCAACGGATCACGGGTGGCAGGGTTGTTCCCGTCGGGGACCTGTACATGCGCCGCGTGCTCGATGCCAAGCGTTCCCGAGGGCTCCAGGTCACGACGGTTGACGCTGGCCCCGTGGACCTCGGCAGCAAAGCCGAGCTGGTCTCCGGGCGATGGCCCACGGGCGACCACGAGGTCGTCGCCACCCCCTACGGCATCAGCCGGGGACTGGCCGACCACGGCACCGTGACGCTGCGCCACCAGGGCCGGACGGTCGAGGTGACCGTCGTGGGGGTCGCCAACGTCTTCAACGGCTGGGGCGGCCAGCCGGACGCGGTGTCATCGCGGCCTCTGGACCAGGAAGCCACGTTGGACTGGCACTACCTGCTGCTCCGCGACACCGGGGTGCCGTACTCCGAGGTGAAGCAGTGGAACACCTACGGGCTGCGGGTCACCAGTGCCGAGGCGCTGCGCCACCCACCGTCGGCCTCGGAGCTGCCCGCGACCATGCAGCGGATGAACGACTACCAGTCGCGCGACCTGCAGGCCACCGTCGCCATCGGCGGCGTGATGCTCCTCCTGGTCACGACGCTGCTCGTGGCGCCGGCCTTCGCGGTCAGCGCCTCCCGGCAGCGCCGCACCCTGGCCCTGGCCGCCAGCAACGGCGCCGAGACCCGACAGCTGCGGCGCAAGGTGCTCGCCCAGGCGCTGCTGCTTGGTGCGCTGGCCGCGGTGGCCTCGGCCGCGCTCGCGGTGGCGGGGGTCCGGGTCGCCATGGGGGTCGTCGCCTGGCGGCACCCGTGGACGACGTTCCGCTACTTCGAGGTGCCCTGGTGGGCCCTGGGCGCGGTCATCCTCATGGCCGTCACGAGCGCTCTCGTCGCTGCGCTGATCCCGGCCCTGCGGCTGCGGCGGCTCGACATCGTCGGCGTGATGAAGGGGCAGAGCGTCTCACCCCGGGTCAACCGGGTCATCCCTGTCATCGGGGCCGTGCTGGCCGTGGGTGGTGGAGTCGGACTCGTCGCCGCGGTCGCGACCCGCCAGCGTGAGCTCGCCATCGCTGTGCTGGCGGTCGCGCTGACCCTCGGGGCCCTGATGCTCGTGCCGATCGTCCTGGTGCTCGCCGGCATCCTCGCCTCGCGGCTGCCGGTCGCGGCACGCATGGCGACCCGCGACGCGGCCCGGCACCGCACCCGGTCGGTCCCCACAGTGGCCGCGATCATGGCGGGCACCATCGCCCTCACCATCTTCAGCATCGGGCTGGCGAGCGACAGCGAGCAGCAGCGTCGTGAGTACGTCCCCCAGCAGCTGGCGGGCGAGGGCATGGCCTTCGGGGTCTACGAGGGACCGACGTCGCAGGACCCGGGGCCCCAGATCGTGGAGCCGGTCGAGGAGCTGGTGCGGTCACTGACCCCCGACCTCGTGACCAGCCGACTCGCGTCGGTCACCGTCGCCTACCCCTCCAGCTCGACCGACCCCACGCCGTTCGTCACGGCGGTCAAGCCCGGCTGCACGGTCGCGCGAGCCGTCATGGACACCCAGTTCGGCCCGCGGGGGCCGGTGTGCACCATCGTGGGCACGAACGGGCAGACCTCGATCGCGGTGCTGGCCGCGGCCGACATCGTGCGGATGGCCTCGCTCGAGGCCGCCGACGCCGCAGTGGTCTCCGGTGGCGGGATCATGGTCCGGGACGCGTCACTCATCGCCGGCGGCAAGGTCACCATCGCCTCGGGCAACGCCACACTCAAGCAGAGCGACGGCTCCGTGCAGTCGGTTGCCGACACCACGCTGCGCACCCTCCCGGCAGTGGTCGGCAAGCTCCCGCTGCAGCCGGGGCAGTTCGGCGCCGCGGTCACCCCGGAGACGGCGCAGCGCCTGGGCTGGAAGGTCGGGAACTACAGCCTGCTGCTGCGCAACCCAGACGGCCCGATCAGCGAGGCTGACGAGCAGGCCCTGGGTGACCAGCTCACCGAGGACGGCGGCATGTTCGTCGAGCGCGGCTTCCAGCGCGAGGACAAGCTCATCATGCAGATCATGTTCGCGGCGTTCGGGTTGCTGCTGCTCATCGTCACGCTGATCTCGACGGCGCTGGCCCTCGCCGAGCAGCAGAGCGACATGGGCACCCTCGCGGCCGTGGGCGCGACCAAGGGCACCCGGCGACGGCTCGCGGCCGCCCAGGCAGCCACGGTGGCGTTCATCGGGGTGCTCGTGGGGATCGCCGTCGGGCTCGCCCCCGGCATCGCCGTGACCTACCCGCTCACCGGGTTCTCCTACGACCAGGAGACCGGCCGCGAGCTCACCCCCGACCCGATCACCATCATCCCGTGGCTTCCCCTGTCACTGCTGCTCCTCGGGGTCCCCCTGGTCGCCGCCCTGCTCTCGGCAGCGGCCATCCGGCGGGCGCCGACGATGACACGCCGGGCGGACTAGCGGTGACCCCCACGGGCGGCCGTGTCGAGGCTGCGACGGCCGGGTGGGGCAGGATGGGAGCCATGACCCAGCAGCCTGACCAGCACGCCACCTCGACGCCGGACGAGTTCCGAGGCGACCAGCCCGAGCAGCAGCGGGTCGTCGTCGTCACCCAGGACGGCATGGGTGTCGCGCCGCACTCCCGCGACGAGGACGGCCCCACGAACCCCGCCGACCTGGTCGAGCAGCCTGCCAAGGTGATGCGCATCGGGTCGATGATCAAGCAGCTCCTCGAAGAGGTCCGCAACGCCCCCCTCGACGAGGCCGGCCGCGCCCGGCTCGCCGAGATCCACCGTCGTTCGATCAAGGAGCTCGAGGACGGCCTCGCGCCCGAGCTGATCGACGAGCTCGAGCGGATCGCGTTGCCCTTCAACGAGAACGTGGCGCCGACCGACGCCGAGCTGCGCATCGCCCAGGCACAGCTGGTGGGTTGGCTCGAGGGTCTCTTCCACGGCATCCAGACCGCGCTCTTCGCCCAGCAGATGGCGGCCCAGCAGCAGCTCCAGCAGATCCGCCGGGCGCTTCCCCCGGGTCACCCCGCCGGGGGCGAGACACCTCACCCCGGTATGCCGGGCGGCCCGGGCCCGATCGCCGGTGACGACGAGTCAGGGCCGACGGGGCAGTACCTCTAGGTCACCCGGCGCGGACGTCGGGCTGGGGCTGGGTCGTTGCCACGTATGCCGCTTTCAGGGCACGGCGGGCCCGGTAGGACAGCGCCCGGAAAGCCTCCGGAGTGATGCCTAGCCGGTGCGAGGCCTCGGAGACGCTGAGCTCCTCCACGTAGATGAGCAGGATCGCCTCACGCCAGCTGGGCTGCAGGGTGTCGAGGGCGGCGCGCACATCGCGCCGCGCCTCCTCGGTGAGGAGCTGCTGGTCGAGTCCGGGGCGGGCGTCCGGTACCCCGTGCAGCGCCTCGTCCGGGGCGACCGCGGGAGAGTGACGATGCCCCGCACGGCGGGCGTGCCCGGCCGACAGGTTGCGGACGCTCACAGCCAGGTAGGCCATTGCGTTGTCGTCGGGGCCGTGACCGTTGGCCAGCGCTCGGAGCAGCCTGGCGAAGGCTTCCGAGACGAGGTCCTGCGCGGCGAAGTCGGGGAAGGCGTGGCGCCGAGCCACCCTGGTGAGCGCGGCGAGGTGACGGGAGTACAGCTCGGCGACGGCGTCGGCGTCACCCCGGCGGGCCGCGGCGAGCAGCGGCGCATCGGACGGGAAGGGTTGTCGGGCAGGCGGGCGGGAGGGGGCAGCGACAGGTGTGAGGACAGACGTGGGCATGGCGGTATGGCTCCAGGTGCTCGGTGAGGTGACTTCACGGCCAGGGGGACTCCGTGCGGAGTCGGCCCGTTCCGGCCGGTGACTGGTCAACAGCCCTGCGTGGCCGAGCCACCTGTTGCCTGCAGCCGTCGATCGGCGCAGGAAGAGAGTGCCAGCGCGCCAGACCGCATTCCTTGGGCAGTCGTACGGATTTCGCCGATGCCCATTGGCCGGACTGACAGGAGGCGCGGGGTCATTCGGGACACCGCCGGGCATTCCGCCCAGCTGGGGCCGCGTCTCAGGTGGTCGCGTCGACCGAGTCCGCGAGCTCGGAGCCGGCGACCCGCAGGGCGAGCCACAGCCGGACATGGGGGTCCTCGATCGCGATCTGGAACTCGTCGACCAGTCGGGTCAGGCGGTAGCGAACGGTGTTCTTGTGGACGTGGAGCAAGGCCGCCATCTCGGAGATGTTGCCGTTGGTCAAGGAGTACGCCCGCAAGGTCTGGAGGTAGTCCGTCTGGTGCTTGAGGTCGTGCGCGCTGATGACGGTGACGGCGTCCCCCTCGCCCAGCTCGTGGTCGGCGATGAACTGCTGGATCCGCAACAGGTTGAGGGGAATCCGGTGGTCCTCGAAGAGGGCGACCGAGGACGATCCGGAGGCCCGGCGCCACAGGTAGGAGAGGGTGCTCAGCGCTTCGTCCTTGGACTTCGGGAGCGCGTCGACCGACGCGGCGACGCTCCCCACCGCGGCCACCATGGGGAACTCGCTGATGGTGTGCGAGTGGGACTCCACCTCGCGCAGGATGCGCCGGTGCCTGTCTCGGGCACCCTCCCCCGACCCGGTCAGCACGGCATACACGGTGGACTCGATGAGCGCCGTGGCGCTCTGGCTGACGTAGACGTTGCACACGGTGGTCACCAGGTGCAGGAGGCGGTGTGCCTCGCGGGCCAGGTCGAGTCGTGCCGACTCGGGCCTGACGACCGCGAAGGCTGCGACGGCGAGGCCGCCTCGTGGGTCGAGCCCCAGCTGGGCAGCGGCAAAGGAGGCGTGGACGGGATCCTCCATGAGGGTCCGTATGAGGTCGCCGTTGCGACGTTCTCCGAAGTCCGACGCCGACCGCGCGTGGAGCATGTGCAGCCCGATGAGCGGAGCGATCCTGTCGAGCGCCTCGAGCGCGGCAGCGCGACGCTCCTCGCCGGGGTCGATGAGCCAGACGGACCCCAGGAGCTCGCCACCGGCCCGGACCGCGAGCGCGAGCCGGTCCGAACCGCCTTCGTCCAAGGGGATGTGGACCGCCCGGGGTGAGGCGTAGACGACCTTGTAGTCGTCGTCGAACGCCGGCGGCGTCGTCTCCCGGAGCGCGAGGGTGGTCGCCCTGCGCAGCTCGTCGATCTCCTGGCCGGGGAGAGTGGAGTAGCCGACGATCTGCCCGCGGGGGTCGACGATGCTGGCGGCAGCGTTCGTCATCGATGCGATCGCGTTCGCGAAGGCGTAGAGGTCACCGAGCCGGGCGCCGGAGACCGAGTCGGCCGCCGCTCCCATGACGGACGCCCGCGCGACCGTCGCGAGGCGCGACCAGTCGGCCGAGTCGGGCGCGATGAGCAGCGCGAGGCTGTGGTGGACGCCTGCCGCACGGAGCTGCTCGACCGAAGCGCCGTGCGCCTTCACGATGACGGCCGCAGCCCTGCTGTTGGCGGCGCGGTGGAGCAGCTGGTCGAAGTCCGGCGTCCCGGCCGAGATGCCGACCGCGAGGATGATCCGGTCGTCGATGTTGGTCCAGTCGTCCAGCGGGTCGTACATGAGCACGTCGGAGACGGGATGCTCGAGGTTGGCCGTGGTCGGGTTGGCATGCACCAGCTCGGAGTGTGTGAGCTCGATGAAGTCCGCGAGCCGGGCGACTTGCGCCTCTGGATCCCACTGCCCGCCGGTGGCCGCGTCCACGATTGGACGTTACCACCAGAGCCCGCCGGTTCTTCTGGCCTTTCCTCCATGCCCTCGCCCGGCGATCTGGGCAACGATCTGAGCCAATCTCCGATCGACGAGGATGGGAACAGCAGTGAGAGTCAGCGATGTCAGGGCACTGGTCACGGTGCGGCGACCCGCCACGTCGGCGTCGGATCGCTTGTCGCGCAAGTACTTCAGCGTCGACGACCTGAGGCGCGCTGCCGACAGGCGCCTGCCCCGGAGCGTCTTCGACTACCTCGAGGGTGGCGCTGAGGACGAGGTGTCGCTCCGGCGCAACCGCACGTCCTTCGACGACTGGACGTTCCTCCCCCGCTGGGGGTCGGTGGCCGACCTCGCGCTGGGTTCACAGCTCCTCGGCGGCCCCGTCGCGATGCCACTGACCCTGTCCCCGACAGGCGGCACGCGGCTCTTCCACCGCGACGGCGAGATCGGCGCGGCCCGCGCGGCAGCGGGCGCGGGGATCCCCTACGGCCTGGCACACCTCAGCACGACCGCCATGGAGGAGGTCACAGCAGCGACCCCTCGCCTGCGCCGGTGGTTCAACCTCGAGCCCACGACGGACAAGGTCGAGCTGCAGGCCGTCCTGGACCGCGTCTCGCGGGCCGGCTACGAGGCGTTGCTCGTCAATGTCGACTGTCGCGCCATCGGGCACCGCGAGCGCGACCACCGCAACGGTTTCACCGCGCCCCCGTCCATCAAGCCGCGGACCATCGTGGAGGGCGCCTTGCACCCGGCGTGGAGCCTGGGTTTCCTGACGCAGGACGCGATCGCCTTCCCGAACCTCGACGCCACGATCCCCGAGGGGCCGCTGGCCAGCTCGCCGGCGATGTGGCGCACCCTGCTCGCCGGCACCTACGAGCCCGCCGACTGGACGGACATCGCCGACCTCCGCGACCGCTGGGCCGGCCCGATCGTCCTCAAGGGGTGCGTCAACCCGGCCGACGCCGTCAGGGCTGCCGACCTCGGCATCGATGCGATCCAGGTCAGCAACCACGGCGGCCGTCAGCTCGACCACATGGCGTCTCCCCTGGACGTCCTCCCGGACATCGTCCAGGCGACCGCGGGCCGGATCGAGCTCATCGTCGACGGGGGCATCCGGCGCGGGTCCGACGTCGTCAAGGCCATCGCGCTGGGAGCCACCGCGTGCGCGATCGGCCGGCCGTACCTCTATGGGCTCTCCGTGGCCGGGGAGGCAGGCGTGGCCCATGTCCTGCGCCTCTTCAGCGAGGAGATGACCCGCACGATGGCGCTGCTCGGCGTCTCGACGATCGACGAGCTCCGCGAGCGTGGACCTGAGCTGCTCAGGCACCGCAGTGAGGTCGCCATCCCCACAGCGCGGCGAGTGGACCGTCCACTCGTCGAGAGCCCACGGGCCCGGACGGCCCGCGCGGGCGAGAGGAGCACTGCATGAAGACGTCGCCCCTGCCCGGCGCACCCCGGCGCCTCAGGTCGACCTGC
This sequence comes from Pedococcus sp. P2_E4, assembly GCF_056403935.1. Taxonomy (NCBI): domain Bacteria; kingdom Bacillati; phylum Actinomycetota; class Actinomycetes; order Micrococcales; family Intrasporangiaceae; genus Pedococcus; species Pedococcus sp. P2_E4. Next base: position 26,556 of record NZ_JBFUEO010000001.1, on the reverse strand, counting down.
TCGACCGCGGCGGTCGTGGCAGCGCTGCTGCTGACCACCGCCTGCGGGCCGGGGGGTGACGCCTCGGCGGACGCGCAGCCTGCCACCGGTGCGCCGGCCGTCCCCGTCGACACCGCGGCCGCCCAGCTCCTGCCGTCGCCCATCAAGGCGAGCAAGACACTCAGGGTGGCGATCCCGACCAACGAGCCGCCGGTCCAGTTCTACCGCGAGGGCACGAAGGAGATGACGGGGGTCAACCCGGACCTGGCCCGCCTCATCGGGCAGGCCCTCGGCGTCACGGTGGACATCAAGGTCGTCAACTTCGACCAGATCATCCCCGGGATCGCGGCGGGGCGGTACGACCTCACCGTCTCCTCGATGACGCCCACCGCCGAGCGGATGAAGGTGCTCGACTTCGTCGACTACCTGCAGATCGGGACCTCTGTCGCCGTGCCGAAGGGCAACCCGCTCAAGCTCGACCAGAACTCGTTGTGCGGCAAGCGAGTCGGGGTGCTCACCGGCTCGTACCAGCTCACGGTGGACGTGCCGACCCTGGACAAGGCCTGCTCGGCAGCCGGGCAACCGAAGATCGCGACCGGGCAGTACCAGGACACCCGGCAGGCCGTCTCTGCCCTGACGAGCGGCCGGCAGGATGCCGTGCTCGCGGACTCGCCGATCCTCAGCTATGCCGCCAAGCAGAACCCGGCGATCGCGGTGGCGTCGACCTACGAGTTCGCCCCGGTCGGGGTGGGGATGCCGAAGTCCTCGGGACTCGTCCAGGCCGTGGCACCTGCCCTGAAGTCCCTGATCACGACGCCGGCGTACCGGAAGGCCCTGGGCACGTACGGGCTCGAGTCCGGCGCCGTCACCGACGCCCGCGTCAACGCCGCCCAGTAGGAGGAAGTCCCATGCACGATCACGTCGGCGGCGTCGTCCACGCCGGGTCACTCACGGCGCAGGACGCGCCCACCGTGGTGCCGCTGCGGCACCCGGTGCGAACAGCCATCGCCATACTCCTGCTGCTGCTGGCCGCGTTCGCGGCCTGGGACGTCGCCAGGAACCCCGGCTACCACTGGGACGTCGTCCTGGCCTACCTCTTCGCGAAGCCGATCCTCGCCGGGGCGGCGCTCACCGTCATCCTCACGGTGGTCGCGGAGACTGCGGGGGTCGCACTCGGCACCGTGCTGGCCATCATGCGCCTCTCGGCCAACCCCATCGTGAGCACGATGAGCCGCGGCTACATCTGGTTCTTCCGGGGGACGCCGCTGCTCGTCCAGCTGGTCTTCTGGTACAACATCGCCGCGCTCTACCCGACGATCTCGATCGGCATCCCGTTCGGTCCCTCCTGGGCCATCGCCTCCGCGAACTCGTTGGTCACCCCACTGGTGGCGGCCATCCTGGGCCTGTCCCTCAACGAGGCCGCCTACATGGCCGAGATCATCCGCGGCGGGATCCAGTCGGTCGACGCAGGCCAGCACGACGCGGGACGCGCGCTCGGGATGAACGGTCGGCAGCTGATGCGACGCGTGATCCTGCCGCAGGCGATGCGCGTCGTCCTGCCGCCGACGGGTAACCAGGTCATCTCGATGTTGAAGAGCACGTCGCTCGTCAGCGTCCTCGCCATCGCCGACCTGCTCTACCAGGCCCAGATCATCTACTCCAGCAACTACCAGACGATCGCGCTCCTCATCGTGGCAAGCCTCTGGTACCTCGTCATGACGACGGCGCTGACCTTCGTCCAGACCAGGCTCGAGCGTCGCTACGGCCGTGGCTTCGATGCCTCGTCCTCCCGCGGTCCCCGCGCGCGGAAGGGGCTCTCACGATGAGCACCCCCATGGTGGAGGCGGTCGGGGTCCGCAAGGCCTTCGGCGGGACGCAGATCCTCAAGGGAGTCGACCTCACCGTCGGACGTGGCTCGGTGACCTGCCTCATCGGGCCCTCCGGCTCGGGCAAGACGACCTTCCTGCGGTGCATCAACCACCTCGAGAAGGTCGACGCCGGTCGGCTGTCCGTCGACGGGCGGCTGGTGGGCTACACCGAGCGGGACGGGCGCCTGCACGAGGTGAAGGAGCGCCAGACCGCACGAGCACGACTGGACGCCGGCATGGTCTTCCAGCGGTTCAACCTCTTCCCCCACCTGACCGCCGTGGAGAACATCGTGGCCGCCCCCGTGCACGTCCTGGGCCGGCCCAGGGACGAGGTCACCGTCGAGGCCCTGGAGCTGCTCGCGCGCGTCGGTCTGCGGCATCGCGGCGACGCCTATCCGCAGCAGCTCTCCGGTGGCCAGCAGCAGCGGGTCGCCATCGCCCGCGCCCTGGCCATGAAGCCGAAGCTGATGCTCTTCGACGAGCCCACCTCGGCCCTCGACCCCGAGCTGGTCGGCGAGGTGCTCGACGTCATGAGGTCTCTGGCGGAGGCCGGGATGACCATGGTCGTCGTGACGCACGAGCTCGGCTTCGCCCGGCAGGTCGGCGACCAGGTGGTGTTCATGGACCAGGGCGTCGTCGTCGAGAGCGGACCGCCCGAGGTCGTCCTCGGGTCCCCCCGGCACGACCGCACCCGAGCCTTCCTCTCGAAGGTCCTCTAGTCCCGCCGTCCCCGCCGTCCCCGCCGTCCCCGCCGTCGCGCGGCTCTGCCCCACCTTCGGCACCCACGCCGTACCGACCCCTGCACACCCCATACCAACCGCGGCCCTGCCGCCCCTCAGAACGGAGCTCACTGCATGTCCCGCACCCAGGTCACGACCCCTGACGCCCCGGCCCCGGCCGGTCCCTACTCGCACGCGATCGTCGCGAACGGGTTCCTCTTCACTGCGGGCCAGACCCCCCACGACCCCGCCAGCGGCCAGGTCGTCGGCCACGGGATCGAGGAGCAGACCGTCCAGGCCCTGACCAACGTCGCCGCCGTCCTCGCGGCCCACGGCCTGGACTTCACGCACGTGGTCAAGGCGACGGTCCACCTGCACCACCCCGGGAGGGACTTCGACGGCTTCAACGCGGCCTACGAGCGCATCGTCGACCAGCCCTATCCGGCCCGCACGACCGTCGGGTCGTTCCTCGGCGACTTCCTCGTGGAGGTCGACGTCGTCGCCGCCCTCCCCTAGCCGGTGGGCGGCGCGGCACCGTCGGTGGCTGCCCGCGGGGCGGCCTCGGCTGCCGCGGCGACGGCGATCTGGCGCAGCGGCGAGGTCCACGCGAACACCGCGCCGACCAGCCCGATCGCGACCACGGCCACCATCGCGCCCCGCACCCCCAGCGGGCCCGCGAGCGCGCCGGCAACCACTGCGCCGAGGGTCCAGCCGACGCCCCACGACAGCATCCGGCCGGCTGTGTTGACGCGGGAGAGGAGGTGTTCGGGAGTCACCTGCTGTCGATAGTTGAGCGAGTTGATGATCACCACCTGGTAGGCCACGCCCCACACGACCATGAGGACCGTGACGACGGCCCAGTGCGTCGCGGTCGCGACCGCCAGCCCAGCCAGCGCCGACACCGGGATCCACGTCAATGTCAGGCGGGCGGCACTGGCCCGGCGCAGCATCCGGGGCGTGAGCGCAGCCGCGAGGATGCCGCCCAGCCCCCACACGGAGTAGACGAGGCCGAAGCGCCAGCCCGAGGTGCCGATGCCGAGCGTGCGGTCCGACCAGGGCACCAGCAGCGCCATGAACCCGGCACCGGAGACGGACTGGATCATCCCGATGAGCGAGTTGGACCGCACCCCGGCATGGCGCCAGAGGAAGCGCACACCCTCGCGCACGTCGGCCCCCATCGCCGCTGCGCTCAGCGGCGCCCGGCCCTCCCGCGTCCTCGACAGGGCGCGGCCGATCCCCCGCACGAGCAGCGCGGACACCGCGAAGGTCAGGGCGTCGACGACCAGCAGGTCGGCGGGGTGCATCACGGCCAGCAGCAGGCCCACGCTCGCCGGGACGAGGAGGTCGAGCACGCCCCCGAAGCCCCAGATCGCCGCGTTCGCCTCGCCCACGCGGTTCCTGCCCACCAGCACGGGCAACGCACCGAAGTTGGCTCCGTCGAAGAACGTGAACAACGCCTGCGCCACGAACCCGACCACCAGGACCTGTGCCACCGTCAGCACGCCGAGCCACCAGGCCACCGGGACCGACGCGATGACCACGGCGCACGCCAGGTCGGCCGTGACCATCACCCGCTTGCGGTCCCAGCGGTCCCCGAGGGCGCCGGCGAACAGACCCACCAGCACGTACGGGAGGGCCTCGAGCACCGTGGTCAGGGCCGTGAGGGACGGCGAGTGGCTCAACCGGTAGACGAGGACGGGCATCGCGACCGCCGTGGCGAGCGACCCGGAGACCGAGACCATCCGGGCCAGCCAGTAGCGCCGGAAGTCGGCGTCGTCGCGCAGCCTGCCCGCAAGGACACTGTCGTCGACGTCGTCGCCGGGCCGTTCGGTGGTCACGAGATCCGAGTCTGCCGGGTCGGCCGCCGAACACCCCGACCCGGGCCCGCCGTGTCGGGTGTCCACGCTACGTTCGGGTCATGACGACGGATGTGCGCCAGCTGGCCGACGACTACCACGACTACACGATGTCGGTGAGCCCGAGCTGGGCGCACCTGCTCGGTGACTACCGGTTCGCCGACCGGTTCGAGGACGCCAGCCGGGACGCCGAGGACGCCGACATCGCCCGGTCGCGCGAGTTCGCGGCTCGCGCCGCTGCCATCCCCGACGACGGGCTGAGCCTGCAGGACCGCGCGACGCGTGACGTCGTGGCGTTCCAGGCAACCAGCTCGGCCGACGTCGCCGAGGGTCGCACCGCGGAGTTCGCCGTCAACCCCGTGTTCGGCCCGCAGGTCGACCTGCCGCTCACCGTGGCCAACCTCGCGCTGCCCACGGTCGACGTCGCCGAGGCCATGGTCGCCAAGTTCCGGGCGATGGGCCAGTACCTCCGGGACAGCGCCGAGCGACACCGCGAGGGCGTCGCCTCGGGCCGCACCCCGGCCGCCTTCGCGGTGGCAGAGACGGTCCCTCAGCTGGACGCGTGGCTGGCCACCCCCCTCGCCGACGACCCGTTGCTCCAGACCTCCACGCCGCCCTCCGGTCTCGACGTCGACGCGTGGCGAGGGCGGCTGGTCGCAGCGATCGAGGAGTCGGTGCGCCCCGGCCTGCAGGTCTACCGCGACGTCCTCGCCACCGAGGTCGCCCCGCACACCCGCCCCGACGAGCACTGCGGGCTGGTCTGGCTCCCCGACGGCGAGCAGACCTACGCGCGCTCGCTGGCCGCCAGCACCACGACCACGCTGACCGCCCAGCAGATCCACGACCTCGGGCTGCAGCAGGTCGCCTCCCTCGAGCAGGAGTACTCCACGCTCGGCGGCGAGGTGCTGGGCACGTCCGACGTCCCCGCGATCTACGAGCGGCTGCGCACCGACCCCGAGCTGCGTCACCATGACGCCTCCGAGATCCTGGCCGAGTGCGAGACGGCCTTCGCGCGGGCGCGCGCCGAGATGCCGTCGTGGTTCAACCGCCTCCCCGCGGCCGAGTGCGAGATCAGGACGACGAGCCACGGCGCCCTGGGCTTCTACTACCCGCCGTCCGACGACGGTTCGCGCGGTGGCGTGTTCTACGTCAACACGTCCGACCCGACGGCGTGGGGCCGCGTCGAGATCGAGGCCCTGGCCTACCACGAGGGCATCCCGGGCCACCACCTCCAGCTGGCGATCGCGGCCGAGCTCACCGACCTGCCCGCCCTGCGCCGCCACACGACCTTCAACGCCTACGCCGAGGGCTGGGGGCTCTACACCGAGCGACTGGCCGACGAGATGGGCCTCTACTCCACCCCGCTGACCCGCCTCGGCATGCTGACGATGGACTCCGTGCGGGCCTGTCGCCTCGTCGTCGACACCGGTCTGCACGCCCTCGGCTGGAGCCGCCAGCAAGCCATCGACTACATGGTGGCCAACTCACCGATGTCCAGGGCCAACGTCACCAGCGAGGTCAACCGGTATGCCGTGCTGCCGGGTCAGGCGTGCGGCTACATGATCGGGCGGCTCGAGCTCCTGAGGATCCGCCGCGAGGCCGAGGAGCGCCAGGGCGACGCGTTCGACATCAAGGCCTTCCACGACGCCGTCCTCGACGGGGGCAGCCTGCCGCTGGGCGTGCTCGACACGATCGTGCGCGACCGGCTGCCCTGACCCAGGCGGTCAGGGCATCAGCCCCCGCGGCAACGACTGGGTCGTCGGCGTCGCCGCCTGGCCGGGGAGGTCGACCGTGTAGACGTCCAGGCCCCGGACCAGGTCGACCGAGTACGCGATGTTCGTCTTGCGGTCGGTCCTGACGTCCTGGTGGTTGTAGTCGGGCACCCAGTACGAGTCCCACACCTCCGAGGCGCCCCAGACCGCGTGACCGTATGGCGTGATGTGCCGGGGGTTCCGGACGTCGACGAGCTGGGTGCCGCCGCCGTAGAACCCGACGGTCACGATTCCGGACGGGTGGAAGTCGAACCAGTGCGCGGAGCAGAACCCACCGACGGGGAGCGGGAAGGAGCCCAGGTCGGCCACCTCCACCTTGTCGAGCGGCACGATCGCGTCAGGGGTGCCGTCCAGCCGCTTGACCCACCAGGTCTGGAACGAGCCGGCCTTCGAGCAGTCGACCTGCTCGTAGTCCTCCTCGGTCACGAGCAGGACGTTGCCGTTGGCCAGGCTGGGCTCCGCGTCCGGGACGAAGGCCTCGGCGTTCGGCCGGAACGAGTTGTGGTGGATGAAGTCGTTGTAGCCGTTCCTCGTCACACCGTCCGGCTCGAAGCCGCGGCCGGCCAGACCGGTCGTCGTGACCAGGCGAGGGTGCAGCGGGTCGCGCACGTCGAAGACCGAGGAGCCGTTGTAGCCGGTGTGCGTGCCGAAGCCCGCCTTGTCGAAGTTCCACTTGTGCCCGCCCGAGGGTGACGCGAACGGCTGGACCCCGGCGACGGCCGGGTCGGCGTCGACCTCATGGGGCGCGTCCAGGTTGTCGAGGTCCATCAGCGAGAAGTTCGTGCGCCCCCCGGCGGAGTAGGCGAACCGGCAGTCACGGTCGTCGACGCACGCCACCGTGTGGGTGCTGGTCGACGCGGTGGCGCTGGACTGGAGCCGCGGCTTCGTCGGGTCCGTCACGTCGACGACGATGAGCTCTTTGCCACCCAGCGCGGACGCGGTGTGCTGGATGTCGGCGGACACGTCATACGTGTCGACCCCGATGAGGGCGAACCGCTTCGTGCCGGTCTTGGTCCTGCGCTCGCCACAGTTGATCGCCTCGTTCTCGAACACGAGGTTGGGGATGGTGCCCACGAGCTTGGGCGCCACGGGGTCGCTCACGTCGAAGACGCTCAGCGAGTCCAGCGAGGACATCACGAACAACGGTGCCGTCTTGAGGAAGCACCCCGAGATGCCTGCCGTCTCGGGGAAGTTCGCAGCCAGCCGGGTGTTCGGGCTGTTGACGAGCGGCACGGACGTGCCCGCGCTCGAGGCGGCGGCCCGCTTCTCCGCGGCTCGATGGGCGTCGTCCTTGCGGTCGCCGTGGGCCTGGGCACCACCGGCGCCGAGCAGGCTCGCGGTCAGGGCGACGGCAAGGGCTGCGGCGAGGCGTGCAGGGACGAGGGGTGCGGTGCGGCGCATGGGTCCTCCTGGGTGGGCTCTGGTCACTCAACGAGAGGAGGCCCCCCGGGGTCACGCGCGGGATGACCTGCGAGCCCGCGGGGCCGCTGCCGCGGGCAGCGTCCCGTGCGCAGTGGCCCTCAGCGCACGGAGGCCGATCCCTCAGCCGCCTCAGCCGACAGCGGCCGCAGCCGCGCGCCCCGCCGTGCGGCCACCGAAGATGCACCCACCGAGGAAGGTCCCCTCGAGCGCCCGGTACCCGTGCACCCCACCGCCGCCGAACCCGGCGACCTCACCCGCGGCATACAGGCCGGGCACCGGATCACCCGACGCGGACAGGACGCGCGACGAGAGGTCGGTCTCGAGGCCGCCCAGGGTCTTGCGCGTGAGGATGTTGAGCCGCACGGCGATGAGCGGACCGGCCTCCGGGTTGAGGATCTTGTGCGGGCTGGCCGTGCGGATCAGCTTGTCGCCGCGGTAGTTGCGGGCCCCGCGCAAGGCGGTCACCTGGGCGTCCTTGCAGAACGCGTTGTCGAGCTGGCGGTCGCGCTCGACGACCTGGCGCTCCAGGTGCGCGTAGTCCAGCGGCGCGTCGGGCGTGAGGGCGTTCATCTTGTCGACGAGCTCGCGCAGGGTGCCGGCCGACACGAAGTCGGCGCCCTTGTCGACGAAGGCCCGCACCGGTGCGGGCATGTCGGCCCTGGCGCGGCCGATGACGTCCTTGACCGACTTGCCGGTCAGGTCGGGGTTCTGCTCCGACCCCGAGAGCGCGAACTCCTTGCCGATGATCTTGCTCGTGAGGACGAACCAGCTGTGGTCGTGCCCCGTCCTGCGCAGGTGGGCGAGGGTGCCCAGGGTGTCGAATCCGGGGAACAACGGCGCGGGCAGCCGGTTGCCGTTGCCGTCGAACCACAGCGAGCTCGGACCCGGGAGGATGCGGATGGCGTGGTCGGGCCAGATGGGGTCCCAGTTCTCGATGCCCTCGACGTAGTGCCACATCCGGTCGCGGTTGACGATGCGCCCACCCGCGGCTTCCGTGATCGCGAGCATGCGACCGTCGACGTATGCCGGGACGCCGGTGAGCATGTGCTGCGGCGCCTTCCCGAGCCGGTCGGGCCAGTTCTCGCGGACGAGGTCGTGGTTGGCTCCGATTCCTCCGCTGGTCACGACGACTGCCTGGGCCGACAGCTCGAACTCCCCCGCCTCGTCCCGCCGGGAGGGGCGGCCACGCTCGACGTCGTCGGGAGCCAGGACAGTGCCGCGGACGCCGGTGACGGCGCCACCAGAGGTCACCAGCTCGTCGACCCGGTGCCGGTGCCGGAGCTCGACGCGTCCGGTCCTGACGTGCTCGGCGACCCGGCGCAGGAACGGCTCGAGGACCCCCGGTCCGGTGCCCCACGTGACATGGAAGCGCGGCACCGAGTTGCCGTGCCCGGAGGCCGACCCGTCACCGCGCTCGGCCCAGCCGACGACCGGGAACCACCGCATCCCCTGCTCGTGCAGCCAGGCGCGCTTCTCGCCCGCGGCGAAGTCGACGTAGGCGCGCGCCCACTGGATGCCCCACCGGTCCTCGTCCTCGAGCCGGTCGAAGCCGGCCGTGCCCTGCCAGTCCTGCCACAGCAGGTCGGCACTGTCCTTGATGCCCATCCGTCGCTGTTCCGGGCTGTCGGCGAACAGCAGACCCCCGAAGGACCAGTGCGCTTGGCCACCCAGGTTGGCAGCGTTCTCCTGGTCGACCACGAGCACGCGGCGGCCCGCATCGGCGAGCTCGGCGGTGGCGACCAGTCCGGCCAGTCCGGCCCCGACCACGATGACGTCAGCGTCCATGTCGGCACCCTATGGGGCGGCGATCGGAGCGGGGCAGGTTACAGCGGGTCCAGGATCCGGTGCAGGAACTGCCGGGCCCGCTCGGTCTGCGGCTTCGACAGCACCTCGGCCGGGGATCCGCGCTCCACGATCACGCCACCGTCCATGAACAGCACCTGGTCGGCGACCTGCTGGGCGAACCGGATCTCGTGCGTCACCACGACCATCGTCCAGCCCTGTGCCGCAAGGTCCTTCATCGTGGCGAGGACCTCGCCCACGAGCTCGGGGTCGAGCGCCGACGTCGGCTCGTCGAAGAGCATGAGCTCGGGCCGGATCGCGAGGGCCCGGGCGATCCCCACCCGCTGCTGCTGGCCACCGGACAGCTGGAACGGGTAGGAGTCGGCCTTCTCGGCCAGTCCGACGGCCTCCAGCAGCGCGCGGGCCTCGCGCTCGGCCTCGGCCGGCGGGCGCTTCTGCACGACGACCGGTCCCGCGGTGACGTTCTGCAGGACGGTCATGTGGGGAAACAGGTTGTGGGCCTGGAACACCATGCCGCTCTGCGCCCGCAGCCGCACCAGGTCGTCCTTGGCGACCGGTCCCGAGTAGTCGACGTCGACGTGACCGATCCGGACCTGCCCGGCGTCGGGTCGCTCGAGGGCGTTGAGCGAGCGCAGGACGGTCGTCTTGCCCGAGCCCGACGGACCGATCAGCACCGTGACCGTGCCGGCGTGCACCTCGAAGTCGATCGAGCGCAGCACCTGGTTGTCGCCGAACGCCTTGGCGAGACCGCGTACGGAGACCAGCGCGCCCTCGGCCGGGTCCTGCGACGTCGGGGTGTAGCCCAGCGGGTCGGTCATCGCGCCACGTACCTGTTCTCTCGCGCCTCGAGGCGGTTCTGGAGGATGGACAGCAGGTGGCACACGACCCAGTAGTACGCCGCCGCCACCGCGTAGAGCTCGAAGAACTGGAACGTCGGCGCCGCGACCTCCTGCGCCTTGCGCATCAGCTCGCCGACCTGGATGGTCGAGGCCAGCGAGGTGTCCTTGACGAGCGAGATCAGGGTGTTCGACAGGGGCGGGATCGCGTTGCGCGTGGCCTGTGGCAGGACGACCTTGCGCAGGGTGGTGGTGTAGCCCATGCCAATGGTCGAGGCGGCTTCCCACTGCCCCTTCGGGACCGACAGGATCGCCGCCCGGATCACCTCCGCGGCATAGCCGCCGACGTTGAGGGACAACGCGATGATGGCTGCGGGGAAGGGGTCGAACCGGATCCCCACCGACGGCAGGCCGTAGTAGATGAGGAACAGCTGCAGCAGCAGCGGCGTCCCCCGGATGATGGAGATGTAGACACGGGCGACGCCCGACACCACGCGGACCGGCGACAGCCGCATGAGCGCCACGACGAGCGCGAGGGCCAGACCCAGGACGAAGCTCGCAGCAGTGAGCGGGATCGTCCCGAGCACCATGGCCTTGAGCATCGGCCAGAGGCTGTCCCTGACCAGGGTGAGGGTCTGGCCGTTCACCGCCGGACTACTGCTTCACCGAGACGTCGGTGCTGAAGTACTTCTCCGAGATCTTCTTCAGCGTGCCGTCCTTCTGGAGGTCGGCGAGCGCAGCGTTGATGGCGGCCACGAGGTCGGAGTCCTTGCGCGTCGCGACGACCTGCTCGGAGGTCTCACCCGTCTTGGCGGCGATCTTGATCGAGGTGTCGCCGGTGGACTTCTGGTACTCCAGGACGGCGAGGTTGTCGTTGACGGTCGCGTCGACCCGCTTCTGCTTCACCAGCGTGACGGCCTGCGTGAAGCCCTCCACGCCCTCGACGTCCGCACCGGCGTCCTTGGCGACCTTTGCCCAGTTCGAGGTGAGGCTCTGGGCGGTCTTCTTGCCCTTGAGGTCCGCCAGGCCCGTGATCGACGAGTCGTCGGCCCGGGTCGCGATGACCCCCTCGGAGATCGTGTAGGTCGAGCTGAGCCCGTACAGGGCCTCGCGCTCGCTGTTGCGCGTCACCTGGTTGGCGATGACGTCGAACCGCTTCGAGGTCAGGCCGGCAAAGATGGCGTCCCAAGGCGTCTCGACGAACTCCGCCTTCACACCGAGCTTGGCCGCGACCGCCTTGGCCACCTCGACGTCGTAGCCCGTGAGCTGGTTGTTCGCGGGGTCGTGGTAGCTGAACGGCGAGTACGTGCCCTCGGTGCCGATCTTCAGGACTCCGGCGTCCTTGACGCGGGCGAGATCGGTGTCAGCGGAGGAGGAACCACCGCAGGCTGCCAGCGCGGTGGTGGCGGCGAGCAGGAGTGCGAGCAGTGACAAGCGGGTGCGCATGGAGTCGTCCTTGGTGAGGCTGGCATGGGAGCTGCCCCCACGTCGACGAAGGGGCAGTGTCCGACTATAACCTCACCTTTGGGGTGCGATAACACCGAGGTATGCGGAGGGTAAAGCGGGCGCGTGCCCCTCCAGGTCAGCGGGCCTCGACTCGCACCCGGCCGGACTCGACCCTGAACCGCACGGACCCGAGGTCGTCGACCACGGCGTCGGCGATCAGGTCGGCCACCGGGGTCGTCGTGGACACCGCGAGCGTCGCGCACCCGGCGGCGCGGGCTGCCTCGAGCCCTCCCGGGGCGTCCTCGACGACCAGGCAGTCGCGCGGGTCGACGCCCAGGCGCCTCGCCGCGAGGAGGAACGGGTCGGGGTGCGGCTTGCCCTGCGCCACGTCGCTCGCGGTCACGACGACGGTCGGGGCCGGCAGTCCGGTGGCCGCGATCCGGGCCGCCGCGAGGGGCGTCGTGCACGACGTGGCGATCGCCGCCAGGTCGCGGCCGTCCGGGCCGGCCGACCGCAGCGCCGTCAGCGCGTCGAGCGTGCCCGGCAGGATGGTGATGCCGTCGGTGTCGGCCACCTCGATCGCCTCGATGCGCTCGACTGCGGCATCGACCCGCTCGGGCGGCAGGACCGCCGCGGCCACGCCCCGGGCAGGCACTCCGTGGAACCCGACCAGCCGTCGCGGGTCGACCTCCTCCTCCTGCGCCCAGCGCAGCCAGCTGCGGATCACCACCGGGATCGAGTCGATGAGCGTTCCGTCCATGTCGAAGAGGACCGCCCCGAAGGTGCGGTCCTCCAACGTCCCCAAGGCACCCGGCATACGCCTCACCCTAGGTCTCCTCGAGATTGGGGGTGCAGGGGTGACCCCTGCGTCACCCTTGCACCCCCGAAGCCGCTTACGGTGGGAGGGTGACGACCGGTCCGGATCGCCCACGCCGCAGGGGTCGCGTGTCCCGGTGGCTGGTTCGCGTCGCACTGCTCGCCGCACTCTTCGTCGCCTGCAACGCCGGCGGTGTCGCGGCCACCACGCTGTTCCCCAGCGAGGCCGACACCACGAACTACGGCGCGAGCCTGCGCCTGTCGCTGGACCCGAACGACATCTCGGCGATCCAGAGCCCCACGATCTTCGGAGACATCCGCCTCGACTTCGCCGGCCCCCTCCCGGCTCCGGGCGTGGTCACCCAGGTGCACGTCAAGGAGCGCATCACAGACCTGCTCGCGCAGCCGAACATCTCGGTGAGCTCGTTGCAGCCCACTCCGCTCGAGCTCGAGCGGGCGGCGCGCGGCGCCGCGATCGCGCTGGGGTGGCGGTTTGCGGTCGGCTCCCTCGTGGTCGCACTCGCCGTCCTGTCCGGGTATGCCGCGTGGCGACACGGCCGTCCGCGACCCTGGCTCGCCAGCGCGGTCGCCGGCGTGTGGGTCGCCTCGTGCGTCGCGACGTTCGGCGTGGTCGGGCTGACCTACCAGCCCGAGCGGCTCGAGAAGTTCGCGACAACCGGCGTCCTCGGGACGGTGCAACGGAACTCGGACCTGCTGGAAGATGTCGAGACCAGGGCCCAGCAGACTGCGCCCTACCTGAAGAACTTGCTGGCGCTGTCCTCGGCGTTGCAGGACAAGTACGCCCCGCAGGCCCTCAACGCTCCGGTGGCCGCGCGGTTCCTGCTCGTGTCGGACATCCATGGCGGCAACCAGTACGCGTTGATGAAGACGATCGTCGAGCAGGAGCAGGTCGATGCGGTGATCGACTCGGGCGACCTGGTCAACTTCGGCAGCACGACGGAGGCCGACGCGGCGGACATCTTCCGCGGTATCGAGTCGCTGGGAGTCCCGTACCTGTTCGTGAAGGGCAACCACGACGGCCGTTCCGACGTCGACCGGGAGCTGCTGGACCGACTGGCCAAGGTCCCCAATGTCGTTCTGCTGCAACCAGATCCGCAGACCTACGCTGTGCAGTCGATCGGCGGTGTGCGAGTCGCCGGGTTCGACGACCCGCGCTGGTTCGGCGACGACAACCGCAACAACGCAGCCAAGCAGCGACCCGCCACGGACGCCTTCAATGCGGCGATGGCCGACACCACTGTCCCGGACATGGTGGTGTCGCACGAGCCGGCGGCGGTCGAGGGCGTGGAGCGGGCCGGCGTCAAGGTCAACGGGCACCTGCACAAGGCCGAGCTCGAGGGCAACCGGATCGGGGTGGGGACGTTCACCGGCGGCGGGCCGTTCAGCCACTTCCTCACGGCCGAGGAGGGACAGGAGCTCACGGGACAGCCGTCGGCGTTCGACATCGCGGCTTTCGGCGAGGACTGCCGCATCGCGTCGCTCACCCGCTACCAGTTCCGCAACGTCATCGAGGGTCGCCCGGCCTACGACGACGTGACGCTCATCAACGGGTCGCGCATCGAGGAGACCGTGCCCGCCCCGCCATCCGGGGACACCACCCGCAGCTGTGGACGTGGTGTCGAGCCCACGACCGAACGCATCCCGGCCACCCCGCGCTGACCCCGCAGCTCCTGCCGGTGACGGGATGACGGCTCAGTGTCGGGGGCCGACGTCATCGAGCGTGGCGACCCACGCGAAGGCGGTGGTGTCGCCTTCGGCGCGGCAGGTGAGTCGCGCGGACGGCTGACGGGTACGGGTCACCGAGACCTGCGAGCGGGCTGGCACCACGCCGGTCCCGAGGACCTCGACCTGCCAGGAGGTGGTGTCGCGGTGCACGACCTCGCCCGAGCGGACCTCGGTGACGGCCGCAGGCCCGTGTTCGGCCAGGACGGCTGCGAGCGCGGCCTGGACGGCGGGCGGGTGTGCGGAGAACCCGCGCAGGTGGTCAGTGTCGACCTGGCCGCGCAGGTGTCCCTCGATCACGCCGACGGCGGTCTCCTCGTCCAGCCCGCCGTAGACCGTCCCGTCGGGGACGACGAGCACGTTCGCGGCGAACCGGTCGCCCCCGATGTGGGTGCACTCCCACGTGTGGTCGGGCCAGCGGTCGGCGAGCGCGAGGGCGACAGGTCGGCCGCGCACGGCACAGCACACGTCGTGACGGCCGTGCGTGCACACCAGGAAGAGCGGGAGGGGCGGCGCCATCGTGGGTGCGTCGGCGGACCCGCTCGGCTCGACCGGTTCCGCGGGTCCGTCGACGAGCGCCCTCAGTGGACCGGCCAGGTCGTCGCCGGGACGCCACGTCCCCCACTGCTGCCGGCCGCCGATGTCGACCACCGCCCACTGCCGCTCGCCGTCGCGGCCAGCACCCTCTCCTCGCACGGCGGGTCGCCTGACGAGCACCACGCGTCCGCCCACCTCGAGAGCCGCGCGGTGCAGGCGGTCGGCGACCGACGCGTGGATCCCGGCGCTGTCGAGTGCCGCGGGAGCCCAGCCGCCCGGGTGCTCCAGGAGGAGCCACCGCGTGGCCGGAGCCGCGGTCCCCACCAGCGGGTCACCGCGACGCCGCGCGGACGTCGAGCAGCGAGGCGTCGTCATGAAGGGACGACGACGCCGGTGACCAGCAGGCTGCGAGCGAGCTCGAGGCCCAGCTCGTCCGCGTCCGCCGAGCCGGTCGTGAGGAGCTGCTCGACCGCCGCGAGATCGGCCCGGTCGACGGGGAGCGCCCCCACGCGGCTGCGCAGGACGGTGCGACCGCCGGCCGCCGACACCAGACTGGCTGCGACGTGGGCCCGCAGCAGCAGCCGGGTGCCCGGCTCGAGGGCAGCCGCCGCCTCTGCCTGGGCCAGGGGCGCGAGGGGAGCGGGGCGTTGGGCCGCTCTGGCGGGGCCGGCCAGCCCGGCGACGAGGTCGCTCGCGTCGACCTGCGCGAGCGCCTCCAGCAGGGCGGTCCGGACGGCCTCGACGTCGTCCGTCGCCGGACCCGCGCCCACCAGGTCGGTGCCGAGGGGGAGGGCGGAGCGCAGCTCCCGTGAGCTGCTCGCCCGGTCGACCGCCGCGCGGACCAGCTCGTCGGCGAGGTGCCGGCGCGTCCAGGTGTGGACCCCGATCGTGAGGTGGATGCTCGTGCCGCCCAGAGCTGTCGCGGCGTGGAGGTAGCCGCGCGGCAGGTAGAGGCAGTCGCCCGGCGCGAAGGTCTCCTCCATCAGTGGCGGCTCCTGCGCGGCCTGCTCGACCGCGGTCCGGCGATCGGTCCAGGGCTCGTCGCGCAATGGCAGCTCGAGTACCGGTGGCCGGATCCGCCACCGCTTCTCCCCCGCCACCTGGAGGACGAACACGTCGTGGACGTCGTAGTGGTCGCTGAACCCGGTGCTGCCCGGCGGGGTGACGTAGGCGTTGACCTGCACGGGGTGACCGAGCTCGGCGGCGAGCTGCTGGGAGAAGTCGACGATCGGGCGCCACGTCCGGTGCAGCCCCTGCAGCACCAGGGTCGCCCCGTCGGTGAAGTGGTGCAGGACCGCGTCGTCACTGGCCTGGTCGCCGATGGAGGCACCGATCCCCCCACCACGCGTGAAGCTGCGCGCCTCGAGGGTCGCGCCATCACGCGCCATACGCAGGAACGGGGTCCGCAGGCCGCGACTGGACACCAGCTCGTCGACGGCCCCCGCGGAGAACAGGTCGTCGAATGACCCGCGGAGGTCCCGGGCGCGGCTGAGGAGGGGTTCCCGCGACCAGTACCGCGCCGCGAACTCAGCCGGCGGCACGGCGACCAGGCGCGACTGCGCCGGGTGCCCACCACTGGGGGCGGGCACCCGGTGCGGTGACGTTGCGGTCACGTGGGGGACCTGGTGGTCACCGACCTTCAGCTGCCTGCTGCGCCGTCGGCACCACCGTCGCGGCCGCTCGGGTCGGCCCCGCCGTCCGCCGGTCCGTCGCCTGCGTCACCGTCGGCGCCACCGTCAGCTCCACCGTCGTGGCCGCTCGGGTCCGCGCCGCCGTCGGCCGAGCCCCCACTGGCACCGCCGTCGGCACCGCCATCCGCGCCACCGTCGGAGCCACTGCCAGCCCCGCCGTCGGCGCCGCCGTCACCGCCTTCGGCGCTGGCCGGCATACCCGCGGCACCGCCGTCAGCGGGGCCGATGCCGCCCTCGTCGTCGCTTGCTTCGTTCAGGGGGGTTTCGGTCATGACTGGTTCTCCCTGTCGTCGAGCGACGCCGTGTCACGCCGCTCCCCCCTTCCTATGCCACCCGGTCGCCGACCGCCACTCAGAACTGGGGCGTTTGCGCAGGTCAGGCCGCCTCTCGCGGCGGCCGCGGAGGATGGCCTCAGATCCCGGTGACCGTCCGCAGCGCCGCGAAGCCGTCATCCGTGCCGCGCCAGTGCCGACGCACCTCGTCGACGCCGACCGTGCGCACGACCGACCGCAGCACCCAGACGGCCACGATGACGTCGTCGGCATAGCCGATCACCGGCAGGAAGTCCGGGACCAGGTCGATGGGGAAGGCGAGATAGACGAGCAGCCCACCGAGCCGCCAGCGGACGCCTCTCGGCTGCGACGAGTCGGCAGCGAGGTCGCGCAGCAGGCGCAGCAGGTCGGGCAGCAGGCGCATGGACTCCCGGAGCGATCCCCTGGACGGCCGCAGGGCCAGCAGCGTGACGACGAGGGCCAGCCACGCCGCGAGCAGACCCACCAGCAGACCCAGGACCACCTCGCGCCACATGGGGCCATCCTCGCAGTACCCCGGCTCGAGGTGACCGAAGGTAAGAACTTGGCATGCATTCGGTTCCGCATCGCGTCGGCCGATGGTCACGCCCCTACTGTGCGACCACCGTTCCTTCGGACTGCAGGAGTGATCAATGGCGACAACCCGCACGTTCGGTGCAGTGGCGACCCTCGCGGTCGCGGGTGCACTCACCCTCACGGCAGCACCCGCACTGGCCGCGAACTCGTATGTCGCACTAGGCGACTCGTACTCGTCCGGCACCGGCACGAGGACCTATATCAACGACGGCACCTCCTGCCAGCGGTCGGTGTACGCCTATCCGTCACTCATCGCGGCGAGCAAGGGACTGACCCTCAACTTCCGAGCCTGCTCGGGCGCCAAGGTCGCCGACGTGACCAGCACGCAGCTCTCTGCCCTCAGCGCCTCGACGACCCACGTGACCATCTCCGTCGGCGGCAACGACGCAGGGTTCGCCGACGTGCTGACCGAGTGCGCGCAGCCCGGCTGGATGAGTGACTGCAACGGGGCCATCGACACGGCACAGGGACTCATCAACAACACCATCCCGGGCCGCCTGTCCACGCTCTACGCGTCGATCAAGACCAAGGCCCCGAACGCCAAGGTGGTCGTCGTGGGCTACCCGCGCATCTTCCAGGGCGAGGACTGCAACGCCTTCACGTGGTTCTCCCCGGCCGAGGAGACCAGGCTCAACCAGACGGCCGACCTGCTCAACTCCAAGACGTCGGCGCAGGCCGCGGCCAAGGGCTTCACGTTCGCCAACCCGACGAGCCGGTTCGTCGGCCACGCCGTCTGCGACGACGTCGAATGGCTCAACGGCCTCTCGAACCCGGTCGGCGAGAGCTACCACCCCAACGTCGCCGGGCACCGCGACGGCTACACGCCCACCGTCAGCACCCCGCTGACCGGCAGTGCGGTCACCGTCAGCAAGGCCACTCTCACCGCGGCAGCCGCCAACCGGGACGCCATGGCTCGCCAGCAGCGCACGTATGCCGCGGCCGACTCCTCGATCAGCCCCGAGCGCGTCCTCGCGCCCGACCTGACCAGCGCCAGGGCGAAGGCCGCTGCGGCGCGGGCCGGTGTCGACCTCGGCTCGCGGGCCAGCATCGACGCCGCCGACCGCCTCTGGTCCCAGCGCCAGGCCGCGGAGCACGCCGCCACCCACTGAGGTCCCGGCCAGGCACAAAGGGCGGGGTATGCAGGGTGGTGACCACCCGGCATACCCCGCCCTTTCGTGCGGAGAGCCCTCTGTGCGGTGAGTCTCAGGCGCGGCCGTGGGCAGCGCGGCTGCGGCGGCTCAGGGAGTCGACGATGACGGCCAGGAGGAGAACGCCACCGGTGATCATGTAGCGCTCCGGCGACCCGAGGTTGACCAGGCTGAGCCCGTTGGAGATCGACTGGAGCACGAGGATGCCGAGGAGCGCCGAGTACGCCGAGCCGCGACCACCGAACAGCGACGTGCCGCCGATGACGGCGGACGCGATCGCGTTGAGGTTGATGTCGACGCCACCGCTGCTCTGGTTGGCCGACGCGAGCCGGCCGGCGGCCAGCAGTCCCCCGAGCGCGGCGAGCATCGAGCAGAGCACGAAGACCGTGACGTAGACGCGGCGCACGTTGATGCCGGCGCGGCGGGCAGCCTCGACGTTGCCCCCGATCGCCATGACCGAGCGGCCCCAGCGGGTGCGCCTGATGACGAAGTCGAAGACGACGACGAGGGTGACGAACAACAGGAACATGTACGAGACACCCCGGTCCCGGTTGAGCACGTAGACCGGGATGCCGAGCAGCAGCGCCAGTGCGGCCGCCCGGACCACCAGCGTGACCACGGGGATCGTCGAGAGCCCCGCCGCGCTGCGGCGCTGGTTGGTGCGCAGCCTCGTCGCTGCATAGACGCCCACGACGACCGCGACCAGGGTGTAGGCGAGGGCGTCGGAGATGAAGCTGGCCTGCGCGAACTTCACCAGTCCGGAGTCGAACGGGATGTTGATCGAGCCCTCGTCACCGAGGACCTTGAGCTGCAGCCCGAGGAAGCCGAGCAATCCCGCCAGGGTGATGACGAAGGACGGCACGCCGAACCTCGTGTAGAGCAACCCGTAGACCGCACCCGCCGCGGCGCCGGCGGCCAGTGACGCGAGGATCGCCAGCGGCAGCGACCAGCCGTGGCTGACGAAGGCGACGGCGAGGATCGAGGCGGACAGGCCCGAGACCGACCCGACCGACAGGTCGATCTCGCCGAGCAGGAGCACCAGGACGATGCCGAGGGCGATGGTGCCGGTGGCCGCGCTCTGCTGGGTGAGGTTGACCAGGTTGCGGCTGGAGAGGAAGGCGTCGTTCTGTGACTGGAACACGCCCCAGATCACGACGAGGCCGACGACGACCGGCAGCGAGCCGAGGTCGCCACTGCGCAGTCGCGACAGGAAGGCGCGGACGAAGCCACCAACTCCCTGGCTGGCGATGAGGCGCTCGTCCTGCAGGTCGGCCGGGAGGGCGGCGGTCGCGTCGGCGGGCTGCACCTCCGGGGTGGGGGCGGGGGCGCTCATGACTGCTCCTCCTGGGCGTCCGTGGCGGGGCTGTCGACGCTGGAGCGTCGGGCCGCGCGCTGGGAGACGGCGTTGGTCGTCGCGCCCGTGATGGCCGCGATGATCTCCTGGCTGGTGGTCTGGCTGACGGTGAAGACACCGTTGTTGCGGCCGAGCCGCAGGACGCTGACCCGGTCGGCGACGGCCATGACGTCGGACATGTTGTGGCTGATGAGGATGACGCCGAGGCCGTTCTCGCGCAGGCGTTCGACGAGGTTGAGCACCTCGGCGGTCTGGGCCACGCCGAGAGCCGCCGTGGGCTCGTCGAGCATCACGACCTTGGGTTGGCCCAGCAGCGAGCGGGCGATCGCGACGGTCTGCCGCTGGCCACCGGAGAGGCTGGCGACGGGGATCCGCACGGAGGGGATCTTGGCACTCAGCTGGCGCAGCAGTCGCCACGACTCGTGCTCCATCGTCACCTCGTCGAGCGCGCGCCCGAGGTAGAGCTCGCGACCGAGGAACAGGTTGGCGACGACGTCGAGGTTGTCGCACAGCGCGAGGTCCTGGAACACCGTCGCGATGCCCAGGTGCTGCGCCTCGGCGGGGCTGGACACCGAGGCGGCCTTGCCGTCGAAGTGCATCTCGCCCTCGTCGGGCGTGTAGACGCCGGCGATGGTCTTGACGAGGGTGGACTTGCCGGCGCCGTTGTCGCCCACGAGCGCCACGACCTCCCCGGCATGGACGTCGAAGTCGATGTCCTTGAGGGCCTGCACCGCGCCGAAGCGCTTGGAGACTCCGGCCAGCGAGAGCACCGACGTCGTCGGCGGCGAGAGGGTGGCGGTCATCGTTGTCCTTTGGTGGGTCGGGTGCCGGGTGCACCCGTGGCCGGGAGGGCTGCCGCGCGGCGGCCCTCCCGGACTCGGGTAGTGGGGTCCGTCAGCTCAAGCCTGCCGCCGTGCACGCCGCGGCGAAAGCCCCGGAGCAGAGGTCGGTGATCTTGTAGACGTTGTCCTTGACGATGGTGTCCTTGATCGTGTCCTTGGTGACGGCGATCGGGTCGAGGATCGTGGAGGCGACCCCGTCGGTCGTGGTGGTCGACGCGGGCTTCTGCTTGTTGGCCAGCGCGATGGCCGCCTTGGCGGCTGCCTCGGCCTCCGGCGGAATCGGCTTGTAGATGGTCATGGCCTGGTCACCGGAGAGGATGCGCTGGATGGCGGCGATCTCGGAGTCCTGACCCGTCACGGGCGGAAGCGGCTTCACACCGCCGGCCTTCAGCGCCGCGATGGCGCCGCCGCCGGTGCCGTCGTTGGCGGCGTAGACGCCGACGAGGTTGCCCTTGACCGCCGAGATCTGGCCCTCCATCCAGGCCTGGGCCTTGTCAGGGCTCCAGTCCGGGGTGTCGTACTCGGCCGCGATCTTGAAGCCGCTGGAGTCGAGGACGCTATGCGCGCCCTTCTTGAAGCTGCCGGCGTTCGGGTCGGTGGGCGAGCCGTTGATCATGACCAGGTCGCCCGAGGTCTTGCCGCCCTTCTTGATGATGTCGACGAGGGTCTGCGCCTGGAGCTTGCCGACGGTCTCGTTGTCGAACGACACGTAGTAGTCGGCCCCGGCGATGAAGCGGTCGTACGCCACGACCGGGACGCCCTGGCCCTTGGCACTGGCGACGACCGAGGCAGCGGCCTTGCCGTCGACCGGGTCGAGCACGAGGACGTTCGCGCCCTGCGTCAGCGCGGCCTCGGCCTGCTGCTGCTGCTTGGCGGGGTCCTGGTCGGCGTTGCTGTAGATGATCGTGCAGTCCGCACAGTCCTTCTTGACGGCGGCCTCGAACAGCGGCCGGTCGAAGGTCTCGTAGCGGGTGGTCTTGGACTCGGGCAGGAGCAGGGCGATCTTCTTGCCGCCGCCCCCACCGCCGCCGGAGCTGCTCGAGCTGGAACCGCTGCCCGAGTCGGAGTCGCCGCAGGCGGCGAGGGAGGCGATGCCGAGGCCAGCCACGAGAGCGGCCCCGGCGAGACGAGTTGAACGGGTGCGCATAGCTGAACTCCCTTGGTCAGCCGCAGCCACGGTGGTGCGGCGGTGTTCCGAGTTAAGTACCGAACCACCCTTGGCGTCAAGAGTTGAATTCAAGAAATGGACGCGAGTGCGGGG
This sequence comes from Pedococcus sp. P2_E4, assembly GCF_056403935.1. Lineage (NCBI taxonomy): Bacteria > Bacillati > Actinomycetota > Actinomycetes > Micrococcales > Intrasporangiaceae > Pedococcus > Pedococcus sp. P2_E4. Next base: position 4,576 of record NZ_JBFUEO010000001.1, on the reverse strand, counting down.
GCCACCCCGGCGTTGGCCGGCAGCAGCGCCGCGGCGCAGACGAGCGCACCGACCACGTCGGCGTCCAGGTCGAGCAGGCTCTCGCGCACCTCGACGGAGGCGGCCGCGCTCGGGATCGCACAGCGCTCGAGCGAGGCGCGCATCGGGACCGCGATGATGTCGCCCACCTTGGCCAGCTGCCCGCCGAGCACGATGACCTCGGGGTTCAGCAGGTTGACCAGACCCGCCACGGCCACACCGAGGTGACGTCCGGCGTCCTCGAGGACCCTGCGGCACCCGGCGTCGCCGTCCATCGCCCGCTGGATGACGTCGCGCAGGCTCAGGGGGCCGTGGGACGACGCCAGGGCGTCGAGCAGCCCGCGTGCCCCGATGTAGGTCTCGAGGCAGCCCCGGTTGCCGCACCGGCACACCGGGCCGTTCTCGTCGATCGTCAGGTGGCCGATCTCGCCAGCCGTGCCGGCAGCACCCCGGAACAGCTCGCCGTCGAGGATCAGGCCGGCACCCACCCCATAGGACAGCTTGATGTAGACACCGTGCTGGACTCCTTGCAGCACACCGCATCTGAGCTCACCCAGCGCCGCCAGGTTGGACGTGTTGTCGACGGCGACCCGGGCCTTGAGGCGGCCCTGCATCTCCTCGGCCACGGCCACCCCGCGCCAGCCCGGCAGGATGCTCTCGCTGCCGACCTCGCCCGAGAGGCTGTCGACGGGAGCCGGGATGCCCACCCCGACGGCCTTGACGTCGGACATCGTCTTGCCGGACTTCTCGACAAGGTCGAGCAGCAGGTGCGAGGCCCGGTCCATGCCCTCGTCGGCGGCGTGGTCCGCAGGCAGCGGCATGCGCTGCCGGCCGATGATGTCGCGCGGACCCGTGCCCAGCGCGACACGGACGTCCCGGTCGCCGAAGGCGATGCCCGCGATGAGCGTGCTGCCCGTCGCCAGCGACACCAGGGTGGCTCGCCGGCCGTTCCGGATGCTCGGCTCGAGGTCGACGGCGCCGGCCGAGTCGAGCTCCTTGACCATGTTCGAGACGGTCGCCGGGCTGAGCCCCGTGAACCCCGCGATCTCGACCTGGGTCATGGCCCCCTGGTCCCGCAAGGCGTCGAGCACGCGGAGGCGGTTGGCTTCACGCAGGGATGCCTGCGAGCCGGGAGCCGCCTGGGATGGATTCACGGCCTAAACATAAGGGCTGTCTCGGTCAAACGGTAGGGATGAGTTCAAGGCCGTGCCCGAACGCAAACAGCGGGTCGTCGAACCCGGGCACGTCCTCGCCGTGACGGCGGACGTCCTCCATCGACCGCGGCAGGTCGAACGGCAGCCGACCGCGCGGGGCGATGCGGCCGGTCAGGGCGTCCGCGAGCGCCTCGTCGTTCGTGCCGTAGCTGCCGACCAGGGCACTCGCGAACGGCAGCAACGGGGTCAGGACGGCAGGCCTGTCCAGCACGACGTCGACGACGAGGGGGCAGTGCGCCGCGATCCGCGCCAGCCGCGACACGAGGCCCGGCGGGAACTCGAGGGAGCCCTGGTGGAACCACGACTCGAGGAACAGGTCGGACCGGGGGTCGAACGGCGCCAGCAGCCGGACCACCGCGTGGTCCGCGTCCTCAGGTCGCTCGACCACCTCGCCGAGCGACGCCGCGGCCTCGGGCGACATGTTCTCGACGTAGACGCGCCGACCCGGCTCCAGCGGCAGGGCTGGTGCGAGGTCGGCCGAGCCGTTCTGGAGGATCGTCACGGAGGCTGCCTGCGCGGCATACCCGGCGTCACGGAAGTCCTGGCGACCCACGGTCTGCGCCGCCTCCTCCTCGTCGACGTAGGGGTTGTCGAACAGACCCAGGCGGAATTTCACGGCGAGCAACCGGCGGGCGGACTCGTCGACGCGCGCCTCGCTGACCCGGCCGGCGGCGACGAGGTCGAGCAACAGCTCGACGCACTCCTCGCCCCCGAACTGGTCGGCCCCCGCGTCGATGATCTTCTGCATCCGCGCAGGCGGGTCGAGGTGCTCGACGCCCCACGCCCGTGCAGGCAGCACCTGGTCGCCCACGTGGTTGTCGTTGACGAGCTCCCAGTCGGTCACGACCACGCCGTCGTAGCCGAGCTCCTCGCGCAGCAGGCCGGTCACGATCTGGCGGTTGTAGCCGAACCCGACCTCCTCGATCGGCTCGCCGTCGACCTCGAGCGCGATGGGCATGCCGTAGTAGGGCATGATCGCCGCGGTCCCGGCCTCGATGATCGGCGGGAACGGCTTGAGGTGGTCCGCGAAGCGGCCACCGGGGTAGACCTGCTCCCGGCCGTACGGGAAGTGGGCGTCCTCGCCGTCCTTCTGCGGTCCGCCGCCGGGGAAGTGCTTGCTGGTGCAGGCCACGCTCGTCGGCCCGAGCGTCTCGCCCTGGAAGCCCTTGAGGTAGGCCACCCCGAGCTCGGTCACGAGGTCGGGGTCCTGCCCGAAGGTGCCCGACTGCCGGGCCCAGCGCGGCTCGGTCGCGAGGTCGAGCGTCGGGTGCAGGGCAGCCCGGATGCCGACGGCGCAGTACTCCTGGCGCGCGATGTCGCCGAACTGGCGCACCAGCGCGGCATCCCGCAGGGCCGCGAGGCCCAGGGCCTCGGGCCACTGCGAGAACGCCTTGGCGGCGAAGGACGCTCCCGCGTTCTCGATGAAGGCGTGCCGCGGGTCCGTGGAGATCGTGACCGGTATGCCGTGCGGTGACTGCTCGGCGATGGCCTGGAGGGCGTTGTGCCACCGGGCCGCGATGCGGGCGTCGTCGAGCGCGTGCACGTTGAAGTGCGTCAGGTGCTTGCGCAGGACGACGTCCGATGTCGGCGACTTGCTGATGGCGCCGGCCGCCTCCTTGACGGTGCCGTCGACCCCGGCCTCGATGACCGTCTGGAACATCAGCCCGGCCTTCTCGGGCAACGACATCCGCGTCAGCAGGTCCTCGACCCTCTCCTCGACGGACAACCGCGAGTCCTCGAAGGGGTCGAGCTGGCCGTTGCCGTTGAGGTCGCGGTACCGGTGGCCGTCCGGGGCAGTGGCGAAGGTGGGGATGCTCACGCCAGTCCTGCCCCGAACTCCTCCGCACCGATCACTGGTCGCAGGGCCCGCTCGACCTCGCGGGTGCTGAAGGCGCGACGGATCACGTTGTCGGACAACACGTTACCGATCGCGCCCATGACCATGGCCTGGTCGAGCGAGAGGTAGCGCTCGGCGATCTTGCCGGACTTCACCGCGACCGCGTCGTAGAAGCCGCCCTTGCCGTAGGCCTTGAGCTCGTCCTGGATCTTGGCGAGGTTCTGGTACGCCTGCTGGGGCTCGTGCATCATCGCCAGGAACGCCGCGTGCGGGGTGACGACGCCGTCGCGGTAGGCGGGGTTCGGGTTCTGCCCCGGCCGGCACTCGCCGAAGCCGGCGTCGTAGTTGGTGCCTGCGAACGTAGGGTCTGAGGTGTCGATGTCCGAGAGGTAGCCCGTCGGGTTCAGGCCGAGCTGGTCGACGCCGAACTCGCGGTACCCACCATTGGGGTTGCTCGAGGGCGAGAAGCCCCAGTAGCCGTAGCCGGCCTCGATGAGGCCGTGCTCGCGCTGGGCGCGGACGTGCAGCGGGTGGTTGAGCCCCCAGCTGCGCGGCGCCCAGCTGGACTCCGGCACGAACATGTCGGGCATGAGCTCCTCGAACATGCTGCCGCCCCAGCCCGGGACGATGTGCATACCGCGGTAGGTGTAGGCGCCCTCGAAGACCGGGATCCCGAGGTACTCCTTCTGCTCGCCCACGGGCTGCATCTCGTGCCACGACCAGTCACAGGACGCGGGGAAGGTGCGCCACATCGCGAAGTACTGCTTGGCCGGGATCTGTCCGGTGATGATGCCGAGGTAGCTCGTGATCCGCGTCTCCGACACCGTGGTGTCGTAGTGGTGCGTGGTCAGCCAGACCGGGTCGCCACCGATGTGGGTGCCCTGGTAGACCCCGCCGGGACGGTTGTGGTCGAACGGGAAGAAGCCACCGTGGATGAGGCCACCGGGTCGCACGGGATGGGCCGGGTCGTCACCGGGGTTGTAGAAGGCGTCCCAGCGCATGCGGCCGAACAGCTTGCCTGCCAGGACAGCGGCGGCACGGTCCGAGGCCATGACGACCCGCAGGGCTGCGCCCAGCCAGCCGTTGTCGACGCTGGAGCAGAACGGGAAGACCTTGTCGCCGTTGTCCGGCCAGATGACGACCGGCTTGCCGGTCGCCTCGTCGTACCAGTTGTAGTACATGCCACTGGGGGTGTGGTGCTCCATGCGGGAGAGCGTCTGCAGGGTCTGCAGCAGCCGCTTGGTGCACTCGCCGCGGTTGATGATCCCCAGCTCGCGGGCGACGATCGCCGACCACAGGTAGCCACCGATGTTGGTCGGCGAGGTGTAGCCCGAGCGGGCACCCGCCGAGAGCGACCCGGGGATGTTGTCGGCGGGCAGACCGGTCTTCTCGTCCGTCATGGCGACGAGGCTGCGCCACGTGTCAGTGGCCCACGTCCGCACGCGGGCGGGCTCGAGTGCATCCGGGCCCGCGGAGAGGTATGCCGGCGCGGCGGGCGCCGCGGGGA